>JBDNDE010000112.1:0-13912 GCA_046719305.1 Gemmataceae bacterium | reverse complement strand
GAGCACGGTCGCCTCCAGCCGAGTTGTTATCCCCGGTGAACAGATTCCCATAGTTGTCAAAGGCCAGTTCCTGTGGATTGCGTAAACCACTGGCAAAAACTTCCAACTCGCTGCCGTCCAGATTGCAACGTAACACCGCTCCCGTGTCGGGATATTCCAGTCGCTTACCCCCCGGCAGGGGGACATTCAGCCCTCGATCCCCAATTGAAAAATATAGCTTGCCGTCGGGTCCCATGATCAGGCCGTGCAGGTCGTGCCCGATGAACCCGTAGCGCACGCCATAGCCGCTGGACAGCCTTTTACGTTCGCTGGCCGTGCCTGTACCTTTAGCATCCCGCAGCTGCCACAGATGCGGAATGCAGGTGTACCACACCGTGTCGCCACGCACCAGCAGGCCGGCTCCTAGGCCGTCTTCCAGCTTGCAGAACCCCTCGGCAAAGACGGTAGCTCGGTCGGCCTTGCCTTTGCCGGTGGTGTCTTCCAACAAACGAATCCGCTCGTGATGCTTCTCCCAGTCAACGACTCGGGCGCCAAGCTTTCGCCGAGTCATCGCGATGCGATCCTCCACCGTCCGGCAGGCAAGATCTTCGTCGAGCCAGTAATTGCCTTTGGGGTCCAGATAGCCGCGAATGTCAGTAACGCCCTGGTGCAGGCGAAACGTCTCGGCCACATAAACGCGATTTCGTTGATCTAGAGCGAAGGCAACCGGGTTAGCCAACATCGGTTCGGCGGCCCAAAGCTCGATGGTCATTCCCGAAGGCAGTCGCACAGCCTTGATAGCCTTTTGGTAATCTTGACTCGCTGGGGCCACTTGGGCGGGGTAGGCCGTATCGGCGGCAAGCAAGACAGTAGCCAGCAGGCCGAACGGGAGAATCGCAAGAAGAAATCGCATGAGTAGGTTCAACTCGCAAAGAAGTCGAAAAATCCCGTGGCGAATGAACTTAGAGTAACCTCCACGCCGGAGTGGTGCAAGCGGAATGTAAGCCGTCGCCGTGTAGAAATTCACAGCCAGGCTGACGGCCCGGCCCCAAAGGACGATCAAAGGGTTTAACGATTAAACACGCTCAAAAGGTTGGAGAAGTCGTCGGACCAGACACCAACCCGCTTGAGAATCTTGGCCCGGGCGGCGGCTCGCTCAGGATCCGTCCTCCGCTCCACTCGTGCTAGTTGGCCAAAGACCGCTTGGCGACGTTGGGTCCACCACTCTTTGCGGTCCTGGGCGGTTTCAACCTCTTGTAATTTGGCCTCGTATTGCGGCTTGAGCATCTCGACCCGTTGCTTGGCCTCGGCCAGTTTTTTGCTTACATCGATCTTGTCTGTGGCGGGTGTCGCCTTGTCGAGAATCTCTTGTAGCGTCCGCATGCTGGACCGAGCCGCTTCATACTCGGTCTTGATCGGCTCTAATTCTTTGTTGGCCGCTTGCAACTCTAGATCGGCTTTCTTGGATTGGTCGGCCAAGCGATTCAGTTCCTCGCTGAGTCGTTGGGCGGTTTTCAGGTCAGCTTCTTGGCGTTGCTCGAAGTCGTCTATGCTCTCAAGGGGCAGCCACTTCGGTTTGGCATTGAGTAGCACCGATTGTACGATTTCGGAACCGTCGGATGTTTGAACCCGACGTGTTCGAGCCGGCTTGTAGCTGGGATCTTCATCCTGACGGGCCTTGACGGCGATTTCCTCAGCGATGCCGCGAACTGCGAGGCCCATGCCCGTGGCTGCCTGCAAACCAGGATGATAAGCCGGCCAAGCCGCCAAACCCAGGCCTGCCAGTTGGTTCTCATCGGTAGTCCAGAGTGGCACTTCAAGTAATTTAGTAATGTTCTTGAGGTCACGCGTGATCACTACCCAGTTGGAGCGGCTCTTGCCAGGGGCCATTTCGTCGTCGTCGCTCATGCCATAGCAGACAATGTTGGGCACTTCTTCAATCAGGTTGCCCTTCTCGTCTCGGATGCCATTCTTGCGCAAATCGGCGGTGATGTTGGCCAGAACCGGTTCCAGGTCGAGATAACGGTTGGAGATATGAATACAAACGATCCCATCTTGATGCAATCGGCGTAAGTAGATGCTCACCGCTTCTTTGGTAATCAAGTGAACCGGAATGGCATCGCTACTGAAGGCGTCAGCGAAAATCAGGCCGTATTTATCCTCAGCCAGCAGTCGTTCGCCGTAGCGCCGTTCGGGGATCGGCTCGACGTAGCGACGATTTTCTTCGTCATAGACTTTGCGCAGCGGCTTCAGACGCGGAACGCCATGCTTGCTGGGGTCGGCATCGCGATTGAGCGGATTGTTCGGGTCGATGGTTAGGCGGGCATCGCCGAGGATCAGGCCAACATCCACGCCGCGGTCTTCGGCATCCTCGATGTAGGTAAAAAAGCGGCTCTGATCGTAGGAGATATCCACCACGACCGGGTCGATGTCGTAGTAATCCAGCCGCTGGCCTGGTAGAGCATAGGCCGCCACCGTCCCGGTGCCCAAGCCGATCACGGCCAGATGGCGCTTCGGGTCAGTGTTGTAGTTACGGATGACCATGCCCACCGGACCGGTGGAGTGATAGTACGACGAGGGCAAGTTGCGCAGTGCCTTTTCCAAAAACTGCTTGCCGTGCAGCGTCGTGCCGTGAACCAGCCGATGCACGGCATAGTAGGCCTCGGCCTGATAGCTGCGATCTTCGGGGTAGCGGGCGAAGCTATCCTCGACTTTCAACACACCGAAGAAGCTGCGATCTTGATACATCGCTCCTTCGCGAATGCCCAGCGACATTCCCGCACCCAGCATAATGGCCCCGACTCCCAGGCCGAAGCGAATGTTCCGCTCTACAAACGTGTAGCACAACACCGCCGGCAGACCGAAAATCAGGATGTTGCGGAACTGGTCGGCATCCAGTTTGATCAGTTCGGCCAGATAGTTGATGCGTCCCTTCATTGCAGCAGTAGGTAGCCCCCAGAAGAGACCCAGCACCAAGAGCAACAAGCCCAAGGGCAACAGAATGTCCAAAGCACGGTCGAGGGGGTGATCCTCGATCGGTTGGCCGTTCTCATCCACGGGGGTAGACCAGCCAAATAGAACCGCCAAACAAGCAAAGATGAAGCCGGGCACAAACAGCATCAAGGCGTGCCGCCAGTGTTGCCAGGGCATGTCGGCCCAGTCGGGCATCTGGGAGGGTTTGCCTTCGCCTGGATAGAAACTCAGGTAAAACAGGATCAGTAGCAGACCCCCCACCAGGAAAAAGGTGGCACACAAGGCTAAGTCGGCGATGCGGGCTGCAGTGCTTTCTCGGGCAACACCCAGGGGCGGCACTAGACAGCACGCCACCATCATCGCAATCTGATACTCGATGTACGAGATAAACAACAAGGGGGCTGCCAAGCTATTGAACATGCCCCCCACGACCCCGCCGAACGACATGATCAGGAAGTAATTGGTCAGATGCTCCGGTTCGGGCCGATCTCGGGCCAACTCCCCATGACAGACCATCGCTACGATGAACAGTGTCGCTAGGTGCAGCGCGATCTTCACCCAGATAGAGGCGCTCACTTCGGCATACATCATAAACATCAGCAGCAAAATGAGCAAAGGCATCACCATCACCATCACATGATGGATCAACTCTTTGTCTTTCAAGGTGAAGATCCAGCCGGCCCAGATCATCGCGGCCAGGACGCCTAGACGCAACGTGAGCAAAATCGTGCTGCCTTCCTCGAACCAGGTTGCGCCGATGTAAGGCTGAATGTTCAACCCGGTCCAATCATCCACAAAATTAATCACGCCGGTCTTGATGTAATCGGGAGCCACCAGCAATCCCAACAACAACAGCAGCCCCCATAGGGAGACGGCCACCACGAGATTTTGGACGCGGATGGAAATGACGCTGAAAACGATGATAAAGGTCAGCAGATAAAGCATCAGCGGCAGCACCCACAGCAGAGGAATTGCCGCAATGTCCATCGACATGTAAGTTGTGGCTCCAAGCATCAGGCTCGAAGGCACGGCTGCTAAGATCAGCCAACGAAGCATGCGTAAAAACGTAACCGGTTTGCCGGTCGTCGGGCCGACGCTGTCTTCTACAAGGCTGGCCGCCGTGGTGATTTGCGAACGGTCAGTAGTGATCCGTGTCTTATTGGCTTCCGTGGTCGGCCCCCCGCTTTGAGGTTTTGTTTTAGGACCTGTAGGGACCAATTCAGGGGCTGGAGCCGATGCCCACATTAAAAAAGCGCAACCTGCCGTAAGTGCCGCCAGTACCCCAAAACCAATACACCAGTAGACGCGTTGGTCATTGAGGGTGAACGACGACTCGACAAAGGTCGGATACGCCCCCAGAGCTAGCATCGAGCCTAGGTTGCTTGCCGCATACAAAAAGTAAGGATCGCGTGCTGCCGGGTGGTCGGTGGCCGAGAACCAGCGTGTGAGTAATGGTGCGCTGGTACAAACCACGAACATTGGCAAGCCGACACACACGGTCAGCACTAGCAGCAGGGCAAAGATCGGGCTATTTTCACGTCCCTGAATCAGCCACGGATGAATAGTCAACGGACCGTTGACAGCAAAGAATAACAAGGGCAGAACAAGGATCACAAGATGTAGAGAAGCCTGCTTCCGCGGCGTCAGGTATTTCGTGGTGAAATGTGCGTAGGCATATCCCGCCAGCAACACCGCCTGAAAAAACACCATACAAGTGTTCCACACCGCTGGCGTGCCCCCCAGCAAGGGAAGCATCAACTTGCCGACCATCAACTCGATAAAGAACAATAGCAAAGCCGAGAGAAACAGCGTGAAGGTGAATACGCCGAGCATGATTGCAGGCAAGGGAAAATCTCCGCGAACAACGACACTGCCCCCGTCGTTCGCCCCTCGCGCTCGACTGGGTAGGAGTCCGTTTTAGGAAATCAACCCCAAACGGCCAGCGGTGCATCGGGCAGAGGCCCAGAATTCCAGACCAGGCAGGCTTCTGATTGGTCGCTTCGCGGCGTTACCATGGCAGAGGATACCAAACCCATCCATTCATTCATTTATCCTTATCTGCTTACTCTTTCATTTCTGCCGAGACTAAAAGTTTGTTTCTTTGCCAAGCGTGTCACAACCACTTCAACTCCAAGCCGCCCTTCAACTCCAAGCTGCCCACCGGCAACAGTTCTTTTTGCAGGCTACCCAACAACACCCCTTGGCTCAGAAACAAGAGGGTCTGTGGGCCCAACGAAGGTCCACCCGCCCAGCAAAACCCCTTCAAACTCACGAAAAGGATACCGCCGTAAAGCAGGTGTGAGTCGATCGTCAGCGAGATCTTAGGGCATTTTTTGCAGTTCGCCGACCCCTCCAGGAATGCGAACAACCCTTCCTCCCTAACTGGAACAACACAAACTCAGTTGGCCGACTGTAAGCTGGCTAGGGCTTGCAAAGCCCGCTCGCGGGCCATTACATGCTCTACCAGCGGGGGCGGATACTCCTTGGGTGGCGACGGGTGTTCCCAGGGCCGATGCACGAACTGGGTCGGCAAGTCACGAAGTTCCGGAACCCAACGGCGGATGTATTGGCCTGTGGGGTCGAATTTCTCGCCCTGGGTCACGGGGTTGAAAATGCGAAAATACGGTGCCGCATCCGCGCCACAACCGGCCGACCATTGCCAACCCAAGGTGTTGCTGGCCAAGTCGGCATCGACCAAAGTGTCCCAGAACCAACGGGCACCGTCGACCCAGGGCAACAGCAGATGCTTGACCAGAAACGAGGCCACCACCATCCGCACCCGGTTATGCATCCAACCAATCGCCCACAGTTGCCGCATGCCCGCATCGACAAATGGGTAGCCGGTCCGGCCGCGTTGCCAGGCACGCAACGCCTGAGCATCGCTGCGCCAGGGGAAACGGGCGTAATCGTCGCGCAGCGGTTGCGTCGGCGTGTGCGGGAAATGAAAAAGCAACTGATAAGCAAATTCTCGCCAGACAATCTCTTTAAGAAACACCTCGCCCCCGCTGGGCAACTCCGTCGGTTGCGATACTCCAAACTTTTCCAAAATGGCATACCAGATCCGCCGGGGGCTGATCTCGCCGAAATGCAAATGGGGCGATAAGGCCGAGGTGCCGTCGATAGCGGGCCGGTCGCGATCGGTGTTGTAGGTATCGACGCCGTGGCGCAAGAAGTGACGCAAGCGGTTGTTGGCTCCCTGTTCGCCTGGTGTCCAGTGGTGTCGCATCTCCCCAGCCCAGTCGATGCGGGGCAACAACTCCAATGCCTCCAAGGATTGTGAGGCAGGCCACTTCCCCGGCCCATCGAGCCGCGTAGGCGTATCTTGTGGTCTGGCCGGCGCGGGCATCGCGCACACTGCCCGCCAATAGGGCGTGTAGACCTGATACGGCCGATCTTGCTTAGTGCGAATTTGCCATGGCTCGTGGAGCAGAGAAGCATTAAAACTTTGAACGGTAAAACCTTTTTCGCTCAGTTGTTTCTTGATGACTACATCCCGCTCGATAACAGCCGGCTCGTAGCGGCGGTTCCAGAAAACGGCGTCGGCCGAAGAAGCCTGGAGCAGTGCCAGCAGGGTGGGCAAAGTTGGGCCGGTTCGCAGGATCAGCCGTGAACCGAGCGTTTGCAACTGTGCATCGAACGCCGCTAAGGAGTGATGCAACCACCAACGCGCGGCCGCTCCGGGGGGCCAGTCCCCCTCTTCCTCAGGTGCCCAGATAAACACCGGGATCACGGCACCTCGATGCAAGGCGGCTTGCAAGGCCGGGTTGTCGTCTAAACGCAGATCGTTGCGGAGCCAAACCAGCGACGTGGGCATGAGACGCTCCTCGGTTGAGTCGATCGTTCAACGCATCTTAATATCTGCTAAGCCGCCATCAACTCCGAGAATCTGGCCGGTCACCCATGACTGCGATGGGTGCAAAAACCACTCCAACGCGGCAGCAATGTCGCTGGGTTCACCGATTCGTCCCAGCGGGTGCATCGCCGTCGACATCTTCAATGCCGCCTCGTTGCTAGTGATGCGAGCGGCTAGCGGCGTGCGTACCAACCCAGGTGCCACTGCGTTGACGCGAATGTTTTTCGGAGCGTAGGTCGCCGCCGCGGCTCGGGTTAACCCCTCGATGGCTGCCTTGGCAGCGGCGATGGCTTCGTGATTCGGTAGGCCGATCCGAGCTGCCGTCGAGGATACCAGGGCGATGCTGCCTCCGTGTTCTCCCATTACCTTGGCCGCTGACCGCACCGTGGCAAAGGCTGCTGTCAAGTTGGCATGCACCGTGGCCAGATACTCCGCTTCGCTGGTCAGATGGGCCGGCTTGAGCAAAATCGAGCCGACACAACAGGCTGCACCATCAACCCGGCCATGCAGATCGACCGCCTTGCTGAAGAGTGCCTCGACCTCGTCGAAACGCGTGGCATCGGTAGGCACGGCAAAGCCATTAACCGCTTCGGCCAACGAGTACAACTTTTCGGAATGGCGAGCGGCTAAGACCAAACGGGAACCACAGGCGGCCAGCCGTCGTGTCAAAGCCGAACCGATCCCGCCAGAAGCCCCAAGGATGACATAAACGGGAACCGGGTCGAAATCAGGAATCGTCATGTCGGCTCTCCAATCATTTCTACTCTCCATTCAGTTCTAAACGATGCCGCCGAGCTTGCTCTTGGATCGCGCGTTGTTCCTCACTACTCAGCCGATCCAGGTTGCGCAATTGCATCCTCATCCGCATGTTGCCTTCAAGACGGCAGCGATGCCGCAGAAGAAAATCCCAGTACAGCGTCGTAAACGGACAGGCCCGTTCCCCGGTCGCCTCACCTGGCCGATAGCGACATCCTTGGCAATAGTTGCTCATCCGCTCGATATATTTCCCCGAAGCCGCATAGGGCTTCGAGGCCATCACTCCGCCATCGGCATATTGAGACATGCCAATCACATTTGGAAGTTCCACCCATTCCACAGCATCGACATAGACGGCCAAATACCATTCATGGATGGCACGAGGCTGCACCCCAAACAACAAGGCATATAAGCCGGTAACCATCAAGCGCTGGATGTGATGCGCGTAGCCATATTCCAGCGTCTGCGTGATGGTGTGACGTAGACAATTCATCTCGGTCTGGCCGGTCCAGTAAAACGCGGGGAGCCGTTCGTGTGCTTCCAGGCTGTTGGCCTGGGCATAGCCTGGCATGAGGTGCCAGTACAGCCCCCGCACATACTCCCGCCAACCGAGAATCTGCCGGATAAACCCCTCCGCAGAGGCCAACGGCACTAAACCCGCTCGGTAGGCTGCCTCGGCCGCCTCGACTACCTCACGCGGATTGAGCAGCTTCAGGTTTAACGCTGCCGACAACCGGCTGTGATACAGATACGTTCGGCCTGTCCACATCGCATCTTGATAGGTGCCAAAGTCCGCCAGGCGATGGGCGACAAAATCGTCCAACGCTGCTAGCGCTTGGGTGCGGCTAACGGGCCAATCGAATCGCTCCAGCGAGCCAGGGTGATCAGCAAAATGCTTCTGGACATCGGCCAAGACCGCCTGAGTAATCGCATCGGGGGCAAAGCTCAACGGCTCAGGGATCACTCCCGGCCCGGCTTTAGGAAAGCTGCCACGATTGGCGGTATCGTAATTCCATTGCCCACCGGCTGGTTCGTTCCCATCCATCAACACATGATGCTTCTTGCGTAGATGACGATACCAGAACTCCAGACGCAATTGCTTGCGTTGTCCAGCAAACGCCGCAAACTCGGCCGCATCTGCATAAAAATGCCGGTCGGGCCGCACCTCAGGGGCAAAGGCGGCCAAGGCCTGCGCTACACGATAATCGCCCGGTTGCACGACAATCAACCGCTGCGGCCGGAGCTCCTTCAGGTCGCGTTGCAGTTGCTCGGCAAATGTCGGCGCGGTCTGGCCCAGCAAGCCATAATAAACCGCGATGCCCCGCTCGCGTAGCTCCTGGGCAAAGTGTCGCATCGCCGACAAAAACAGAGCCGTGCGAGCTTTGTGGCTCCAAACGTGCGTCGATTCCTCGCGGACTTCGGCCATCCACACCCCATCACACGCGGGGTCGAAGCCATCGAAGGCCGCCGAGGTCGAGTCGAGTTGATCTCCAAGCACAAGGACAAGATTTCGCATGCTTCATTGGTAGTCGGCTACGAGCAAGGAAGCAAGCGTCCCGGACGACGCGAACCATCCCGGCGAAAGCGTTTAGCCCTTGCTCAGGAGATTGATCCAGACTTTTTCAGACTCTCTGGTGATCTGTGTTAGCCTGGAAGAAACGCAGTTCGATTGACGTGGGCCTGACGCGTGTGGCGCTCAAGGTCACCAAGTTCGTCGGCCCCCCTGGCCAAGGCGGGCGTCAAACAGGGCGATGTGTTCACGCATGTCGATGGCGTGGCCGTCAAGGATGCCGAGTCGCTGCGCAAGGCGTTGCGTCGGCACTATGCCATCCTGGGCTATGGCGCGTTCACGCTCACGCGCGAGGGTTAAGCCGCTTAGCGTCGTTGCCAAGTTGGACGATTGACACGCTCGCTCATACCAGAGTCTCATACTAGAGTGATGGCATGGTTGCTCAGACGCTCGAAGCCAGTGGGCGTAATCAGGTAGTTGTGCTCGATGCGCATGCCGCCCATGCCGTCGATGTACAAGCCCGGCTCCAGCGTGACCACGTCGCCGGCCAGGAGCGTCTCGTCAGCCTCGCGGACGAAGAATGGGGCTTCGGGGTGCGTCAGGCCCAGGCCGTGGCCCGCGTGATGGGGAAACGCCTCGGCGACGCCCGCTTTTTCGAACACGCCACGCACCGCGCGGTAGACGTCCAGGCAACTCGCTCCCGCGCGCAATTCTGCCTCGCCCGCCTGCATCGCCTCCAGGCACCAGGCAAAGTGCCGCCGCTGCGCTTCGCTGGGCTGGCCGCCCACGCACAGGGTGTTGGTAAAGTCGCTGCGGTAGCCGTCGATCACCACGCTGAAATCGAGAATCAGCAGGTCGCCGTCGACCAACACGCGATCGCTCGCCGGGCCGCCGCGACGGGCCGGTCCGGGGCTGACGGCGAAATCGCCATACACGATCACCGCGCGACCAGCAACGCGCTGGCATGCCGCCACGATCCCCGCATACACCTCCAGTTCTGTCAGGCCTGCACGTACGTTCGCTCTGGCCCAGGCGTGCCCCGCATCGGTCGCTGCCATGCACCGCCGCAAGAGCGCGATCTCGTCGGCGTCCTTTTGCCGACGCATCTGGGCCAGCGTGCCCACCACCTCCGGGGCATCGGGATCATCAGGCGCATCGTGAATCCGGCCATCGGTCCCGAGACAGGCCCGCCAAGCTAGTTGCCGCGGCCCCTTGCCCGGCGAATGGCCATCGTACCACGGCGCGACGGTGCGACGCTCGACATGGGCGGCCTCGGCGGCGCTCTTAAGCCGATCGTCGTGAATCAGATGGGCCGAGCCATCGGGGTACAGTTCCAGCAGCGCCCGAAACCCGGCGTTGAGACTGATCGGCTCGACGACAAAGCCGGCGAGGTAGGCGAGATGGAGCGGATCGGAGAGCCGCAGCAGGGTCCGCGAGACGCCAAGACGATCCCAAAGCCGACGCCGCCGATCGCGACAGCCATCCAGGGTAAGCATGAGCCAGCCTCCGCGAGCGAGAATGAGCGAACCCCCGCAGAGGAGGTTAGGGGATGGCGTGCGAAAGGACCAGAGGAGCGGGCCGAAAGGAAACGATTGTGAAGATGATAACTTTTTCAACGATTGCTCTTGCAGGCCCATGAGGGGGGGTTATGATCTCCCATGCCAATGAGGCATCCCTTCAACCGCATGGACACCCAGGAGTCTGTCATGTACAACAAACACCATCACGAAACTGGCCCGCACCCTGTTCGGCACCGCTATCACGCGCAAGACGCAGCCCGTGGGCAGCCGCTTCCGCCCACGATTGGAGTGCCTGGAAGACCGCGCCGTGCCGGCAGTCTACAACGTGACTAACGGCAATGACGCAGGGGCCGGCTCACTTCGTGCGGCGATCACCGCTGCCAACGGAACGATAGGCGTCCAAGACGAGATTCAAATCGATCCCAATCTGACCATCACCCTGACGAGCGAGTTGCCTGCGATTACCGATAATCTCATCATTGTCGGAGGCGGACAGTGGAACACGGTAATTACTCGTGCGCTGGACGCGCCAGCGTTTCGCATTCTCACGGTCGACGCAAGAACAGATGTACATATTTATCAATTGACAATAAGGCGTGGCGACGCCACTCAATACATCGGGGACAAGAACGGTGGAGGTATTCTAAATCGTGGCAACCTAATGATTGCCTGGGTAACGGTTGAAGATTCGCTCGCAAGGAACGGCGGTGGCATTGCACACCGCGGCTTCGGGTCGCTTCAGATCATCAGCAATTCACTGATCGACTATAACACCGCTCAGGAGAACGGGGGTGGAGTTTGGTTTGATTCGCTTGGTGGCAGGTTTTTTATGCAGTCGTCTACATTAACACGCAACGACGCAGGCAAGAGTGGAGGTGGGATGTATTTTTTTGGAGGCATCACGACGACCCGTGAACGAAAGATTATAACATCATCAATCGTTAACAATGAATCCTCCAATGGCGGAGGGTTGTACATTGATGGGAATTTTGAGATTGACCGCACAACCTTCCAAGGCAATACCGCTAATGGCAACAATGGGACCAACAAGGGGGGCGGCATTTTCATAGAAAACGGAACTACCTATATAAACCAATCCACCTTTTTAGACAATGAGGCACTTTCCAACGGTGGCGGCATTTGGTTAGACAATACTGCCAACCTCTCTCTCATCGCAAGCGTGTTCTCAGGAAACACGGCCCCCACGGGCAAGTCACTGTGTATTCAGATTGGTGCCGGCTACACGTTTGCTTCGAATATTCTCGACTGGCCCGAAGTCTGGGTACCTTGACGGCACTCGACCCGCTTTTTGGGCCACACAAGGTTGTTTCCAGCATGAAACGCTCTGTGTGGCTCGATTGATCAACGAGTTGGGTAAGGAGAGGGCTGCATGATGCAATGGATACATGTTCTAACCCTATGCGCGTTAGTCTCGAACGCCAGTCAATCGAAGATTGAGCAGTATTTGGACGATCTGGGTAGCGACGACTACGCCATTCGCGAGCGTGCAACCCGGGAGTTGCGCAGGTATCCCGAAGCCGAGGGGCATCTTTTAGTGGCCCGGCAAGGGGACGACCTGGAAGTGCGACAACGAGCGGACAAGATCCTGCCTGTGCTGTATCGCCTGCGTTATGAGCGGGTGATCCGCTCGCGAACGCAGGCCATCGTTGCCGGGCGTGTGGACCTGGTGCCCGATCTGCTGGAATTCACCCATCCGCACGATCGCGGCGAGCAGATCACCGGGGCGCTGGCCATCCTCACCTCCGACGCGGTCATTCGGGGTAAGGCACAAAGAGACAACTTCAAGGAACTTCGTCCTGGCGAACGCCCTTTATGGACTTACGCAAGCCCCTTACCCGTCCCCCTCAAGGCCAATCGACCGCTTCGAAGCCGACTTTACTTTGTTGCCGACGAGGTGGCTGTACCCGGGCAACTTTGGCCCGAGGGGGTCACGGACTCCCAAGTCTGTGGACGGGTGGTGAATGTGCCCCTGGCAGTTGAGAACTCGCTGCTTGCCGGGCAGGAGATCGTTCGGCCCGACCGAGACAGCGTTCGCATCAAATGGTGCGTCATTGTGTCGGGTGGAAACTTTCTATACCATCAAAAAATAGAAGAGTGCGTTGTTTTTGCAGACGGCATCATTCAAACGGAACAAAGAACCTGCGGATGTCTCCTGATCGCTCGGAGCGGACTGGATGTTCCAGCGTCCGCCTACCGCAGATGCAAAATCCAACCAGGAGAAGGGTTGATTCTCGACAACCCAAGACATCGTAGCGTACTTCTGGACCCGCCTTCGGGACGATGACCACAGCATCGGGCACGCTCTGCGGGTATTTCTTCCCGGTCGGGGTGAAGAACACGTCGATCCGCTCGATCAGCCGCCGGATGGCTTCCGCCTTCGCCCGAACTTGCCGTTCGCCTTGCCCTTGGCTGCTCGCTTGCTGGATCAGCGCCCTGACTTGCTCCAGCCGCCGGACCTGTTCGCTCGCCTCGCCCGAAACGTCGGCCAGCAGGCGCTCGATTTCCTCCAGTTGACCTTCGAGGACCGCCAACTCCTCCTGCTTCTTCTTCAGCGCTCGTGGCGTGTTCTGGAACCGTTCAAGCAAACCCATCTGCCGGGTATGCTCGGCTTCCAGATCGGCGAACTGTCGGCGAAGTTCCTCGCCGTTCGCCGTGTACGTCTTGCGATAGAGGGCATCCAGGCTGAAGTCGGGCGGCGCTTCGTGCTGCTGGTCGGACGGCAGAACACGTTGCAGGAAACGGCACTGGTGCATCATCACGGCGAAGTAGGCATCGAGACACCCCTTGAACTCGCCCTGGAGGGTTTCGAGCAACCCAAGGTCGCCCGTCGCCTGTGCTTCAGTCAGAGTGCCGATGCTGCTGCCCGTCTCGGTCAGCCAGCGGTTGACCACGTCTTCCACGACTTCATGGTGGAGGGTGTTCCGTAAGCACGGCACGTCCTTGACGCCCATCTTGCGGCGGTCGCCCGTCTGGCAGAGGAACTGGCTGTACCGTTGCCGCTTCTGCCCCCTCATCCTGACGCCGCAATGGGCGCAGTGAACCAGCCCCGCCAGCCATAGTTCCGCCGTCTTCGGGGCACGCCGCTTGACGGGCTGCTCCAACTTCTCCTGAACTCGCTGCCAAACGTCCTCGCTGATGATGGGCGAGAACACGAGTTCCGCCGGAACAACCCAGGCGGTCTTCGCCCTGGTGCGCCGCCCCTTGACCGGGACGACCTTCTGCGGACCTTGCCCCAGGTCTTCAAGAAAATCGCCCTGGCCGAACTTGTTCCAGGCGGGCTTGCCGGCGCCGGGTCGTTCT
>JBDNDE010000111.1:0-13997 GCA_046719305.1 Gemmataceae bacterium | reverse complement strand
GAGGCGCAGCGAAGCTCTTGCGTTGGTCGGGGCGAACTGCTGGTGACTGTGCCGCTGAGGGGGAGGGGGCGCGGACTACTCGCCGTCACGGGAGTCGTTGCCCCACTGGCCCGCATCCGCAATGCATTGGCGCGTTGCATCGCTCCTTGGGCTATGTGCGGGTGTGTCGTCTGCGTCTTCTTGGCCAGGGCATCGTACATCTCGATCGCTGCGGCATAGTTGCCGACATATTCCGCCAGGGCGGCTTCTTTCCATTCCTCTTCGGGCGTGAGGGTGGGATTAGCCGAGGGATACTTCGGGGCGGGAAGCGGTCCTTTGGGTGCGGAACTCGTTAGTTCCTTGGCACTCACCGGAGCGACACTGGTGCCGCTCTTACTCTCCAAGGCAGACGAATGGATATAACGAACCTCCGATGCGGGCGGCTCGATCGGTAACCAAAAGCCGTTAGCCCCTTGCATCGGTTCGCCTCGCGCCACGACCAACTCACCGTGCTTCAATCGAGTACCGATAGTGGTGGGGCGGCGATCGTGAATCACTTCTGATCCGGGGTATACCGGGGCCGTCATCTCTTTGAGCGGGGCAAACACATAGATCGATCCATCGGGACGAGTGCGATCCAGAAAGGTCATATTGACCCAACTGAACGATCCTCGCGGTGGTTTGATCTTCAGCCAGCCTCCGGGCAGTTCCTCCAGAATCTCCACCGTGGAGCCTTTTGGCAACTCGTTGGTAATGTCGAATTTCTCACTGGCTCCGCTGCGTACGGCGGCTTTGTCTACCTTCACCACACCCGTCGAAGGGGCCGCTTTTATGGATATGCCAGCTAGCAGCAGACAGACCAAAGCACGAAGCATGAGAACTCTCCCGGATAACTCCTCCTCTGGGATCGGCTACTCATGCCGATGGCAATGAGGCGTAGACAGAGATGATCGTGCGAGAACCAGTTTTCGACGTGGAGATATACCGTTGACGGAAGGAAAATCAACTGGCTTCTTGGTGACGGATGGTTTGAGCCTTCAGGGGGTCGCGACTGTAGGTAACCGTAAGTTCGGCTAGGCCATCGAGGTGGCCGCGCGTTAGTTGCCCTTCGGTAAAACGCCAGCGCCAGTTGCCCTCGGGGACGCCGGGGTAGTTCATCCGGGCCTCGGTGCCCAGCGTCAAGACATCTTGTAGCGGGACGATGGCATAATCGGCCACACTGGACCAGGCGATCCGCATCATTTCCCAGGCAATGTCTTTGCCCACCCAGGGGAAGAAGCGGCGGACAGTGGCCCGCCCACCTTCATCAAGCGACCAGAACCAGCCGATGGTTGTGTCGTTATCGTGTGTGCCGGTGTAGACGACACTATTGGCGGTGTAATGGTGCGGCAGAAATGGGTTGTCGGGCCGATCGAAGGCAAACTGCAACACCCGCATGCCCGGCAGATGGTAGGCATCTCGCAGGGCAATGACGTCTGGGGTGATGACACCCAAGTCCTCGGCGATCAGGGGCAAGCCGCCCAGCCCTCTACGCAGTGCATCCAACAGCTTCCGTCCTGGTCCAGGCACCCATTGGCCCACCTGGGCTGTCTTGGCTCCTGCCGGCACCTCCCAGGCGGCCGCGAAGCCTCGGAAATGATCCAGGCGGACGAGATCGACCTGACGCAGTGTTGCTTTGAGCCGTGCGATCCACCAGGCAAACCCATCGCGTTCCATGCTTTGCCAGTCGTAATGCGGATTACCCCAGAGTTGCCCCAAATGCGAGAAGTAATCCGGCGGCACCCCAGTCACCACAGTCGGACGTTTGTTGGCATCCAGACGAAATAGCTCTGGGTTGGCCCAGACATCAGCCGAATCCAGACTGACGAAGATTGGTACGTCACCTATCAGAGAGATACCGCGCGATCGAGCATAAGCCCGCAAGGCGTCCCATTGCCGATAAAACAGAAACTGCGTGAAACGGTGCCGATCGACCGCATCGTGTGCATCCTGGGCTGCTTTCTTCAGCGCTACAGGCTCACGCTGGACCAACTCGGTCGGCCACTCGTACCAGGGCCGCTCGCCGTGTCGTTCTTTCAGGGCACAAAACAGGGCATAATCGTCCAACCAGGACGCCTCGCGATGGCAGAAGGCATCATAGCCGCCGCGCAATCCCAGACCCCTGCCGGACTTGAACGCCTCCCAGGCCCGGTTGATCAAATAATTTTTGTAGCGATATACCCCGGCATAGTCGATCTGGGTACGCGAAAAGCCCGTCGGGCTGATGTCCGAGGCCGAAAGCAGGCCGTCGCGGGCCAGCAACTCTGGGGACAGCAGCAGCGGATTCCCCGCAAACGACGAGGGGCTTTGATATGGTGAATCGCCCGCTCCAGTTGGACCTAGCGGCAGCATTTGCCACCAAGTCAACTGCGCCTGCGACAGCGCATCGACCCAGTTGGCAGCTACAGGGCCTAAGTCGCCGATGCCATAAGGGCCAGGTAACGAGGTGGGATGGAGCAGAATCCCCGCACTACGCAGCGGATTGGTCAGGGTGGCCAAGGATGTTCTCCTCGCTCAAAGCGAAACAGGTGCCAAATCCCCTTCAACGCACGATCTTGAGTCCCGGCAGCTTTTTTGTCAACGCCGACGCCCCATCGCTGCTGACTTTGGTACCCAGAAGCGTCAGTGTCCGCAAGGCCCTTAGCTCCGCCAACGCCGACAGATCACCATCGCCGATGTTTGTATCGGCTAGGGACAGCGTTTGCAGTTTGTCTAGCGACGAGAGCGATTTCAACCCCTCACCCGTGATCCGTGTTCGTGATAGGCTTACTGTGCGCAGGTTCTTTAACTTCGCCAACGCCGGCAGCGCTGCATCCTCCACAGCCGTTTCCATCAGATGCAGTTCCTCTAGTTGCGTCAGCTGGGCCAAGGCTTCGACCCCTTTGCTGCTGATCGGAGTCTTGGCCAAAATCAACCGCCGTAGCGTCCTTAGATACGCCAATTGCCGCAGGCTGACATCGGTAATTTTGGTCCTGGCCAGATTGAGCGTTATCAAGCTCCGCGAATCTCTCAGCCACTCGATGCCGATGTCGGTGACTTGGGTTCCCTCCAGGTCCAAGCTTTGCAGCTTCTCCAGGTTGGCGGCCCATTTGGCGGCTCGGTTGCCAACCTCGGTCAAACCCAAATCAAGGGAAATCAGCTTTTCCAACCCTTGCAGATGAACGATGCCTTTGTCGGTGATTTTGGTTTCATGCAGCCGTAAATGCTCCAAACTGGTCCGCTTGCCAACGTGAATCAACCCCTCATCGCTGATACGGGTGTCCGATAGATTCAGCGTGCGCAGCTTGTCCATCTTCTCTAGGGCCGTCAATCCCTTGTCCGTGATGGCGGCAAAGTGCAGGTCCAGCAATACGACATCGCTTAACGGGGCCAGCGCAGCCATCACCTCATCAGTGACACGGCTATGGGCACCGAAGATCACCGCAACCACTTTCTTGGAGCCGTCACGGCGGGCAGTACCCATCGCTTTGTGCACGACCTTGAGGGCCGCCTCGACTTGGGACTCGGTCGGGCCGCTGCGTTTCTCAGATTCTTCCGCCTGGAGCAGCAGCGGTGAAGCAGCGACAAGTAGCATAAACTGGATAGCAGCCTGAAGCAAAACACGGCACATGCGATCGACCTCTCGGCTAGAGACTAGGTAACCACACCTTAGGACGATTCAGGCCGAGAAACCAGACCCGGGGGAGCACTGGAAGCAGGCAGTACAGCCGATGAGGCTGGTTCCATACTCGGTTTGCGCGGGGGTCATCAGACATCGCTAGCATTTCGTCCCTCGACCAGCCCCAGACGCCAGCCATCACGCCCCGGTTTGTTTCAGCCGCAGCTTGCAGCTTGACCCGTTGTTTGATCGTCTCGCTCCACCAAGCCGGTGCCGATCGTCTGACCACGGCACAAACGCTACACACCGTTCCTACGGTCCCGATGCCCTGCCAGGTCATTGAACGCCTCGTCGTTCTCCGCCGCCACCTTCCTCAACGCCTGCTTCGCCGCGGGCACGAAACTGTTGACGCGCTGGGGCTGGCGCGCGGTGGGTGCTCGACCTGCCGGAGATGGGGGCCGAGGGCGAGTTCCAGGTCATCGACATCGCGGCGTGCCCGGAGATCGAGTCCGTGTCGAGGAGAATCGTGACGAGGATCTTCCGCCACAGCGTTGGCCTGGCGTATAATCTGTGGCTGGAGGGCCAGGACGATCCGATCGGGGTGACGGAGCGGCACCCGTTCTGGAGCGTAGATCGGGAAGCGTGGATCGCGGCCCGTGAACTGCTCGTCGGCGAGCGATTGCTGACAGCAAGCCGAACTGTGCAGGTTCGGGGCTTCGACCCGCGTGGCACCGAGCCGGTGTACAACCTCGAGATCGACGGCGACCACCGCTACCGGGTGGGGGAGCAGGGGCTGCTGGTGCATAATGCGTCGGCACCGGCGGAGATCTCCAAAGCGTTCGAGCGTGAGCTGAAAACCTTCAACTGCACCGCGACTGACCACAGAGAGGTTGACCTCTCAGGCAACTGGCGGTCTACACCCATCTCGAAGGGCAGCGGAGTTCTGTATGCACTCAGAGACGCATCCGATTCGACAATTCTGAAGGTTGGCAAGACTGAGGGAGACACGTTTGAGGGGCGATGGGAAAAGTATGTAACTGCCGCAGAGCGATGCAAACGAAAGCTCGTTCTGGACATCTGGGTGTTCTGCGAGGCTGAGTGAGTCTCGAAAATCGAACAGATCGAGGGCAATGTCCGCGAATACGTGGACAAAACCCTCAAATATGAGCTGCCGTGGGATAATACCGGCAATCGGTTGATGCGGCGCGGTCCTGGCACTCCATTTGAGTACATTAAGAGCGAACACTCCATTTGAGTACATTAAGAGCGAATACAACGACAAGTGGAAGGACGACTGTACTTATGAGGAGCAGGGCGGGCGTGGCGTCTTCCTTCCGAGGCGTATTCGCCCAGCAAAGGGAGTGCTGATTGACATTTTAACGAAATACAAGGGGTCTGTTGCTCTGGTGGCTCAGGACTATGGCGTGGGAGACAAGGCTGTCTACAAGTGGATCAGGCAATACGCAATTGATCTCCAGTCTATCAGGTCTATGCCGTGATCTGGGAGGGTTATGATGCGAGACGATGACGAAGATGACGATGGCGAACTCGACGACTATCGCGTCGAAGAGATGTTCTCCGACTGGTTCTGGTCGATTATTGAGAAGGCTGAAGGCAGCAACGAGCAGCTGCAAGACATTCTAAGATCCATACAGCAGCAAGAAGTGATTCAGTTCTACCGAGAGTTCTGCTTGGCTGCCGCAGAACTTCAAGGCGGAAATCTGGCCGAAGCCCAAGCTGGGCTTTCAGAAGATTCGATTGACGATATAGCGGAGCAAGTGGTTTCAAGGGGCAAGAGGTACTTTGCTGCCACGCTTGCGAATCCTTCGTCATTTCCTCGGAATCGAGGCGAGAACCCAACGGCTTTCAGAAGCACGACATTACGTTTATATAGAGAGCGTTTTGGTCATCCACTTCCGCACTAACAGTTGTGATTTAAGAGGCCGTTTCCTGCCTGATCAAGTCTATAACTCCTTCAGCCACAACTTCTTCATCGCTGACTGAGTCATGGATTGGTATAAGGATGGGAGATGCAAAGGACCGCGAGCAGTACCATCTTGATCACCGTAAACGTTGTTCTTAGCGCGGTAAATCAAACCGGGTCGCAAAGTACCGATCCTCGATATTGGATTGCAAAAACGTCTGGCGGGACTCCTGCCGTGCCTGGGACTCCTCACCCTTGCGGTTCCCTTTCTTTCTTGGGACTTCAGCCGCACGATCACCAGGGCGGCAGCCCGGCGAACGAACAATGTTCGGCCCGACACCCTTTGTTCGTTCGCTCGGATAGTTCGCCTGGGCGGTGAGCAAGGCTGGCGGTAGCGCCGAGCAGCCGGGCCGCGTTCGTCGCCGGCCTGACAACGGCTTTGTTCGTTCGCTCGCTTCGCCCGCCGCGACCGCAGGGGCAGAGCCGAGAATGAGCCGGGCCACGGCGAAGCACAGCATGGCGTGGATCGGGGGCGGGGGCGAGTGGTTGAAGCCTCTGGCCTGGCCCGCGGCCAAACTCTGCTCAAGCCCGACAGCAGCGGCACAGCGAACGCTCTGCCACAGAAGTGCCGCAGTCGCAGCGACAGCAACGGCGAATCGCGCTGACTGGGCAGTCTCGGCGTGAAAGCCTATGGCGATCAGCACGGCACACCCGAACTGACCACACCTCAACTGCCGCTCGCCCAGCTCGACGACCTGCACATCTGCCGCGGCGCGTGCGTCCCCGGCGGCTCAACTTTCAGCATCTTTTTGAGCAGTCGTTGTGATCATCGCCGTGTCAGCCACGCAGGCTCGAAACAGACCCAGGCCATAGTGCGAGGCATACCCAAGCAGCAGCGGGCCACGGATCGGTTCTCTGAGATGAAGCCGCAGACCATAGCCAGCATCAACTCGGGGGGGAACTCCACCATGCGTTCGGCGACGAACGAAATGTCGAAGAGAGCGGGTCAATTCGAGGTCAATGTCGACATGCACTGCTTCAGGCAATCGACGAGAAGCAAGCTCGGCATTTACCTGTCCAGATACGCTCCGCCTACTCCGGCGATCCAGAGTTTTTGGAAGCACGAAGGGCGTTACGCTTTCCCAGACTTGAGCACCCTCGGGGGGACCAAGAATCGCATCGAGCTGCATGCTGAGAGGAGGTGGCAAACGCCGGAGCATGTCCAGATCACCACTGCCTACCAAGGCAACTTGTAGATCCCCTGCCCCACCTTTCGTCCACGTTCGCCGGAGAGTGCGGACGGCTCGTTGAGCCCTATCGCGAAGGCCCATCGCCGCATGAATGATGATGTGATCGAGCCGACCATCACCATCGAGGTCAACTGGAATCGTGTGCGCGTGTTCGTGGTGGTCGTGAAGGGGTCGATCGAACTCATCTTTCCCTGTGAGTTCGGGGCAGTTCACGCGAAGGCCATTCCCGAGGCGGCTAATGATGGCTCGATGGAACAACTCGGCCTGCGGTAGTGTTCGCGTGACAGGAGGCAACGCCGATCGATTCCCACTGGCGGTCGTGATGGCCAGAAGCATCGTCGTGACCGTCTGGGCGGAAGCCAGTCGCGGTGC
Organism: Gemmataceae bacterium; assembly: GCA_046719305.1. GTDB lineage: Bacteria > Planctomycetota > Planctomycetia > Gemmatales > Gemmataceae > RGDT01. The sequence goes on along the minus strand of JBDNDE010000111.1, from coordinate 6,835 downwards.
GGTCGGAACCCCGACCTGGAGTGCATCGCTGCGTCGCCAGTACAGAACGCGTTGCGAGCCTGGCGGCTGCGACCAGCCGTGACCTTTCCACCAGGCCGTATCCTTGGTCAGGCAGGACAGCAGATCGGGCGGATAAGGTTCGAGTGCTCTCTCCCGATCCTTCAGCAACTTGGCCGTTGCTTTCTTCTTACCCTCGGGAAGTGGATACGGTGCGAGAGCCGCTTCCGCTTGCTGTTGCTGCCAAGTCGAGTAATCGTTCGGCGAAATGGCGGCCATCAGCGAAACCTGTTCCCAGCCGGGGCCACGATGCTCTCCCTCTTGGCAAGGTATCGCGTTCCACTCGACAGAATCATCATTCGTAAGCTGCGCCTCCACCCAACTTTCGCTCCGGCCCAGATAGCCCAGCGAGGAGGTCAATGTGCCCAGAAGTTCCGCTTCCGCGGCGTCGATTTCGCACGGCCAGTGGACCAGGAGTTCCCCATCACCGACATTCGCCCAGGTGTCGAAGACGAGCGTGGTTTGCTCACGTCCCTTGGCGAGGACACCGACCGGCATGAAGTGCCGGCTGTGGGCCGCGCTGGCGGCGGGCAGACGATACGACGGCAGCACCGCAGCCAGCTTGTTGATCAATTGCCGAGCAACGGGAGGTACTTCAGTCCATCCCTGACTTGAAAAGCCACAGGCGATAAAGGCCCGCAGCAGGCGCCACGGACAAGGCGGCCATTCGATGAGACCTTCGTTGACATGGTGCCCCCACGGCGTGGCATGGTAACGCCCGCCGGGGAACCGGAGTTTCACAGTCGGCATGGCGGGCACCTCAGTTGTCATCGTTCTCGGTGTCGTTGTCCTCGTCATCGCCGGAATCGTCGGCGTCATCTGCCTCGGGCTTCTTCTCGTCCTTTGCCTTCTTCAGTTCGTCCTCGAAGGCGACCGTGGTATTCACCATGAGGTCTTTGCATTCGGTGATGAAAGCCTTCACCGCCGATTCAAGGTCGGTCAGGGACGGCAGCTTGAAACCTTCGGGACGATCCGCGACTAGATTCGCACGGTCCAAAGGTTCCAAATCGCACGCGGATCGCAGTCGCAGGTCGCCGTCGAGGAGTTTCCGTACTCGATAGAGAGCGAGAAGGATCAGCAGCTTCTGCACCTTGAGATCCAGGCCGTAGCCGCGGATCTGGGCCAAATCGAGGTTGATGTGGCAGTCGATCCGATCCGCGACGTACTCATCCCGTGCAAAGGGCACGTTGCCGAAACCGAGTGATGTATCGCCAGATGGGTTGCATGGGTCGTTCTTAACACCCCCTGAAGCAGCCACCTTCACGCCAGATGCTTCGATGAAGGCGGACAACGCTCGTGCGACGCGCAGTCGCCCACCAGCGATCGAGTCCGGCTTGCTGTCCGTTGGCTTCAGCTTGACCTTGTTCGACAGGAACACACCGTGAATAAGCGAGCCGATGTCGAACTTGACCAGAGCCAGTGCGAAGCCATTGCGGTTGATGAGCCCGTTGTTGCTGTTCACCACCTCCTCACCGAGTCGTGCCCGTAACTCGGCCAGAAATGGGTCGAGGAAAGCTCTATCAGACGAGTTGAGCATGTACGGGCTATTCAGCCGATGCGCTTCAAGCATCGAATCGGTCAGGAATGCTCCCTTGCGGGTGACGGTCACGTGGCTGATCCCCGCCAGTGCTGCGATCACGTTGTTGGTAGCCTCATCCCAGCAGGTCTTTTCAAGCCGGTTGGCCATGCTCTGTGCGCTCTCAACGAGAAGCTTACAGCCATCCTTCGTTTGATAGTACGCTGCCCCCAGACTGGGGAAGCCGGTCGGCTGGAAGCGATCACCCTGAACGGGCTTCAGGGGCACCGTCATCAGGAGCCGGCTGACTTTATCGAGTGGGCTGAGGTCAAGCATGGAGTCGTCCTTTCATCGAGGGGTCCAGAATAGCGGCGGCACGGAGGGCCGTACTGCGGTGAATCGGAAAGGCCAGGGCCGCGGCCCAGCGGCGAGCCGTTTCGGGGTCCGTTGTGCCGGCGTACATCGGCGGGCGGATGCCGACGGATTGCAACCGCTGACGGGCGATTTCGATCGCTCGTACCGCATCGCCGGAGATCAACAATCGCACGATGCGTTCGTCGGCGGGAATGTCGTGCATTTCGTCGATCGCAAACGGCAGGCAGCACAACCGCACCGCCAGCCAGCATTCCTCCAGCACTTCGGTCGATGAGGTGGTTCGGGGAAGATGCTCACACGACCACTGGTCCCAATTGATGGCCATGAAGGCACGGGCCAGGCCGAACAGCCGGTCGAGATCGACCGTACCGTTCAGGAATTGGGCCAGATCGCCGAAACGTGCACCGCACCCCGCCGCGGCAACCAGGCGGGAGCGACGTTGGCCCCTTTGCGTCGCTTCGATCAGGCGACGCTCGACGATTGCAGCGAGGTCCCGGAGCGGATCACGCCCTGCTACAACAACACGCGGGTCGTTGACCAATCTCTTGTCTGCCGTCTTGAAGCGCCTCGCACTTGGCTCCAAGGGCAAGACATGGTGGCGAATCGGATCGCTCGGTTGGTGTTTGAAGTAACTCGCAGCAGCACTGCCCAACGCCAGGGCGAGACGAAACTCCGCAGAGTCTTCCGCGACTGCCGAAACCCAGTCGGGTCGGAGTGCGGGGATCGGGCCAGCCTCGATGGCGGTGCCGGTGGCCTGGAGGGATTCGATCTCGGCCGCCGCCAGCAGAATAGCCTGCCAACGGTCGGGCGTGTGGTCGTGGGTCAACGCGGCGAAGACGGCATCCGCCAGCCGACGTTCCGCATGAACCAAACGAGATGGAGCGTTCTTGTCTCGGCTTCGGCGTTGAAGCCGGTCCATCCAAGCAGCAAGATCATCAATCAGGTAAGCACGAGGATGATGACGAACGTGAACTCGGCCAAGCGGAACCGCGAGAGTGGATTGACCATTCCGTTCCAGGTAACCGTATCGCACGAAGGCTTCGACTCCACGGGCCACACCCAGGCGGCTGATCGCACGAGCCATATCGATGGCCGGTTAGCGGGCTGACGATCCAACTGGATGCGTGCTTCCCCGAGCATCGTTGCAAGCTCAGGAAGCGTCGTCGGCTGTCGCCAGAGAGGCATCCATTGCTCGCCACGCTGGGCCTTTTCGTCACCTGGTGTTGCAAACCCGGCCGCATGCGGTCGCACCGCAAAGGGAGCACTAGCTTTGCTGAAGGCGTTTGGGTCCAGTCGCCGCGTGGCTCTGGACGTGAAGAGTACTGCTCCCTCCATCATCAGCACGAAGTCCCAGGCATTGACCAAATTCCCACCATCAAATCCTGTCGAGCTATTGGCCCCTCCTGCCGAACCAGGTTGATACTGGCCAATGGCAGCACTTTTCAGATGATTGGCAGGGGTTGACCAAAGCGCATCGCTGAGCAGGCTTATGGCTGAGTCCCTTGGCTGCCCGTGATTCGAATTCAAGTCAAAAAGGGAGCCGATTTGCTGCATGAAGTTGTTCGTGAAGTCCAGATTGCCATCATTACCTCCGGTCCCCAAGAGCGAAGGCCACTCGGGATTGCCGCCCTCATCTAGGACCACGGCCGCCGCAAGCCATTCGGCATGGGGACCGCGCCACATGCGACGGCAATCGGGAATCAAGGCCGCTTTCAGTGCTTTGAATCGGCGATCCGCTGCCGCCAACACTCGCTTGTAGCCGGCACTGGCTTTGAGCTTCTCTGCTTCCGTCTTCGTTGGAGGCTTGGAGGCGTTTTGAGTAAGTGACTTGATCACTTGGATGTCACTGTTGAGTTTGGCTCGCTCCTCGTGTTCGATGTCCGGCTTCTCGAGTCGCTCCCGCAACTGCTGAAGTGTGGCAAGATAGGTCGGATCCGATGTAAGAAGTTGGCGTTGCTCCTCAGACTGGAAGCTCCTGTTCGTTTTGGTGCGAGCCTTGATGGCCCGAATGGCAGCGTCCGCTTGGCTAATCTCATCCAATAGACGGCGACCGGCCACAATGCCGTCGCGGAACTTCTGGAATCTTGGCGCGGTGGACTGCTCCAACGGACACAGCCCGGGATCATTTGCTTTGAAGAAACCACATCCCTTGTTCCACGGCGAGAGCAGCGGCGTCGGCTCGTACTTCTCCAGGAAGAACGCTTCCAGTTCCTCCTTGGACAGCTTGCTGAGCAAGCAGAAGCGTTCACCGTCCCACCAGCCGCGGGCCTGGGTGTCGGCCTGTTCGCCGACCAGACGCAAGATGCCCAGGGCTTTGAGGTAATTTGCCAACGGAGCCGGCGCGCAACCTTTCAGGATGTGTAAGTGCATCGTCATGGGTTGCCCTCCGCAGCCAAGGCCGGGTCGTTTGTCGTCAGTTGTGAAGCCCGCACGTCGGCTGCCCGCAGAATCGCTTCGAGGAACGCCAGTGCGGCCGGGCCATACCGCTCCAGCAGCCCGATGCATCGTTCCCGCCAACTGACTCCAGTTCGACAGGAAAGCCCCACAGCCGCCGGAGACAGGGTCAGGGTGACTTCCGGGATCGGCGGTTCCCCCGGCACCAGTGCCACACTCGGCAAGCGGTCTCCCTCGCGAATTCCCCGGATCGGCAGTCCGCGGCCGTCGCGGTCCCGGTAGTCCTGATCCTTCGGAGCCGCGTGCAAGCCGACCCGAACCTTGCCGTGATGGCTGGCGACCAAGTAGGCCACAAGGTCGAATTGTTCCGCCTTGCACTTCAGCAGTCGCTCGATCAATGGGGTTACCGGCGGTGGCGGCTCCCGCTCAGGCAGGGGCTGCTTCATTTGCTCCAACACAGCCACCCAGGGACCGAGCAAGGCGTCGTGTTTCGGCGAGTAGACATCGAGCAGAGCGAACAGACCGAGGGCGCTGGCCAGTTCATGGCGAAACGCCGGCCGGGTTTCGCTGTCGTCGAGGTAGCGATACATGTCCGGCGGTCGCCGCCACGCTCCTTCGGGGCCTTTGGCCAAATCAGCACGCGACGGCCGATTCGATCCTCGCATGGCACCCTGGAATGCGGGATGCGATTTGCCCCAGTCGTGCCAGAGGGCAGCGAGTTCGAGAAGATCCTGAAGCGTCTCGGACAGGCCGAGTTCTCGGGCAATCTCCCTGGCATTTTCCGCCACTTCCTTGGTGTGGCACGCGATCGTCTTCCAGGGGTTGAAGCTCAACTGCTCGCCATCTTGTTGGTCGTCGGCTATTTCTAATGCTTGAGTTTCAGTGACGACGGCTGACTCAGCAACCGGCGGAACTACGGCGCTCGATTCCGCATCGAAACCTCGATTCGGACTATAGCCTCCACAATCACTGGCAACACAGACGACTCGGCCGGGAAGCAGACTCGCTCGGGTAGCTTCGACCCATTCACCATCAAGATAATCCCAAACCCACGCCCGCATGCCACCACGAAGTTTCGGCTTCTTGTTTGTCTTGGTCTCTTCTCCACATAGCCAATCACGAGCCTTCAGGAAAGGAACGGCACACAGTTCGCGGCGGTGTGGCTTGTAATCTTCCGGTGGTTGATGTGGCGGTTCACCTTTCTTGTCTGTGGGGATCTTTAACCAGAAAACTTGCAGATCGCGTTCGTCTCCGGAACGAATGAACCGGCTGATGTCCAGGTCCGCGCCGGTCAAATCTGGCGTGGTGTCGAAGAGTTCATCGAACTCCTTGCGTAACAATAGGTGCGCTGGTGCATAGGGGTAGAGACGTTGTCTCGCTTCCTCACCTAGAGACCCTTCATACTCTTCCAACGCTTTGATACCCACATCACGGAGTTGTTGAATCGCATTCCAAGCACTTTCCAGTTCCTGAGGTTGGTAAGGTGCTGCATCGTCGGCGTTCTTTCGACGATCAACGACCAATACACTTCCGCTGCCGCCGTACCTCGCGCAGCGGCCGAATCGCTGAACCAAGCTCGGCCAAGGCGCGAGTTCCGTGATCAGACATCCTGCTGATATATCGACCCCAGCTTCCACGACTTGAGTTGCGACGATGATCCGGTCCACGCCCCGTTTACAGGCTGAGCGTGACAGGAATTGCTCGCGCCATTCTTCGCGTTCCGCCGGGCGGAATCGACTATGCACCAGTTCCAACCCGTCCGTGCGGCCAGCTGATCGCAAGGCCTCGAAGGCTTGGCAGGCCCGATCCACCGTGTTGCACACGACCAAGCTAATCTTGCCGAACTCCCCGTCGCTCAGTTTGGCGTGTTCTTTGAGGATTCGAGTTGCGAAACCCTCGTGGTCGTCCGGTGCGATGGAGGCTGTCGTCGCTTGTTTGGAAATATCCCACAGCCCGCCGGTCCGCTGGGCTGCCGAGACTTCGCACGGGTTCTTCACCCAGTCGCGGTGAGACTCGGCGGTGTCCACGCTCCGCAACCATTCGGGTTGAAGCGTCGCACTCATCCACCAGGTGAGGCACGGCCGAAGGTGTTTCCCATCATCCTGGTCGCGGAACGCCTGGAGTTGGGCCGAGGTCGCCAGCCCGACATCCATCAATTGGACTTCGTCCATCACCCACAGGGCATCTTGATTCAGCAAGCCGAACTCCATCGGCCAACGGGCTCGGGCGCTCGCATAACCTCGATTCAAAGCTCGTGACAGAAGCATATCTTGAGTGCCAATGATGACCGCAGGTCGTTCGGGATGAAGAAACCACTCCCCGCTGTCTTCACCGCCCATCGCGATGTGGATCGTGGGCCGATGTGGTTCGGGGATCCGTGCTGCGAGTTCTTGCGCGACCTGTTCGGTCTGTTCCACCAGCACACGCATCGGCAGACACCAGACCAAGCGGCGAGGCCAGCCGGCGTCAACGCGATGCAAACGATGGTAGCTC
>JBDNDE010000110.1:0-14067 GCA_046719305.1 Gemmataceae bacterium | reverse complement strand
TGGCCCCGCCGCCCGGTCTAGGAACCGGCACCCGTATCGGAGCCGCACTACTGGCAACCTTAGAGTTACCCGGTTGTCGGCCGCAACGCGATGTACTGCTGCTGAGCGATGGCGATGACCCAGCCCGCGATGGCGAATGGCGGAACGGCATCCGTGCGGCACGGGACGCCCAGGTATCCGTGCATGTGATTGGAATAGGTGAAGCCACACGGGATTCTCTCATTCGCACCCCTCAGGGTTGGCTCACCTATCAAGAGAAAGAAGTTCGCACACGTCTAGAGGCAGCTGCGTTGCAACGTCTGGCCAACGAAACCCGAGGGGAATGGCTTCTAGCCGGCTCCCGCTCGCCCGATCTGGCCAGCTTTTATCAACGCATCGTCCGCCAGGCCACGGCGGACAGTCCCGACGCCTTGCCAGTGTATCACCCCCGACAGACGTGGTTTGTGTTGCCGGCGTTCGTCTTGTTGTTGGTAGTGTTGTGGAGGACGACGTGATGCGCGGCGTGCTGCTGGGAGTGAGTCTATTCGCGTTGCTGGCTTCCGACTTGCCGACTCAAGACATTCTCGAAGCCTGGATGCGGGCTGGCGATCAGGCGGCTGAACAAGGCCGCTGGGCCGAAGCCCTGGCCTGGTATGAGAAGGCCGAGGCCACCCCACTGGACCCCGGCCGAGTCGCGTTCAATTCGGCCACCGCACGCTACCATCTGGCGACTCTGGGACAACTCCACGAACTTAGCGCCGCCGAGGCCGGCTACCGGGCCTGCCTAGAAGGGACACGGCGCGGACGGGCCTTGCTCGGTCTAGGCAATTGTCTCCTGCTGCGGGCCACTGCTAGTGAAAACCCCGATGCGGCTTTGTTGCGGGCGGCTATCGATCAGTTCCGCATGGCTGAACAAGCCGATACATCCGTAGCCGAGGCGGCGCGGTACAACCAGGCCCGGGCAAGGCTGTTGTTGCTTCAAGTGATTCCTCGTATCCAGGAGTCTCAATCTGTCGATCCAGAAGACCTCTCTTCCTCGGACGATTCCAACCAACAACCCCAACCGCCCAAGCCGGCCGGAGTCCCGAATGGCTCCGATGATGGCACCAGCAGCGGCTCGCAGCGGGTTTCGATCCCCAACGCCAATGATGCTCCCGTGATCGAGGAGAAGAATCGACCCGCAACTGCTGGATCCGGCGTGGCCCACCTGTTGCCTAATCGAGCTGATGCGGCTCCGATCGCTGCCGAGGACGCCCAGCAACAGCTAAGCCAGGCCAAACAACGGATTCTGGAGGAATGGCGGGCTTACCGCCGGGCACGACTGGCTCCCCATACAGGACCGGGGGCCGACTGGTGATTACCTTGTTGCTGTTATTCCTCGACGAGGCTCCGCTGATCGGGCGACCGGTGGAGTGGCCCTTCAGCCAGGCTGTCGCCGGCTTCGTGCGACAAGAGGGACGCTTTGTGCTGCCGTTTTCGTTGCAGGTCGAGGCTTCCCCAACCCAACTAAATAGTGATGAGCCGTTAATCCTAAGCGTCACAGTGCGAGCGCTGGGCCCGGTGAAAAAACCACCCGCACGGCTAGCCTTGGACGAACTTCCCGCCTTTGCCAAAGCCTTCCATCTCAGCGATTGGCCTAACGAGACCGGCGACCCCACTCCCTCGTCCCCTGCGACGCTGTGGCGTTGGCGTTATCGCCTGGTGCCGCGTGGCCCATGGGTCAGCGAGATCCCCTCGGTGCCGTTTCTCTTTTACAACCCGGATTTCACTCCGCCGGAACGTGGCTACCAACTGCTTTTTGCCGAGCCGATTCCGCTGCGTGTGCGTCCGCCGGAGAAACTCGGCCCCCCGCCGGACTATCCGCCCAGTGTGATGCAACCACTGCCGGATAGCGAACTGACACGCTCGGTGAGCCGTTGGCAACCCGACGGGCGTAGCGCTGTGGTCGCGGTTCTGGGCCCCCCCCTGATTTGTCTGCTGGGTTGGTGGCTCTGGCAACGCTGCAATCCCGATGCGGCTCGGTTGGCTGCCCTCCGCAAGCAACGCGCAGCCCGGCAAGCGTTGGATGCCCTGCATCGCACACCCCGTGATCCCCGAGCCGCTGCTGAGCATCTCGTTGCTGTGTTGACGACCTATCTTCGCGATCGCTATCAGCTCCGTAGCCAGACGCCAACTCCGGTTGAGGTAGCTACTACCCTTGCCCGCATGGGAGCCGAGACGTTGGCCAAGCGAGTGGCGGAATGGTGGCAGCAGGCCGACGCGGTCCGTTTCGGGCAACAACAACAACCTCTCTCGGTATCTGCCGTACGAACCTTGTTGCGCGAACTGGAGGAGGCCATATGCCGATCCTCGTCGTGATGTCACCTTTGGCGATACTGCTGCTGTTCACTACAGAAACTCCCCCCCAGACGCCCGGGGAAGCTTCTCCAGAGCAACTCTTTCGTCAAGCGGTGGCTCGGCAACGAGCTGGTGAGAAAGCCCGCGCCAGCTATTTGGCCGCCATCGCTGCCTATCGCTCGTATCGGGATCAGGGGGTGCGAAATCCGCATCTGGATCGAACAATCGGCAATGCCTACTTGTTGATGGGCGACCTCCCCGAAGCCATCGCCTGGTATCGTCGCGGACTAAAACTCGCGCCTTGGGATGCAACGCTGCACGAAGCCCTGACGCTGGCCCGTGAACGCGTTGCCCGTCCGCCTGGACGCACCTTCGGCCTGCCGCCTGATGTCCTGCCCTCGCCGGCCCCTTGGTTATTTCTGGGGGCGACTTTCTGTTGGATGGCCGCTTGTCTGCTGTTCACCCACTGGTATGTACAACGTGGCGGTTGGCCGTGGGGGGGCATCGTGCTGACTACCTTGGCCTTTAGCTTGGCGTTAGCCTGGGCGTTGCAGCCAGCCGAGCCAGCCATCATTGCCGTGATCCGTCGGGACGAGGTTTATCTCCGTCGCGGTGATGGCGTTGGCTTTGCCCCACGCTATCCGACACCACTGCCTGCCGGCACCGAAGCAGTCGCACTGGCACGACGCGGCGAGTGGTGGCTGATCCAACTCAGCGGTGGCGAACGGGGCTGGGTGGCCGATACCGATCTCCTTCTCCTCTTGGAGGAATGAAATGACTTTCTCTTCATGGAGGAATGAAATCACTTTGCGAAATTACTTTGCCTGGGGGCGAAAGGCCTTCACTACGGCTTCGTTCGTAGTCAGGTAGGGTCCCTCGATCAAGTCGATGCAATAGGGAATGGCTGGCATCACCGCCTGTAGACACTCGCGGATGGCGGCCGGTTTGCCCGGCAAATTCACGATCAAACACCGACCGCGGATACCGGCCGTTTGTCGCGACAAGATCGCCGTGGGCACGCTTTGCAGAGAAACAGCCCGCATCTGTTCGCCAAAGCCGGGTAACATCTTTTCGCAGACGGCTAGGGTGGCCTCGGGGGTGACATCCCGACGAGCCGGCCCTGTACCTCCTGTTGTTAAAACAAGACAACATCCCTCGACATCAGATAATTCACGCAACTGTTGTTCGATCAACGCCTGCTCGTCCGGAATCAGACGATAAATCGGCTGCCAGACACAGGCGAGCATCTCTTGTAGGGTCTCTTGAATGGCCGGGCCGCTGCGGTCCTCATAGATGCCTTGGCTAGCACGATCACTAACAGTCAGAATTCCGATGCGTATACTGTTCATGTTTCCCCTCTTGGCTTGCCGACTGGGTCACTCTCAACAGAACAAATTCTACAGATCCCTCGTGACAGTGCGGCAGCCGTGGGGCCATAATCCCCATACTCAAAGCCAGTTGGGTCTGAGTTCAGGGAGCCGTCCATGGAAGTGGTCGTCCTTCTGTTTGGTCTAGCGTGCTTGCTGATCTTCTTCATCGGGCCGTTGCTTGGCGTGATCGCCTTTTTCTCTTTACGCGAACTGAGGAATCGGCTCGATCGGCTTGAAGAGCGCCTAGCCCAAGTGGCACAGGACGATTGGCCGGTTCCTCAAGAATCGGTGCCACCTCCTCCCACCCCACCATCGGTCGAACCGCGACATGCCGAGTTGGGGACCGAGCCCCAGGCCGCCGCTTCGCCTGCGGGGCAGCCCGACACGACGATCGATGCCTTGCCTTTTGCGCCTCGCGTTGAGCCGTTTGCTTGGGAAAGCCTGCTCGGCGCGCGGGTCCTAGGCTGGGTCGCTGCGGCTTTTTTGCTTTTGGCCTTCGGTTACTTCATCACCTATGCCTTTCAAAACGAGTGGATCGGACCGGTCGGTCAGGTTTGTCTTGGCTTGCTAGCTGGTCTGCTTCTGTGCGTTGCTGGGGCGCGAGTTCATCGACGAGGCTACCTGATGGGGACAATGCTTCTGGGCACCGGCATTGTTCTACTCTACCTGTCTGTATTCGCGAGTTACGGCGGCTATCAATTAATTCCCGCGTCGCGTGGCGTTCTGTATCAGTTGCTTTTAGTAGCGCTAAGCGTGGGGTTGGCAGGTACTTACCAGACGCGAAGCCTAGCGTTGATGGCCCTCGTGGGCGGCCTAGTGAGTCCGGCGTTGGTACCTGCCGAACGCGACCTGTATGGCTCGTTCTTCGCCTATCTACTGTTGCTGGAAGCAGCAATGATCGTACTGTCGCAGTGGCGCGGCTGGTGCTGGTTGCCGCCCCTCGCTCTAATCGGTGTGCAGATTCTCTTTAATTGGTGGGCCGAGGCAAACTATCACCCAGAAAAGCTAGCGGCGGTGCTGGGCTTCCAGGCGACACTGTTTGGTCTGCACCTGCTGCATGATGTCGGAGTGCCCTTGTGGTTACGACACCCAGCACCGCTAAGTCGGCTTGTTGGCCTGGTGGTCGCGACGATCGCTTTTGCCCAGGCAGTAGTCGTCTATCCTTATGGGGAGATCCGGCCGTGGCTGCCGCTCTTATCGTTGGGGCTGGCAATGCTGATGGTGCTACTGGCCAAGATGGTCAAGCGGCGCATCGCGGTAGAACGCGAACCGTTGTATTTCACTCTGCTGGCTGTGGGGCTTGTGTTTGTGGCGGCTGCACCAGCCCTGCGTTTCACGGCAAGCTGGATTGGCCTTGCCTGGGCCATCCTCGGCCTACTGCTGTGGGCCTACGCGGTGCGGGTCGAAGCGCGGCCGTTGGCTGTCTTTGCCGCCGTGTTGCTGGTGCTGGCCGTGATAGCCGAAGTACCGGGGTATCTGTCGCAGGTGGGCTATGTCAGGAATGTCGTGATGGTGCCGATTTTCAATCCACAAGCAATGCCACCCACTCTGGTGGTATTCGCCTGGTGGCTGGCAGCATGGCAGTTGCGTTCGGTGCAGGGCGCCGCCGACGATCGCCGCTGGTGGATCTGGCTGATCCTAGTGGTGGGGGGAGTTCTGCTGGGTTGGCTGATTCTCAGTCTCGAAGTCCAACAGTTTGTCCATTTGGTCATGGAGAACGATCTGCTGATGCAGCGGACGACTGTCTCGATTACCTGGGCCATCTACGCCGGGTTGGTTCTAGCTGCGGGGTTCTGGCGAGCCAGCCCGACCCTTCGCGGTATCGGTTTGACCCTGTTAGGTCTGGCTATTGCTAAGGCGTTGCTGGTCGATATGGCTTCTCTCTCCGGCATCTATCGCATTGTGGCCTTTTTTATCCTGGCCATTGTGCTGGGTGTCACATCCATGACGTATCAGTGGGGCGAACGGTTGGGTCTTTTTGGAAAAGGAACCTCCTCATGAAATGCCTGATGGGTGGTCTATTATTGTTCGCTGTGGTGGGAGTTCTGGCCCAGGGAGCCAACCAGGCTGCCCCCGAGGATCTGACGCAATGGATGCATCGAATCCCACTAAAGCTGCCAGAGGTGGCCCAAGGGCAATTTGTCCAAGTACCGCTCACGCCCGCACTCTACGGCGTAGCGCAAGAAACGCTCCAGGATGTTCGCTTGGGGTTGGCCGATGGAACTATGCTGCCTTACGCTGTGGTCGAGTTGAATGGCAGCACCCAGCTAGCAGTGCGTGAGGGCAAAATCTTTGACCGCTTGATACTGCCTGACCGGAGTGAGCAACTCACCATCGACCTGGGCGAGCGACCCGACCAGCACAACGAGATTGTTCTGGATGTTTCAGCACGCTCCTATGGCCGTGCGGTGCGGATCGAGGCAAGCAACGAAGGCAACCGCTTTGCCGAGTTAGCCAAAGGGGAGTTAGTGTGGTTGAGTGTGGGTGGGCAGAGCATCGACCAGCGGCAATTGTTTTACGGGGCAAGCCGCACGCGATTCCTGCGGATCACGCTTGGTTCCGATCGGGTCGACACTACCGCCCCGCCGGTTCTGCGCGATGTTCGAGTACGTTATCGGCTCGAACAGCCTGCACACAAGCAACGCGGCCCTGTTGTCTCGGTTTCCCCGCGTGAGCCTGTGCGGCTCAAAGGCGAAGCAGCCAGCGCCTGGACGCTCACGCTGCCTGATCGGGTGCCGGTGGTGGCCTTGTGCCTGCAACTAGCCGCGCAGCAGATCGAACGTCCTTGGCGTGTGGAACGGCTGCTGGAGGGCAGCAATTACTGGGAGCCACGTCTAGAAGTAGTTGGATCCGGGGTGTTGCGGCGTGCGGCTTCGGACCCCGAGGAACCGATCCAACTACCGCTTCAGGAGAGATATGCTCAGCAGTTGCGTTTGACAATTGTAGATGCTCGCAATATGCCCTTGAATCTGGCTGAGGTGGAGTATGAAACGATTAAGCGATTGGTGGTTTTTCAAGCACCTGCCCCCGGTCAGGTCGTTTATGCTTATGCGGGAAACCCGACTGCCCCGCCGCCGCGATATGAAATGACCCTGCCACCGGACCTGACTCAGTTACCCGAAGGACTGGCTGGCGCTCGCTTGGATAATCCAAACTATCAACCGCCTCCACCGGCGATTGTACCTTGGACAGAACGCAACCGTTGGTTGATCGACGCTCTGACCGTGGGGGCGGCCAGCGTGCTAGCCTTGCTGCTGCTGTCAATGGCCCTGGCTAATCTGCGCGAAGCGGTTGCTCGTAAAGCGGGGCAAAGTCAGACCCAGGCCAAATCCGACTGAGGCATCGAGGAACGGCTCCTGCGAGATGCGCATCGTACTTGGCTCGTCTCATTGCGGCGTGCCTGCTAGGATGACGGAGAGTCTCAAGAGGAACGCAACATGGCACGTTTCGCCGTCATTTTGCCCGCCGCAGGGCAATCGACGCGTTTCAGCGGGAAAGAGAAGAAAGTTTTTGCCTCCCTGGACGGCCGGCCTGTCTGGATGCGTAGTGCAGAAGCGTTTGTACATCGCGACGAGGTGGTCCAGACACTGGTAGTGTTTGCACCGGAAGATGAAGAATCGGTCCGCACCAAGTTCAGTGCCCATCTGAGCCTGTTAGGCATCGAGTTGGTCTTGGGCGGCAAAGAACGCTTTGATTCTGTGGGCAACGCTTTGGCTCGAGTGCGTGATGCTGATTTCGTCGCCATCCACGATGCGGCTCGCCCCTGTGTCAGCACTGCTGCCATCGACCAGGTGTTTGCCCTGGCCCAGAAAACGGGAGCTGCTCTGCTGGCTATGCCTGTCCGCGACACGCTAAAACGAACCGACCTAGCCGGCAAGGTATTGGAAACCGTGCCCCGTGAGCAGTTGTGGCAGGCGCAGACGCCGCAAGTTTTTCGGACTGATTGGCTACGCGAGGCTCACGCGCGGCGTGAACGGCTCGGCACGGCAATTACCGATGACGCGCAATTGGTCGAGGCATTGGGCCATGCCGTTTATGTCGTTCCCAGCGACGCGGACAACCTTAAGATCACCACCCTGAGCGATCTGGCCCTGGCGGCCGCTATCCTAAAAAGTCGGCCCACGCCGAAGATCGCGCGACCCAGTCACCCGTTCGAGGACGAGGTTCGATGGTGACTGTCCGACAAGGTGGGAGGCGTGAGAGTCAAGTCATCAAGGGGGTGACAGCCAGGGCTTGACGCACGGCCAAGAGCAGTTCGTGCTCGCGGTACGGCTTGCTAACAATTCCCTGGATGTCGTTGTGATTCAGTTGAAAGCAGTCGGTCGTATCCGTTGCGATCAGGGCACGAAGTCGCGGCAAGCGTTGCCGCATCTGACTGAGCGCTTCAGAACCGCTGCACTCAGGCATTACCTGATCAAGAATCACTAGGTCGATGCGGCCGGCCTCGCGTTCAAACAGTTCTAGGGCCTGTTGCCCATTGTTCGCGGTCATTACTTCATAGCCATCTTGTCGCAAGAAGCGACTGGCCAAATGAAGCAATGTCTCGTTGTCTTCGGCCAAGAGGATACGGCGTGGACCAGGTCGCGTCGCGAGCTTGGCTGGGATCGGTTTGGAGGAGGGCAACGACTCGGTCAGCGCCGGCAGGTAGATGTCAAAGTAGGTTCCCTGGCCGGGCGTACTGGTGCATTCGATCCAGCCGAGGTGTTGCTTAACGATGCCGCGTACCATCCCCAGGGCTAGCCCGCCTTGTGGACCAGCCAAGGAATGAAACGGCTCGAAGATTTGTTGTACCGCTTCTTTGGATAGAGCTTTACCCGTGTCCCCCACTTGAAGATGGACAAAACTGCCGCAGCGTAACTGGGGCGGCCCCTTGTCAAGGGGGTTTAACTCGGCTGTCTGTACTGTCACACGTAATTCCCCTCCGTGCGGCATGCAATTCAAGGCGCGACGGCACAACTGCAGAACGACGAGCTTGAGTAGTTTGGGGTCGGCCTGAATCATCGGCACCGGCGCGAGGATCGAACGCTTCAGGCGTACGGTACTGGGCAACTCCCCGCCCAATTCTTCTAGTGCCTCTGCGACCACCTGATCGGTCTGCACTGGCTGGAGCCAAAGGAGCGTTTGTTGAGAAAAGCCCAGCAGCTGTTGTGTCAGTTCGGCTACTCGGAAGACTGATCGGTGCGCCGATTCCAAAGCCTGACGTTCGCTGGGATTGTAGTTTTGCCCAGAAACCATCGAGAGGTTGCCCATCACCACCGCCAATAGGTTGTTCAATTCATGAGCTACCCCGGCAGAGAGTTGACCGATGGCTTCGAGGCGTTGCCCGCGGCGAATTTGTTCTTCCATCTCTCGGTGATGGGTGATGTCGCGAATAATGACGACGGACCCCCCTCCGGCGATGGGATCCACCACGATATGCAGGTAACGTCGACCGAGTTTGACCTCCTCAGCCAAGCGAGAAACCAAGCTGGGGTTGAGCAACCAGTCCAGAGGGGCGCAATTCGGTTCCGTGCAGAGCCTCTGACGCAAGGTCGGTTCCAGACGCAGACCTACCAGTTGCGTGATGGGAATGCCAAGCATTTCGCTTAAAGCGCGATTGCCTCGCGTAATGATGCCCTCTTTATCGACTACCGCCACGGCATCGGAAAGGGCATCAAAGGTAGCTCGCCATTCGCTAGCGGCCCGGCGGGCGGCTTCCTCAGCCTGACGGATCCGTAAAATCGCTCGCACAGTAGCCAGCAGTTCTCCCGGATCAACCGGTTTGATCAGGTAGGCGTCGGCTCCTTGATCTAATCCCTGGGTGCGAGCCTCACTGCCTACATGCACCGCCGAGAGATGGACAACAGCAATACTGCTGGTCTCTGGCTTGGCCCGCAGCTGACGACAAACCTCGAAGCCAGAGATATCGGGCAGGTTGACATCTAGGACGATCAGATCAGGCGATACGTGAGATTGGGCTTCACGCAGTGCTTCAGTCCCAGTAGCCGCCTCACGGACCAGGTAGCCGGAATTCCGAAAAATCCAAGACATCATCTGTCGGTTAGTAGGATCGTCATCAACCAACAGAATGTAACTAGAGGATTTGGGCATGGTCGCGCTCTCGTCGACAGACGAAAGCAGTATAGGTTACTGCCTTGAGAGGAACTAGAGAAAAATTTGTCTGCTCGAATCTTCCTTCTCAAAAATAAAATTATCTGCTCTTCTTTTTGGGGAGCATACCGTCAATCTCGCGTAATGCCATCTCAGCCGCTTTCTTCAACGCTTTGTTCTTCTGTTTGCCCTCGCTAACCATTTTGAGAGCATTGATAGCTGCCGTGTCGGACGGCTTGGCCAGTTTGCCCAAGGCGAAAGCAGCATCGAGGCGCAAATCGTCGTCGTTGAGATAGGCCTTGCCTTTGGCCATCTTCTGCGGAGTGCTGACCATCTCGGTAAGAATCGGCAAGGCACCTCGTGCTGGGGGGCCGATCTTGGCTAAACCTTGTGTCGCCTTTTTGCGGATCGCCGGGTCACGTGTCGGATCTTTCACAGCCGCCAGAAAGGCGTTCAAGGCCAGGGGCCCCATCTGCAGCAGGGCATCGGCGGCGGCTAGTTGCACTTCTTTTTTGGGGTCGTTGAGAGCCAGAGCCAAGGCACTGACCGTTTCTTTGGCATCGGGCACTTCCGGGCCGATCTTGCCTAATGCCAGAGCCGCGAAACGACGCACGAATAAATCTGGATCCCGCAATGCCTTTTGCAACGCCGCCGTGGCCAGTTTGGCCTCCGGACCCATTTCGGCCAGATCCTGAGCCGCTTGGCGTCGCACGGCGATGTCTTTGTCACGCAGTTTGGCCATCGTCTCCCGAACCGCGGCATTTTCGGCGTGAACGAAACCCAGCATAGCCAGCAGTAAGCCGCACGCTAGCAGAAGCCGCCTCATGTTTCGCCCTCCTCCAGGAGTTCACCTGCTCAGCGATGTATCACTGCCTATTAAACGCACCCGCCAGGGAAAAAGTTCCATGCCGCGGACTCGACCTAAGACTTACCAGTCGTCGTCCATTGGGCCCCGTCGGCCGCGAATTATCTGCAATTCTTGATAGTTGTTGACGGCGAACAAAACGAATAGAACGGCAGACAGCGGCCCGATGGGTAGACTATACGGCTGAGCAATGCCGAAGACTGGTAGGAGAATGTACAGGACGAAACCGACCGAAGTGGCGATCGACAGCCATAACGAAACCACCAAGGCCGGCCGGGAGTTGACATAAGCCGAGCGGCTGCTAGCCATCTGCAATGCTTCGCGGGCGATCTGGCCGCCATCGAGTGGATAGATTGGCAAGAGATTCAGCAGTGGCCAGACGAGGTTGATGATCAGCAGGTATTGCAGGAAGTTACCCAGGCTGGGATAGTCGCGGACTAGCCCTTTGGTGAGCGGCAACACGAGCAGGAGTAGCGCGGCCCACAACAGCAGTTGGATGGCTGGGCCGGCGAAGCTGACCAAAATACGTTGCCAGCGGCGCGGGGCTTGGTCGTCGGCGATGGCTAGACCGCCTAAGCCATGCAGGAGGATGTTGGCATGCACGCCAAAAACTCGCCACATCCACACATGCCCAAATTCATGAAGCAAAATCGAAAAGAAAACAGCCAGTATCCACAACAGCGTCAGAGCGATGCCATTCTCCCTATTCAACGGCACCGGCGCGATTAACGCCGCGATGAGCCAGAACCATGGTTGGACGATGACCCGCGTGCCAAACAATCGCAAGTGCAGATCTAAAGGCGACGCACTGGTGCCGAACATGATAGCGGTGTCCTCACAACAGGGTAAATTCGTGGTCCCAGAGAATCAATCCAGAGAGTCAATCGCGCAGAGCGCGGCCGGTCAAATGTAAAAAGACACGCTCCAGATTGGGTTCTCGCGTTTCGAGATGGGCCAATGGTGCGTTGGTTTCTTGCAAAAGCGTCACAACTCGCACCAGGGCGGCCCGCGGGTCGTCAGCAGCGATCTCCAGGGTGTTTTCCTCGACGCTGACCACAAAACCAGGTATCGTTCGGAGACGGTTGGCTAAGGTATCGCAAGGCGATTGCAGTTCGACTCGAACGACACTAGGCAACGTCCGCACCAACCCACTAAGGGTATCACACGCCACCAGACGCCCTTGGTCGATGATGCCGACTCGGTTACAAAGCGTTTCGACCTCTTCCATGTAGTGCGAGGTATAAACAATGGTCAGTCCCTGGGCATTGAGGCGGCGCACCTCCTCGAAGATCAACGCCCGCGACTGCGGATCGACCCCCACGGTCGGCTCATCCAGCAACAACAGCTTCGGTCCATGCACCAGCGAGACCGCTAGGTTCAGTCGCCGTTTCATCCCGCCGCTGAAGGTGCTGGCTCGCTGATCGGCCCTGGATTCCAAACCTACCGCGCTGAGCAACTGCTCGACGCGCTGGCGAAGGGTCAACCCCCTCAGGCCGAACAGTTCGCCGAAGAATTGCAGATTCTCACGCGCCGTGAGGTTGTCGTAGATAGCCAACTCTTGGGGCACGATGCCAACCAGGCGTCGGATGGCCTGATCACCGGGACGGACGAGTCGGCCGTGGAGATGGATCTCGCCATGGGAAGGGGTTAGTAGGCAAGAGATGATGGAAAGCAGGGTGGTTTTGCCCGCGCCATTAGGACCCAGCAGTCCAAAGCGGTCGCCCGGCGCGACCACGAAAGAGACCTCCCGCAGAGCAGGTCGAGTGCCATAGGCATGGGAGACGGCCCGGACATCAAGAAGCGGATCCATGAGGTTAGTGTAGGGGCAGGTCGAGAGAGGTCCAGCATCAGAGAAAATGTCTGAGGAGGGGTTGACAAATCAGACAAATTGTCTTAAAGTACTACTCAGACCAATCGTCTGAGTGAGGACCGTCTCATGCCACGCACTCCCCAAGATGTCACCGCTAAAGAACTCGACGTCCTTCAGTTCCTCTGGGATTGCTCGCCTGCCACCATTAAAACACTCCGCGATGCCTTATATCCTGGTGGCGACACTGCCGAATATGCCACCGTGCAAAAGCTCCTCGAACGCCTCGAAGAAAAGGGCTTCGTCCAACGCCACCGCACTGGCCCGGCTCACACCTTTACCCCTCTGGTCGGTCGTGAGGAACTGATCGGCCGACGTCTGCGTGACATGGCCGAGAAGCTCTGCGGCGGGTCGCTCACGCCGTTGCTGACCCACTTAGTGCGGCAACAGCGTCTCAGCGATAGTGAGCGTCGGCAACTGCGTGATTTGATCGATGGAAAGGAGTGAGCAGATGGCCTCTCTTTTCTCCATCATCCTGAGCAACCTGCTTATTGCCGGGTTGCTGGCGGTGCCAGCCTGGCTTGTGGGACGCTCAGGTCGCTGGCCCGCTGTGGCCCATGTGCTGTGGCTGCTGGTGCTGCTCAAGCTGGTCACGCCGCCGTTGTTGCTATTGCCGCTGCCTTGGCCCCCCCTGTCGGAGACGCCGCTGTCCGCGACAGCCCTGTCCACGACGACCCTGTCCGCGACCTCACCGCCTAACCAGATGGCCCCGAACGCTGAGGTACTTCGCAACACCGAAGCGAAAGAGCTTCTTGATTTCGATCGCCTCGTGCTGTGGCCCGACCACGAACAGACCGAAGCGGCCCCCTCAGCCGAATCCCCAGCCGCTTCAACCGCTTGGTCGATGCTTCTGCTGGAAGGCTGGCCGACGCTACTGCTAGTAGGATGGTTGGTGGGGACGATGGTTTATGCCACGCTGGCCGGATGGCGGGTCTGGACCTTCAGCCACTGCCTGCATCAGGCTGAGGCCCCCTCCGGCGATCTGCTTGGCAAGGTCCAAATCCTAGCAGAGCAACTGGGCGTCGCCTGTCCGCCTGTGCGTGTCATCCACGGTCGGTTGTCGCCCTTGGTTTGGGGCATCGTGCGGCCGTGCTTGGTGTTGCCCCAGGGGCTGGAGCAGGTGGTCGGCCCGGCTGGCTGGCGTACCCTAGTGGCTCACGAATTGGCCCACCTACGCCGCCGCGATAGCCTGGTACGCGGGTTGGAGTTGCTCGTTAGCATGCTCTATTGGTGGTGCCCGCTGGTCTGGCTGGCCTGTCGCGAACTGCGCGAGGCCGAGGAGCAATGCTGTGATGCCTGGGTGGTGGCTGCGATGCCCGAGGACAAGAAAACGTATGCGACTGCCTTGGTCGATGTCCTCGATTTCCTTTGCCCCGCTGCTGTCCCCGCGCCGCTCGGGTGTGGTCTGGGTCCAGTGGCAAATCTCAAACGGAGGTTAAAGATGATTCTCTCTAGCACCTGTTCCCCCCATCTGGGACGACGCGCCGGCTTAGGTCTGGCCCTCTTGGCCTTTGTCGCGTTGCCGCTGGTCCCGTCGTTTAGTCAGGCCCAGACACCGC
>JBDNDE010000011.1:0-30536 GCA_046719305.1 Gemmataceae bacterium | reverse complement strand
ATCCGCCCAGCGATTCGGAAACCAAGTAGCCACCGAAGCCCCAGAGGTAGACGGCGGAGTGATCGTCGAGGCGAGCCGTGTAGAGGGTGCCATCGTGGGGGCGGAGCTGTGGGCGGTAGCGGCACATGCCCAATCGAAGAAAGAGGTTGCCCTCGGGATGGCAGAGATCGCGTCCCCAACACCACCACTGCTGATCCAGCAGGCGAACTAATTCTCGAGGGCCCATCCGTTTCTCCTAAGGCGTTGCTTTATCTGAGTATTACAAAGAAATACCCTGTTGTCCAGATCGCCTCACAGTCTTTTCCCTACAACGGCCATAGGTTCAAGGAGATGCTCCAATGCGTGTGTTTGTGACGGGTGGCACAGGATTGGTTGGGTCGCGGTTGGTGGCGGCTTTGCTCGAACGGGGCGATGTGCCTGTTGTCCTCAGCCGTGACCTGCGAAAGGCCGAGAAAAAATTACCTGCTGCAACGCAACTCCTCGGCGGGGATCCGCGGCAACCAGGGCCGTGGATGGACACACTCGCCACTTGTGACGGGGTGATCCATTTGGCCGGGGCAGGTGTGTTCGATCAACGCTGGTCACCTAAATATAAGCGTACTTTGGTAGACAGCCGCATCCTCTCGACCCAGAACCTTGTGGAGGCGTTGCGGCGCTCGCCTCGGCGCGACGATGGTACGCCCCGCGCGCTGGTCAGCACCTCGGCCGTAGGCTATTACGGTCCGCACGGCGAGGAGATCTTGACGGAAGAATCGGTGTCGACAATTAGCGAGCAAGCACTTAGAAGCTATCGACATCAGTATGGATCAGGTCTTTCATCGCATGAGACGAGTTCGCAAACTCCTATCTCATCCGTGGAGTCAGTTTCTTCATCACCCGCAACACATCAACCAGAACATCGGCCGTTACCGGTTTCGCCGGCTGAGTTTATGATTCAACTGTGTGTGGATTGGGAAGCGGAGGCGCAGAAGGCAGCGGAACTAGGGGTGCGGGTCACGATCATTCGAGTGGGAATCGTGTTGGATCCACAAGGCGGGGCGTTGGCCCAGTTGCTCACGCCGTTCCGCCTGGGCGTGGGCGGTCCAGTTGGCACCGGACAACAATATATGTCGTGGATTCATCACGAAGACTTGGTACGGATGTACCTCTGGGCCCTGGAGCAGACCAAGGTCTCTGGTATTCTCAATGGGACCGCCCCACACCCGGTGACCAATAAGGCGTTCGGTAAGGCTCTGGGCCGCGCTCTGGGTCGGCCGACTTTGATGTGGACGCCGGCTTTTGTACTCTTTCTGCTCTTTGGTGAGGCGGCGGCGATCGTCGTCGAGGGGCAACGCGTTGTCCCCCAGCGGGCGATGCAACTCGGCTTCACCTTCCGCTATCCTGACTTAGATGCCGCGCTGCGGGAGCTTGTCGCGCGATGACTGGTGACTTGGAACGAGACGGCTTTGCTCGGATGCCCGGCCTACTGGATGAGGCCGAGTGTGATCGTTTGATTGCGTCTTTCCAAACGTATGTGCAGGGGACGGATGCCTCGATTCTTGGCAGCGATAGGGCGATTTATG
Source organism: Gemmataceae bacterium (assembly GCA_046719305.1). Lineage (GTDB taxonomy): Bacteria > Planctomycetota > Planctomycetia > Gemmatales > Gemmataceae > RGDT01. Next base: position 28,974 of record JBDNDE010000011.1, on the reverse strand, counting down.
CGGCTCGGAACCTACTGGACTGGTGGCCCGAAGCGACGACATTTTGGCAGAGGCCAGCGATTGTGCAAACGCTCACGCTGCTTCTTGGACCGTCCGCCGGGCTAGTTCGAGGGCTGTATTTCGACAAACCGCCCGGTCAGTCCTGGACGCTGCCATGGCACAAAGACCTGACGATTGCTGTGGCGGAGCATCGCGGACCGTGGCAAGCGTATCGGCATCCGACACTCAAGGCCGGGGTGCTGCACCTGGAAGCGCCCGAGGAGGTTTTACAGAAGATGCTGACGCTGCGGTTGCATCTGGACGAAGTGACCCAGGAGAACGGGCCGCTCAAAGTGGTGGTCGGTTCGCACCGCACTGGCAAACGCTTGGAATTGACCGGCGAGGTGCGTATCTTGCACGCGCAGCGGGGCGAGGGGCTACTCATGCGGCCATTGCTGGCCCATGCGAGCAGCCGATCAGACGAGGGGACTAGCCGGCATCGGCGGGTAGTGCATTTGGAGTTTGCGGCGAGCGAAGCGTTACCCGAAGGGGTACGTTGGCACCGCTTCCTACCCGTCCAGGGCGGTTGATTCTACAACGAGAGAAACCCTCTGCTTCAGCGAGGTTTGGGCGATGCTACGGCTCACGAATTATTCGATTCGTTTTCAACTGTTTTTGCTAGTGATTCTGGCAACACTCACCACCGCTGTGGTGATGGGTCTTGGCTCGTACCTGCTGAAAACCTATCGCATCGGCGGCGAGGTGCATCGGGCCATCAAGGTGAAACGCGAAGCGTTGACGGAGATCAGCCCACCGCGAATTTATCTGGTCGAGTTGTATCTGTCGCTGCAAGAGTTGGAGACGGCCAAGGGCAACGCCCTGCCAAAGATTCTCAAAGAGTTTGAAGAGCATGAGTCGGCCTACAACGAGCAAGTGAAGGCCGCGATGGACTCGCTGACCACCCCGGAGCTTCGTACCCATCTGAGTACACGGGCAGCCCCGTCGGCCCAACAGTTGATCGATCTGGCCCGAACAAAATATCTGCCGCTACTGGGCACAGCCAAGCAGGAAGAGATCAGCAAAGTGTTACGGGAGTCGATTGAACCAGCTTTTCGCGAGCATCGCAAACGCCTTGGCGAGTTGAACAAGCTGATTCGCGACGAGATCGCCCAACAGGAATCGGTTGCATTGGAGGAATCGCGTTACTGGCTCGGTGTACTGTACACGCTCAGCGTGCTGAGCATCGTCGGCGGGGCACTGGCCGGGTGGTTCCTGGCTAACAATATCGTCAACCGGACCAAGGTATTGATCGAGAAAGTACAGACACTGGCTAGTGGGGCGACCGACTTGACCACGCGCATTCCGGTGGAATCCAAAGATGAGTTGGCCCAACTGGCTCAGGGCATTAATGCCGTGCTGGCACGCATCCAGGCTATTGTTTGCAAAGTGCGCGAATCCTCCTTGCAACTGTTGGCCACCGCGAGCCAGATTGCCGCCACAGCGCGGACGCAAGATAGCACGGTTCAGGGGCTGTCGAGTAGTACCGCCCAGGTAGCTGCGGCCGTGCGTGAGATCAGTGCCACCAGCAAAGAGCTATCCAGCACGATGAATGAGGTCAATGAACGGGCTAGTCAGGCGGCCGGTTTGGCTGCCGCGGGACGCTCGCGTCTGCTGGGCATGGAGCAGACCATGGGCCAGCTGGTCGATTCCACTGCCAGCATTTCCAGCAAACTGGCTACCATCCGAGAAAAGGCCGACAGCATCAACAGTATCGTTACCACCATTACCAAAGTGGCCGATCAGACCAATTTGCTGTCGATCAACGCGGCCATCGAGGCAGAAAAGGCGGGCGAATATGGCCGGGGGTTCCTGGTGGTGGCCCGTGAAATCCGGCGGCTAGCGGACCAGACGGCAGTAGCCACGCTGGACATCGAAAGCATGGTGCGGACCATGCAGGAAGCAGTCAGTAGCGGCGTAATGCAGATGGACAAATTCAGCGATGAGGTGCGTGGAGGCGTGGCCAAGGTGGCCGAAATCAACGGTCAGACTGGACAGATTATTGATCAAGTGCATGGGTTGACCGAGCGATTTCATCAAGTGAACGAAGGCATGCGCAATCAATCTATTGGAGCAGCCCAGATCAACGAAGCAATGATGAACATGACCGACAACATCCGGCAGACCGCTAGTGCCTTAGAGCAGTTTAACCAGGCGACGGCGAGCTTGCGTTCGGCAGTAGAAGCACTGAATGCGGAGATCGCACAGTTCAAAGCATGAAGAAGATAGGACAAAGACAACTAGAAAAACGGCGGCCAAAGGCCGCCGTGTGTGGTGATCAATTCACACAAGCCGAAGTACTAGCTAGCCCGTGCTTTCCTCGCAAGAACTAGGCCGTGTTTCCATCGCCTGCTTGCTCAAGCGAAGATCTCCTTGACCACACGGCCATAGACATCGGTAAGGCGGAAGTCTCGGCCGGCGTGGCGGTAGGTGAGTTTTTCGTGGTCCAGGCCCAAGAGCCAGAGCAAAGTAGCATGCAGGTCGTGCATGTGGACCTTGTCTTGCACGGCGTGATAGCCGAACTCGTCGGTCGCACCGTAGGTGAAGCCAGGCTTGACCCCGCCGCCGGCTAGCCACATGGTGAAGCCCTGTGGGTTGTGGTCGCGTCCATCTTTACCTTGCACAACAGGGGTGCGGCCGAATTCACCGCCCCAGAGAACCAGGGTATCCCTGAGCAGGTCGCGTTGGGCTAAGTCGGTTAGCAGCCCGGCGATAGGTTTGTCGACCTCCTTGGCGTTTTGTTCGTGACCGTTGCGTAGGTTGCCGTGCTGGTCCCATTTGAAGCTATGGGACACTTGAATGTAGCGTACGCCGGCCTCGGCGAAGCGCCGGGCCATCAGGCACTGGCGACCGAAGTCGTCTGTGGGTTTCTCCCCGATGCCGTACAGGGCCAAGGTGGCCTTCGACTCACTGCGCAGGTCGGTGAGTTTGGGCACAGCCGCTTGCATACGATAGGCCAGTTCATAGGATTCGATCACGCCTTCAAGACGGTCATCACGGCCGACCCGTTCAAGATGTCCGCGATTGAGCGATTGCAACAGATCGAGTTGCTTGCGTTGCTGGGCGGCGGTTCGTTCCTCGCTGGTAAGGTTCTCAATGCGTGCGCTACTAGCGGGCGTACTGGCCGAGCCGATGGCGGTGCCCTGGTACATAGCGGGCAAAAAGGCGTTGCCGAAGTTTTGCACGCCGCCATGACTGCGGGTTGGGCAGATGGTGATAAAGCCGGGTAAATCTTGGTTCTCGGTACCTAGGCCGTAGGTCACCCACGCGCCGACACTCGGCCGGGCCAAGGCGAAGTGGCCCGTGTGCAAAAACAGCACCGCTTGGCCGTGGCTCTGTCCCTCGGTGTGCATACCGGAAAGGAAGCACAACTCATCGACATGCTTGGCAACCTCAGGGAACAACTCGCTGACATAGTGGCCTGATTCGCCATATTGCTTGAATTTCCAGGGCGAGGCCAGAATCTTGTTGCTGACTGTGGTGCCCTTGGCTGGGGCAAACGGCAGGGGTTTGCCATCGTCTTTGGCTAGGCGTGGCTTGTAGTCGAAGGTATCGACCTGGCTCGGTCCGCCGTGCATGAACAGGAAAATGATCCGCTTAGCACGCGGTGTGTGGTGCGTCGGCCGGGCTGCCAGTGGTCCCTTGGCAGCGGCTGTCTGGGCCAAGGCCTGTTCGGTCAGGAGACCGGCCAGGGCCGTATAGCCGAAGCCGCAGGCTGCCGATTGCAACAGTTGCCGACGAGAGAGAAACGAGGACATGAGCCTTACTCCACGAAACGGAATTCGGTGCAACCAAACAGCACTTGGACGAACGCTGCCCAGGCTTCGCGAGGGGCTTCGGGGCTATCCCCTAAATCAACTCGATACTCGTCGATGAATCGCAAGGCGGCGCGAATCTCGGTCTGGTTGGCCTCACGACCAAGAGTGGCTTGATACAACCAGCGGACCCGTTCGTCGGGGGCCTGCAGTCGCAGGAGACGATCGGCGGTGGCTCGGGCCTGAGCAATCACGAAGCGGCTATTGAGCAGATACAACGCTTGGGTCGCCACGGTAGTCGTGTCCCGACGGCCGATCGCTACATCAGGGTCGGCAAAATCAAATACCTCGAAGATGCCCGGCAAGCCGTTACGAATAACAGGCAGATAGACGGAGCGAGTCCGACTGGCGTCGGTGTTCAGCAGGCCTTTGGAATTGTTGTCGATGGCCCGCTCGGGCAGATGAGCCACCACCGGCCCGCCCATGGTGCGATCGAGGGTTCCCGCGACGCTAAGCATGGCATCGCGGAGCGGCTCGGCCTGAAGGCGTTTGCGGTGAGCGCGGCCCAGGAGGCGATTGTCGGGGTCGTCCTGCTGTAACGCCGGTGAGGCGGCACTGGACAAAGCGTAAGCACGACTCAGAACCAAGGTGCGGATGAGGCTCTTGGTGGACCAGCCCGAGGCGATAAACTCGCCTGCTAAGCGATCCAGCAGTTCGGGATGGCTGGGCGGTTCCCCCTGGACGCCAAAGTCATCCACGCTGCGGACCAATCCCTCCCCAAAGAGGTGTTTCCAGACCCGGTTGACGTAGACCCGGGCCGTCAGGGGATTCCGCGGATCAGCCAACCAATCGGCCAACTCACGCCGACCGCTGCCTTGGCGGATAACGAGCGGCTCGCCCCAGGAGGCGACTTGCAGCGTACCGCGTGGGACCAAATCGCCCAGCATCTCATGCGAGCCGCGAATGTGGATGCGGAGATCGGCTGGCTTATCGTCGTCACGCGGAGCCATCACCAACCGTGGGGCAGGGGGCATACTGGCCTTCAGCTTAGCCACCTGGGCTTCCAAGCTCCGCACCTCTTTACGCAACTTCTCGAGATGGGCCTTCTGCTCAGGACTCAGACCGCCTGCCGGCTTGGCCTCGACATTGGCTTCGAGCTGAGCCGCCTCCTCGCTGGGGATTAAACGGACCGCATCAACAATGACGTGACCTTTGGTGTCGCTATTGCTGATCACGACCTGAACCGTTTTCTCGAAGCGGAAGGTACCCAGCGACTGGAATAACCCGTCGATACGCGGTTTCTTCGTCTGATCGACCTTCAGCGTCCGCTGCCCGTCGGCGTGGTAGATGGTCACCGGCACGTTGGTGGCCCGTCCACTGCCTGGAGTGTAGGAAAACTGTACCTCATAGCGGCCTGGCCGAACAAGCGTCGTTTGGAAGGTAGCCGATTTCAGCCCTTTGCCGGCCCGGTCATCGTGAATGTAGCCTTTGCCGATAAACGGTTTGTTGAAGGTGCTGGCTTTCCATTCGCCTAGGAGCTTGGCGGTGGTGTCATCCAGCACGATGCCGGCCAGGCGGGTGGGTGAGCGGGGGGTCCCCTCTTCGGCGGCGGTCAACTCGGTGCGGAGCTTCTTAAGTTGGTCGCTGACTTTTTTGAGTTCCGCGACGTGGGCTTTGCGGGCAGCATCGCGTTTTTCCTCCTCGGGCGAGAGCGGCCGCAACATCCAACCGGAGACGATTGGATTGCCCAACTTGAACCCGTCGAGTGTTCGCGTGCTCGAAAAGATGCCCGCCAGCGCGTAATAGTCGGCCGTCGGGATCGGGTCGAATTTGTGATCATGGCAACGAGCGCAGCCCAAGCTCAGCCCCAGAAAGGTTCGGCCAATAGTGTCAATCTGCTCATCTATGACATCTAGCCGACGCCCCTCTTTGTCGCGATTGGCCAACACTTTCGGCCCAAGGACGAGGAAGCCGCTAGCTATTAGCTGAGCTTGGCGTTGCGCTTCGGAGTCGGCCGGTAACAGGTCACCGGCAATTTGTTCACGAACAAACGCGTCAAAGGGACGATCCTCGTTGTAAGTCCGCACGACATGATCGCGATACAGGTAGGCTTCGTGGAAGGTGAGATTTTCATCTTTGCCGTTGCTGTCGGCATAGCGAGCCACATCCAACCAATGCCGGCCCCAGCGCTCTCCAAAAGCCGGCGAGCTAAGCAGCCGATCGACGATGCGTTCACGGGCATCGGGACGGCTGGCATGGTCACGAAGAAAAGCCTCGATCTCCTCGGGAGTGGGGGGCAGTCCGATCAGATCGTAGGTAACGCGGCGTAACCAGACGGCAGGTTCGGCATCCGATACGGGGTGCAGACCGCGTTTTTCCAACGTGGCCAGCAGATAGGCATCGACCCAAGAGCGGCCCCAGGCAGCATTACGAACGGCAGGAGGTTCGCTTTTGGTCAACGGGCGGAACGACCAGAATTGCCGGCCGGCTTCGAGGTCGATCGCTTTGGTGGTGGTTGTGGATTTCCCATCGCGTGGGTCCGGCGCACCCATTTTGATCCAGGTTTCAAAGTCGGCCAGGATTTCTGGTGCGAGCTTTCCTTTGGGAGGCATGGCCAAGCCATCATGCTGCATTGCCTTGAACAGCAGGCTTTCCAGCGGTTTTCCTGGCACAATCGCCGGCCCTGCATCACCGCCGCGAAGTAGCCCTTCACGGGTATCGACGACTAGACCGCCGCGTGCCTTTTTAGCCTCGGCCGAGTGACAGCCATAACATTCTTTAACGAGGACGGGACGTATTTTATTCTCGAAGAAGCGTAAACCCGCCTCGGACGGTTTGTCAGGCGACGCCGCTAGCCAGGCTAGGGAGAGGATCAACAGCATCGAAAGATCTCCAGAGGAGGGAGACTAAATACATAATAGCTTAACACAAAGCACTGACCGGAGTCCAGCGGTTTTCTCTTACGAAGCGATTTTTTTAACTAGAGCGAGATGCCCTGCTTCTGAGTGGTGCCTCCTGCCTCCTGAGTAGTGCCTCCTGCCTCTGAGTGGTGCCTATCGGGAACGAGAACCTTCAGACCCGAGCTTCAGCAAGGTAACCGATGCGGAAATTTTGCCTCTCTAGGCCTTACAAACGCTTGACCGAGGTGCGTTTGAACAATCAACCCCGAGCCGACTCCACCCTAGTGGCCTTCATGAGGAATGGACATTTATAACAGCATAAATATGCAACAACCTTTGAGCTACGGGAGTGGATTTTCCCATCCAGAGCCCTGCAGGCCACATGCAATCATGAAGCTAGACACATTCAAGATCAAAGATATAGGTATCCTCCCTTCTCCTGCCTGCCTCCCTCCCAGATCTGAAAGAGCTTTGCTCCTGGGCAATCGGCTCACGGACAAGGGCGTCGCTACTTTGGTTTGGTAAAGTTAAAGTGCCGTGGCCTTGAACAACTGATGTGGAGCCATATGCCGCTCCCTGCTGCCAGGCTGGAAGCAATAGCCGAATTACCGCCACGGAAATCCCTTCGTGTGTCATTCACTTATTATAATTTACTATATTTACTTATGGGAGAAAAAAGAGGGGGCGTCCCAGGAACGACGACCCGATTGGACAGTTCGATGGCTGTGTTGAATCATCAGGCCTGAAATCGCCGAGTGACCTCTCCGTTTTCAGATTGCTGTTATACAATAACTCGATAGTCCTGTTGACGGAGCCTGCTTGATGATGGATGCTACTCCCGCGCGGATCTTGATTGCCGAGGATACTCCCCAAGCGGCCGAGTTGCTGGAGTTGTACCTCAGCGAGGCCGGCTATGACACCGCGATTGCCAGTGACGGCGAAGAAACCATGCGACGGCTCAAGGAGTATCGGCCGGACCTCGTGTTGCTGGATGTGATGATGCCTCGGCTAAGCGGGTTCGAGGTGTGTAAGCGGCTGCGTTCGGATCCAGCGACTCGCGAAATAGGGGTGATCATGGTGACGGCGTTGGACCAGCAGACCGACATCGACCGAGCGGTTGAGGCAGGCACAGACGATTTTCTCTCCAAGCCAATCAACAAGGAAGAACTTTTTAAGCGTGTACGGGCACTGCTGCAAAGTCGCCGCCAGTCTAGCGAATTAGACCGAGCGTTGGCCTACATCGAAGGCGTTCAGAAAAGCGACGCATCCCAACCATGACCGCCACGCCGCGTGTTGTTGTACAAGCGGGCCGGGCCAAGCCGTTCTTCTCTCGGCACCCCTGGGTCTTTGCAGGGGCGATCGCTGAACTCCAAGGTGAGCCCGCCGATGGGGCCGAGGTCGATTTGGTTAGCCACACTGGCACGTTCATCGCTCGCGGCCTGTACAACGGCCAAAGCAAGGTCCGGGTACGGCTGTATTCCTGGCAGCCGGACCAGCCGTTGGATGGGTCGTTTTGGCGAGAGCGGCTGAGGGCGGCGTGGCGGCTGCGGCAGGATCTGGGACTGCTCGACCCCGAGGGGGCTTGCCGTCTGGTCAACAGTGAGGGGGACGGCCTGAGTGGTTTGACTGTGGACCGCTACCGCGATTGGCTCTGTGTTCAGTTCACCAGCCTGGCCATGGCCCAGCGGCGTGAACTGTTGGCCGATCTTTTACAAGAATTGACCGGTTGCGTGGGCATCTATTTGCGAACTGAAAAGGGCGTTGGTCAACTGGAGGGACTGACTATCAGCGATGGACCGCTACGCGGCTCAATGCCCCCACCGCTGCTGGAATTTCAGGAGGCCGGTTTGACGCTGGCGATTCACTTGGCTCAGGGACAGAAGACAGGATACTATCTGGACCAGCGCGACAATCGCCAGGTGGTTGCAGGGTTGGCACGCGGCCGACGCGTGCTGGATGCCTTCTGTTACTCCGGGGGATTTGGCCTTCGTGCGGCTCAGGCTGGGGCCAGGGAGGTACTCGGTCTGGATGGTTCGGAAGCGGCCTTGGCCCTGGCCCGGCACAATGCCCAGCGGAACGCACTGGAGCAGATCACTTTTCAGCGGGCGGAGGTTTTTGATGAACTCGAGCGGCTTGAGAAAGACCAGCAGCGATTTGGTCTGGTTGTGTTGGACCCTCCGAAGTTTGCTCGTGCCAAGAGCGGCATCGACGAGGCTTTGCGGGGCTATCGGCGACTGCTGAGCCTGGCAATGCGATTGCTAGAGCCGGAGAGTTTTTTGGTAATGTGTTGCTGTTCGGGACGAATAACCGGAGAGATGATCGAGAGCCTGCTGGCTCAGGTAGGGGTCGATCAACGGCGTGAGGTACAGTTGATCGAGCGGCGTGGACCAGGGGCGGATCATCCAGTAATGGTCAGTTGCCCTGAATCGCACTATCTGAAGTGTCTGATTTCCCGCGTGCGCTGAAACCGGACACGATTCACGCGGGTAAAGCTCAACAGCAGAGGCCTAGCTCTGGAAAGGATGGCGACCGTGACTTGCCTTCGTTGTACTTTGCTCGTCGGCGTGTTGCTCGGGGGCTGGACTGTGCCTGCACGCGGCATGGACCCCTACACCCCACCGGATACCAACATTTATGTGGCGATTGATCTGCGGCAAGCGTTTGACTCTGCGTTTTTCAAGGAAAACGTCCAGGATACCCTACGCGATGTGCTGGATCAATTTAGCGAAGTCGGCACAGTGCTGAAGGAACTGGGGCTGGACCCGTTCAAAGACATCGACCGCGTGGTCTTGGCCGCGCCGGCCGCCAAAGACAACGACCGCGGGCTAATCATCGCGCGAGGCAAGTTTGACCTAGTTAAGTTCAAAGCCCGAGCCGACAAGCTAAAGAAAGCCAACGACGACGGTGTGAGCATCCATACGGTGCCGCTGGGGGGGGGCGCGACACACGAACTTTACGAAATTGGGATTCCCGGTCAGGAGTTGAGCCTGTTCGTGACCTTGCTCAATGGCAATGTCTTGTTGGCCTCGCCAGGCAAAGATTATGTGGTAGACGCCTTGAAAACCGCACGAGACAAGAAAAAGACCGAACTCAAAAACAAAGAGATGGCGGCACTGATCAGCCAGCTTGAGGCCAAGAAACAGGCGCTGACGGTGGCTTTGCCCGGCTCGGCCCTCGCGGGGTTGGAGATTCCTGGGTTCGAGGACGCTCTGAAGGGGATCGAAGCGGTGGGAGGCGGTCTGACCATCAGCAAAGAATTAAACTTCGATCTGGCCGTCAGCACCAAATCCGACGAGGATATGAAAACGATCCGCTCGACGCTGGACAAGGGAGTGAAGATCGCGACTGCAGGGCTGGCCTTGATTGGCGAAGACAACAAGGAACTGAACCTGCTTTACGAAGTGCTTAAGTCGATCAAGGTGATCGGCAAAGGAAAGGTCGTGGGCATCTCAGCACGGGTCACGGCTGAGACGCTTCAGGATCTGTTTGGTAAGGGTGGTTGAGGCAGCCGCCCGGATTTCTTTTTTCTGTTGCAATGAGGAACCCTCGATGTTCGCGACTCGCAAGCTCTCTCTGGCCGCCCTCGCTCTGGCAATGCTGGTGGCGGTGCAACTGTCAGCGGCCCCGATCCCCGGTGTCAAGGCCGGTGGCGAGGACGGCGACCGGTGGCTGCTCGATGACGCCGAAGCCGTGGTCATCTTTAACTTCAAGCAACTGTTTGAGTCGAAGATGATGAAGGATGGCTACACCAAGCAGCTGCAAGACGCTATCCAAAACAACGACCAAGCCAGGGAAATGGCCGACAAACTGGGCCTGGACATCACCAAGGACATCGACAGCCTGATCATCTCCGGCTCGGGCACCTCGCGAGAAGATGCCAAAGCACGCATCGTCATGAAGGGGAACTTCAATGTCGCGAAGCTCTCTAGGGCGATGAAGGATCAGGATCAAGTCAAGGTGAGCAAGGAAGGCGGTGTCGAAATCTTCGAGTTGGAAGCCCAGGGCCAATCGCTCTACGGCGCGTTTGCGGGCAAGACCGCTTTCGTGCTGACCGAGAGCAAAGAAACCACCGCCAAGTTGGCCAAAGGCCCGACCGAAGCTGCCAAGATCAACAAGGATATCAAGGCGGCTCTGAACAAGTTCACCGGCAAAGAAAGCATGGCTATGGTCATCGTCATCAACGATCAGATCAAGCAATTGGCTGCTGCTAACCCGCAAGTGGCTAATGCAGTGAATTCGTTGACGACGGTGTCGGCCAGCATCACGGTGACCGACGGCGTGACCTTTCAACTGGTGGGTAACTGCAGTGATGCCAAGGGGGCGGCTCAATTGGAAAAGCAACTCACTGGTTTGAAGGCCATCGCTGAGTTGGGGGTGGGCATGGCCGAAGGCGTGCCGCCAATTGCCAAGGAGGCGGTGGAGGCGATCAAGATCGACAAGACCCGCGATAGCGTGATCATCAGCCTGACGCTCACCAAAGAGCAGATTGAAAAGGCGGCCAAGATGGCCGGTGGCGGCGAGTAATCGAGTAGGCGGTTGCTCGGCTCACCAAGAGAAAGTCCAAGAAGGAAACGCATCCTCGAATGGCTCTTGGAGGATGCGTTTTTCGATCGGTTTTACTCCGATTGGGTCCTGGCTCCATTCTTCCGCAGATCGGCGCGGCGATCTTCGTAGGTGACATCGTAGGCCAACGTCTCCGCATCGGGTTGGATACCCCAGTTCTGACAGGCCTGTAGATAGATAACCGGCCACCAGTTTTCGTGCTGGGTCCAACCTTGCTCCCGGACGGTGCGCCAATTGCTTGTGATGCGTGACCAACAGGTATCGCCGTAGTCCAGCGCCTCACGCAAATCTTTGAACTGCGTGATGTACCAGCGGCGGCCAATCTGAGCATGCAGCACCTCGTCGGCCCAGTCATAATCCTGAATCGTCTTGATGAGTTCCAAGCCGCTGGCGGCTCCCACTTCCCACTCGTAGCGTTTGCCTGTCTTGGTCATTAACCCCTGCTCGATGAAAAACAACACCGCGTGACGTTCCAGTGGCGTACACTCGGTATTGAGCCGATACGACCAGTTGTGGGTGATGCGGGCCTGAGTCCAATCGAGGCCTAGGGCCACGAAGCCGACCTCTCCCATCATGGCGTGTCGGGCCTCATCCCACAACTGCCGGGTCATCTCCCGATAATACTCCCAGGGCTTGTCTTTGGTTTGATGTAAGATGCTGGCCATCATCTCGGGCACATCAAGTTCCCGCAGACGCTTAAACAACATCATGAGCGCCTTGGCCCGTGGATCGAAGCGATCATCGTATAAAAATGCCTCTGCGTTTACGCCTTGATTCCACAGATCGACAAACCGCTCATCACGTCGCGGCACCGGATCATAAACGTAGGGGCTGGTCGACCAGACAGGCGCGGGCACCTCAGCCGTGGCCGCGGTACCGTCGAGACCGCCCGCCGATGTGAGGTACGCATCGAGATGGGCCGGCTTGGCGGTCGCCTCTAGGCACTGCATCGCTTGTTGTCCGAAGCTGAGCATGTCGCGCACTTCCAGTCGAACAAAGCGAAGAACCCGGCATGTGGGGGCATCGGTCAGCGGGTTGGTGTCGCCTTGGTAGGCTTGTATCGCAGCCTCCAAAGCCGGCAAGGCGACGCCATAAATGGCCGCGATTAACTCCGGGGTAGAAGGGGCGGCCAAGATTTCCTCAAAGAAGCGATGCAAGCCCGGATGCGGAATCTCCTCCAGGCCCAAGGGCGGCTCACGCATCTCGCTCACGCGTGTACGCAAAGCTGTTGCATGCTCGGCACACAAATAGGCATGGTGAGAGAAGGCGGTTTTGAGTTCGTAGATCGGCTCGGCGGTGAGACGAGCAATAAAGATCTGATGCAGGCGGATCAGAGCGTAATGGAAGCGTTTCAAGCGGCCAACGGCAGATTCGATTCCAAGACCAGGCTTGCTCGCCTCTGCCAAAGTGGCGATCCCAGCGAGAGGAGGCAACCCCCGATAGGAGCGATACGATTCAAGTGAGGGAGTGTTCATAAGACTCGCTATTTTGTAACGGGCGAGCATTAATCAGCTTGGTCTTATTGAACTTATTGTGGTTGATGCAGCGACTCGTGTCAACCAGCGTGAGATCCCCCGTCCCAGCAACACCAGCCGAAACGACAACCCGGTCAGTAATAGCAGCACGATGACCAGGGTGGGACCCAGCCACGACCAAGCTAGTAGGGCCACCCCGATCAGGAGTTCCGGCCAGATCCAGTGCGCTATGTTACGCAGCCACGAGGAATGACTACCCAACCATACAAGCAACCACAAAGCCGCCCATTGCAGCGTGGCCCCTAGAGCATGTTCCGGCCAGATGCCCGAGCGTGAACGCAAACGGACGCTAGGCGGCTCGGGGCCGTACCACCGTAACAGGCTGCCGCTGTGGCGTTCGCTACCCAGGGACATCGCCGTGGGTAACGGTCCGAGTTCCTCACGCAGGGCAGCCAGCTGACCCGAGAGGGCAGCATCGGGGTGCAAACGCAGGGCCGCCTCCGCCGAGGCAAGCAAGGCGGCCAATTGAGGGGCGGCGGCAGGATTGGTACGCAAGGCGGAGGCCCGCGCTAGATCGCGTTGGGCAACGCCTAGGTGACGAGATAGCGGATCGGGTGAGGCCAAGAGCACTTCCCAGCCAACCGGCAGTTCGAGAGTCCAGAGAGTGGGGCCCGGTTGCCAGCCTTCCAGGCGTGGAAGGGCGAGATAGGGCTGAGAGATAGATTCTTTATTGGCATCAAGGCGGTAACGTGCGCGAAGACGACGAACTTGACCGGTGGGGGTGAGCGACACGACCACCAGCGGTTGATCGACGTTCAGGCTGAGCGGTTCTTCATCCAGGTGCAGATCGACCCACTTGCCCGAAGTGGGCAGACGTAGCGGCAACTCGACGACCTCTTCAGGTTGCAGCCACCATGTGACTTCGTGCAACCACTGGGTCGAGGAGCAAGGGCAAACCAAAGCTTCGGTCCAAACTGGGCGCAAGTCGAAGGCCGAACCACGCCGCAATTGAACCCGGCCAGCGGCCGAGGGGTACTGGCCCAAACGAAAAGCCAGACTGCCTGCGGGAGCATCGGGAGGAGCAGGAATCGGCGTCCAGCCTGGAGGTGTTTCGAGCAGCAGCGAGGGTTCAACGAGGACCAAGCGTTCGGTGACCGACTGCACGGTATTGAGATCCGGGAGTACCAGAGAGGATTCCGTAAAAGGTGCCGATCCGAGGATGCGAAAACGCAGACCACGGGAAACCACGGCTTGCATGCGCCAGGTCTGCTCGCGTTCTTCGGCTTGACGACGTTGTTGGGTGCGAACTTCCCTGGCCTGGGAAGGATCAACTTCCAGTGTGGCTTGGCCGGGCCAATCCCGAAGACCTATTCCCACTTCGCTGGGCACTCGTTCGGGATATTCGACCAGAGTCTCAAACTGGAGTTCACGCCCCTTGCCCCGCAGCCGGGTCGTCAGCCGCACCGGAGCCGCCGCGATCGGTTGCATCTGTAGTTGGGCCGTAAAGCTTCCTTTGGCCGCTTGATAACGGCCTTCGGCAAGGCTTTTCAGACCAGACAGCTCCACGGGAGTCAGTTGTACCTCCTGAGCCTCCCACCGCAAAGTCGTTTGAACCGAAGCAGCGATAGCTCGCAGGCAAGGTAAGCTCACTATTTGGTGGGCTGCTTTCGGTTCGCTGCGTAGGGGCACAAAGCCACTCAGAGTGAGCGGAGCGAGCGATTCACCGGCATTGAGCCAAACAAAAAGACGTTGATCGTTCTGTTGCCAACGGGAGACGGCCGGGCTGGCGACCTCCGAGACAATCAAGGAACGATCCGCGCCCAAATCCCACTCGATGACACCCGGCGTGCTGCCCTGGGGATAGATCTCGGCACGGCAGGTCCACTCGAGCCGACGGGGACTTAGCTGATAACGAAGATCTTGCACCACGCGGAATGGATCGGGGCGGGGCCACAGACGCAAACGCAACTCCGGAGCGGTTCCATCGGTTCGACGGAAGGTAAACGCCGCGCTGAGTCGTTCCACCAGGGGACGTGATAAGGCAGGCCAATCGGCGGCAAAGCGGCTGGGATTCAGCCCAGTCAACCCCTGGGTAGCAGTGCGTTCGGCATCTAGCCCCGTGAGCCGGTAAGCCAAGTAGCCCACGGCAGCAGAGCGTTCCACTTGCTGGGGCAGAGGGAGCGGTAGGCGGGCAGCCTCAGCAAGCGGTTTGCGGGGCAACAAGACCAGATCGACCTCGACCTCCCCCGAAAACGGTACAGGAAATTCCAACTGCAGTTGACGGCCCGAGGGACCACTCAAAAACCAGTCACGCAACCGCAACGGAAGTTCAGCCGAGCGTCGGGGGCGTCGAGCCTGGGCGGAGAGGACTACCAACTCCGGGGGAATCTCGACTTGCAGCCGTGAAACGGTGCCGGACTGGATGCTGTAACGCAGTGCCGCGTTGAGTTGTCCCCCCTCAGGCCGTAGCTCCCACCAGTAGGCTTCGCGACACTCAACCTTAGCAGTTCGTTCCCCGGGCAAAGGCTCCAGCCAGCGAATGGTAGGCGAGGTAGCGATCGGTCCCAGATCCACCTCCAGATGCGGGACACGCTCCACAAACGTCACGCTCTGGCTGCCCTGTCTGGCGATACTGGTCAGGTGGGTCGCCGTGGTTGGGCCATCGAAAATCAGCCGAGATTGGGCCAGACGCGGAATACTCCAACGAATCTGTCGTAGACCGACCTCCTCCTCCCCCAGGGAAACGATCGGCACCCGAAATCGCATCTCGATTCGATGCACCCCTTTGCCCCGTAGGGTGATTTCGTAGCCGCTGCGAGGTGCCGGTAGCGTCCGGGGCAGAACTCTAGCCCCATCGAGCAGTACCTCGCCAAACAATTGGACATTTTCCAGGGGCAGCGTCAACGGAACGGCTTGCTCCGTGAAGCTCAACGCCTCGAACTGGGCGACAAACTCCGCAGTATTGCCAGCATGTTTGCCAGTGTAGGTGGCCTGGGTTAGGACCCCCTGCTGCCGGGGCAGCCCATCGCTATGGGCCAGCCCCTCTAGCCGCTTAAGCAAAGCCGGCGATACCAGCACATCGCCGTGGACAGCATCGAGGAGGTAGACCACGTTGTCCAGGGGGGCTTGGGCCTGAAGGGAGAAGCCAAACCAACTCAGCCAGAGCAACACCAAGGCGACCGAAGCCGGCCCGGGTAGCGTTTGTGGTATCAACGTGGAAGGGGCACGGCGACGAGGCGGCGGCGACAACAAAGCCAACGGCAAGCCGATCAGCAGGCCGGCCAACAACGACCAGCGAGCCAGATCGAGCATACCAGCGGGTAACCAAGCCAGGCTGACGCCCGCGACCGCCAGCCAGCCAGCCAGCCAACGAATCCGGGTACCCAAACGGTAGCGTCGCAGCCAAACCATTAGGCCAACTAGGCTTAGCGCTAGCAGCAGCCCTAGGGCGGTCATCTGCCGAGGCTCGACCGTGTAGAGCGTCGCGTCCGTTCCCAAGGTCGGAATCCACGCCACCGTTCCGAAAGGGGCCACGGTCGGCTCCCCGGCCACCTCCAGCCAGACCAAAACGCTTTGGTAGCCAGCGGTTTCATCCTGTCCGGCGAGCAAAGCTTGCTGGAAGGCCGAACGATCGACAAAGCGGCCCGAGCGGGTCAGGAGCAGTCCCTCCGGCAGAGCAAGGAGTTCAAGTTGCCCGTTTTCGCCCAGGGGATCGGCAACAGGGTCTAGCAGGGTGGTGGGGGTTAATCCCAGACTGTGAAGAGCCTCGGTGTCGATCACTAGCGGATGGCTTTCTTGAAGCAGATCGAGTTGAAGCCAGCGGAGCCGTTGGCCCAGCGATTCCTCAGGGCGAGCTAGCCAGGCGCTACGCGCTTCGCGAACGACCGATAGACGAAGAGTCGATTCGGCGAGCATCTCGCTGGTCTGATTCAGAGCCGGCAACGGGCCGGCCCGCAGCAAGTCCAAGGGGTAACGCAGGGGCAGACCGGCCGGCAACGAACCGGGCAACGGGCGGGCATGCTCGCCCAGGGGACGGGTGCCCACGGGGAGAAACCAGACGCGGCGGAGATGGATCACCGGCACGGGAAAGGTCGGCAACGGCGCGTCAAGGCGGGTGAGCCAACCCCGACGGGCTTGTGTTTGATAGCGCAACGTAAAGGAGGCCTGTCCTGAAAGCGGAACAGGCAACTGCCCCGCGTTTTCAGCGTGCAGGTCCACCCAATGTCCATCGAGTTTAGCTGAAAGCAGCCGAGCCTCGGCAGGCAGTTGGAAGGGGAGGGTGCGTTGCGTCCAGCGATGCAAGCGAAACTGCAAAGTATGCACGAGCGTTCCATTTGGTTGCATCTGACTAGTGAGCAACCCCGAGTCGATCAGAGCCTCATTGCTCCGTGATACGGCAGCACGCGACTGCACCTCGAGGATGCCGCCTTGTGGTCCATAGCGAAAAAGCCGCCGGGCATCCCGCGAAACCTCCGTCAGACCAACACTGTGGACGACCTCCAACTCGCTGGGAAGCAACTGAACCTCCCCCTCGAACCGGCAGGCTCCCCGAGCATAAGGCAACGGCAATCTCCAACGCGGCCCCTCGCGTTGGGCCGGGCGTTGGGCGGTCAACACTACGGGCCGACGTGGCGTCAGGGGCCGATCAAAGCTGAGCTTAACCAAGGCTCCCTGAGGGGCCAGGCTCCGGTAAACCGCTAGTTCCATCGGGGATTGAGCCGCCAGAGCCGCCAACCCTTGAGCCACCTCTTGTTCGACCTGTCGTTGCGTGTGAAGCAAACGGCTGTCGCCGGATTCCACCCGCCAGTCCCACGGGCCATGGTCTGCTTCGGGCAGTAGCAATTCCAGGCTGTTGGGCCGACCGCTTTCAGCAACGAGATGTAATCGCATTTGAAGGACAGGCAAGCGTTGGCGCATGCGAACCTGGGTGGTCAATCGAGCGTGAGTCAGGGGAAGGCGGGGTTGGACTCGTAGCGTGCCCAGAAACGGCTCGCCCCGAAACAACAGATAATGCTCAGGAATAAGTTGGCTCCACGGCCCCTCAGCAGGAAGCTCGCCGACCTCACCGGTTTGGTGACGAAGCGTAGCCTGATAGGTCTGACGGTCGTAGTCGATGGCCAAGTCCGCTTCGCGGAAACGCGCCTCTAGGGGAACAACCTCCGGAAAGGGTAAAGCAGTATTCAACGGGAGCGGATTGCCCGTGGGACGCAAGCGCAGGACCACGAGTAGCGACTCCGGCGCTCGCAGCGTTCGGCGTAGATCAAGATATAAAGTCCGGGTCGGCTTCGTGGTGCGGATCGACCAACTGCGTTGCAACTCGGCAGGAGTTGTCTCTACCGATTCGACCGTCCAGCCCGATGGCAAGCGGAGCGGCAATTGGTACAACTCGCCGCGTTCCAGAGTGTAGCGAACCTCGGCGATGAGTTCGGTGGCCTCGGCGTCCAAGCGCCAGAGGTGTTGGCTTCGGGTGCGGAAGCGTGCCCCGCTCGGGCGAAGCTCCAGTTGCGGGCGACTCAGTTCGTTTTTGTTAGCAGCGACTCCCCCGCCTTGCAGACGAAGTACGCGAAAGGAGCCATTTTCGGTTTCGTTGGTATCCACTAGGCGGAAGTCGCCAGCACGCCAAGCGGTCATCTCCAGACCAGCACTAACCCACAATTCGAGCGTTTCGCCGCGTGCGATAGCTCCTTCGACTTGAACGGAGGGACTTTCCCAGCGGTTGCCCCCCTCGGGCAAGGGGAGAGCGGCCAATGCACGGACTTCAAGGGTCTGTTGGGCGATGGGTCTGGCCCAGCGGATTTGCACTTGGCCATCGGGCAGGCGTTCCCAGCGTTCCAGATCGGGGGCGAGCAATTCGAGCAATCGCAAACGAGGGTCCAACTTCAAGGTGAGGGTGTCCAGGGATTGATGCAACGCCTCTAGCGTGAGGGTGTGGGTGGCCTCGACTCCCGAAGGAGTGAGCCGTTGCACGCTGCGTTGCTGCACAAACAGACTAGGGGAGCGTTGGCGAGTGGTATCGCGAATCAACACAGGCAACGACGTTCGGCCCCCACAGGCGATCGTCCACAGCCGACGGTCGGCTGCTTCAGCGGGACGAGGACCGGCAACCAACAGGCCATCGGGAGTAACGGGGATACGGCCCTGGGGCAGGTTCAGTTCGAGTACGGCAACAGGGCTTTCAGGCCATTGGAGATCGAGTTGGAGTCCCTCGGGTCGAGCATCCACGCGTGCTGACCATTCAAGAATCAAACTATTCTCACCCATTTCGTCGACCAACAGACTTAGGCTGCCGTTGCCGGCAAAATCGGCCAAGGCAGCTGGGCGGTTTTCGTAGCGGCACGAGCGAATAGCCAAGGAAGTATTGCCGAGCGGAAAGAGAGCCGGCCCAGGGTGCGCATGCGAGAGTTTCCAGGTGGCCGTACCTACCACCGATTGCTCATCAACCAGAGTGGCACGATAGCGGGCTTCCAGCAAACGCGGCGGAGTGGCCTGCTGACGCGATTGCTGCACCGCCTGCTGCCATTTTTTCTCGAAGTCGGCTCGGGGTAAACGGATCAACGTGCCTTCGGTGACACGTTGGAGTTCGCCCAGCAGTTGTTCGGGACGAAGGACGATCCGTCGCAGAGCAAGCGGTTCGTCTGGGCCTGTCCCCCCTGGCGTGGGAGCTTGAGCCCCAGCGACGCCGACCAAGGCTCCGAGCAAGGTTAGGGGCAGACCCCAGCAGCGAACACCAGACAGGATCACGACTCGCCTCCTGATCGGTCCAGAACGCTACCCACCGGTCGGGGCAGGGCATCAACGGTGGATCCTTGCACCTCTGCAGGGTTCTTGGTCAGCGATGAGCTGGAACGTCGAAAGTTCGCCAGGAACACGACCTGGCGGCGTTTGCGTTCGGCCAAAGCCCAACCAATCGGGACGAGCAGGGCTAGGACCACCAGAGCAGGTTGAATCCCGTAAAGAATTTGCAAGCCCAGATGGGGTAAAAAGACTCCAATGACCAAGGCTAGGCTGAGTAAGGCAAGCAGAACCGGCCAGAACCAGGGGGAGGTATGCCCCTCAGGGTTACCCCAGACCAATCGCATCAGAAAGAGCATCAGCAACACCAAGACAGCCGAGCAAACCAGTAACCAGCCTTGTCGGGGTACTAAGCTCAGCGTGAGATTGGACTCCGCTCCACGCCACAGCAGTACGCTAGTGGTTGTGTCCTGCTCTGCCTCGAGTTCCGCCGCAACAACAGGGCCGTCAGTGAGCCATTGTTCTAATTCGGCCGAGGAGACTTGCAAAGCAGGAAGGAACAGCCAACCACTGCGTTTCCAAACGCGTGGGGCAGGCCCCCCTAATTCTGGCCGGAGGACCAGGCGGTTGTCGGGAATCTGAATTTGCCAGCGGGTAGGAAAATCGAGGTTTTCGTCGCGGATACGGGGCAGAGCGAGAGGCGTGGCCAAAAGGTTTGCTTGTGAACTTTCCAAGGAGAGTTGATACGTACATTCCAGGATGGCTCCCTCGCGCAGCAGTTCCGGCGCTAGCTTCAGCCGCACGAGTCGGCCCTTCAGTTCGGGACGGTCGGCCACGAGGGGCAGCGGCTCGACGCCTTTACCTTCGAGACTGACTTGCAACCCCAGCGAAGCGATCAGGCCGGGTAGTTCCAGATCCAAATACGGCTCGCTGAGCCGGGCGAGGCGATAACGCACGCGATAATCTTGGGTGCCGTCCTCAGACAAATCCACGCGTACCAGAGCGCGATCGATCAGCACTCGGGAGGGGCTGACTTGGGTCTGAAGGGACAACGCCAGGGTGGACAGGGGGTTCGTCGAGGTGAGCACCATGACCGGTAGTCGGTCGTGGTGGGCCACCGGCTCGATGTGTCCCTCGCTCCATTGAGCTGGTACAGCGGCGGGAAGACGACCGGCTTCGCTCCACAGGCGAACACGGGTTTCCAAGCGGTCGGATTGTTCCGGGGTGAGCAACGGTAGCAAGCATTGCTCGCCCTCGGCTGGGAGGTCGTAATCCAGAACGACACGGGCCTGGCTTTCGCCCCGCAAAGGTACACTCAGCGAATCGCCCTCGATGCGCGCTTCGCCCTGGCGGATCATCAGCCGACCCACTAACAAGGGCGAGAGCCGAACCCGCTGCGGCATCGGGCTAGTTTCGCCGGGCGGCAAGGTGAAGATCAATTCGTGCCGTACGCGGTTGCTCGCCCCCAGAGTGACATCCACAATCCGCTCAACCTGGATCTCGGGTCGGAACGGCCCCCAGGCGACGGCCACACGATCCGGCGGGCGGCGCGGACAGCGATAGACGAGTTCGTGACTGGTTTGCCGAACTAGCTCTAGCCCCGAGGATTTGTCGGCCGGCACTGCCCGGACCCGAGGCGGAACCACGACTCGTAGCGAACTGTCCGGTTCAAGAATCGCTGTAGGGCGAGGCAACGGCAGCAGGGCCAGGCCAATCCGTCCGAGGTCCACTTCTCCCGGAACTCGGCAGGTCAGACGCACCTTGAATGGAGTGGTTTCCGTGGCGCGATTCAGGCGAAACAGCACCTGCCGCTGGGCCGGATCGTAACTGAGGGAACGAACCCGATCAGGCAGCGGATAGCTGTCGTCACTGAGCCATTCACAGCCCACCGGCAAGCTGACCACCACTCGGTCTACTTCAGCCCAGCGAGGCGTAACGGTTAGTTCGGTTTCGACCAACCAAGCAGGGCCTGGGTCGCCGTCATCGGCTAGCCGCAGCGTGTGATTGGAGCGAATTTTTAGCTGGCCGCGCACCGTATCGGGTTCGAGTTCTAGCCAGGCTGTCGTGGGAGTCGCAGGTCCGTAGCTGAATACGCTCACTAGCTGCGGATCTTTGCGGTTTTCTTCCTCAGTGGGGGCACGACGGCGTAACTCCGTCGTTGGAAACATATCCAGGTGATACTCGGGCACGTTGTTGTGGATCAACACTTGGCCCGTATGACTGGCTGCCCCGACTACAGCAAACGGGCCGATGCTCAGTTTGCCGGTGCCTGGCCGCGGTGTATTAGTCCGGTGGCGCACCCGCACCTTGAGCGGTTCGGTACTTTCCGACTTGAGCCGAATCAGGCGTGGCCCTTTGGTGCCAGGCGGGTCGATCCGCTCGATGCGGTCGCTCTGGGCTGCCTCCACACTTATCTCGGCATCGGACGGCACTAGCAGCGGCCATTGACGTGTTTGTCCACCCAGGACACGCAAGTTCAGCAGGGCCTCAGTGGTGGTTTGTTTGGCCTCCACTCGGACATGGATCACCCCCTCGGCCGCTAGGATCGGTCCAGTGGACAGATTTTGAGCAGAACGCCACACGAGATCGAGACGATCCAGAGGCCCCAACGAATCGGACTTAACCAAGTTGCCTTGGACTGAGAGGCGGGATTCGGCCGGGGTTTTACCACCTAGACGAATTTCGCGGCTGTTGGGCGGTAGGGTCAACTCCAGGCTGGTAATGGCGGCACGGGGCAGATCGAGCAACAACCCAACGCCACCGGGCCGAGCAGTCAAAGGAACGACCAGATCCAGTTCAAGCGAGTGGTCGCCAGGGCGGTCGACCTCGACAACGAAACCGTTGCTGTTCTTCGAGGTGTCATTGACCAAGGTAGGAGTGCGTCCGCCCAGGCGCACACCGGTGGCGCTACCTTGGCCAAAACCGAGGCGAACTTGGGTAGCGGGTTGCTCGGTGTCCAGTTCAAATTTAACCGTCAGCAGAGCGAGATTGCCCTCGATCTTGCCGCTAATCTGGCACTTGCTGGGCACACGCAGCCGAGGTGTTTCAGTTAATTTTTTCAAACGCTCGATCTCATCGAGCATCTGTTGGTATTGCTCGGGAGTCAGCAAGATGGCGCGAGGAACTTTCTTCAGAGCTTCGGCCAAGCTGTCGTATACCGCCACGATGGTGTTGGGCGGGACCGGGTCGGCTTTCTTCGCTGTTGGGGGGGTTTGAGCGTTGGTCAAGGCGATGCCCAAGAAAAACATCACCCCCAAGACAAAGGTGAACCTCCTGACCACAGGCACCATCCTCCCAAGTTGCAAATCTCTGCGGCATTATATCAATTGGAGCGACCTCCTCGGGAGAGGAAAAGGGGGGGGACATGCAAAGGTGGATAAGATCCTTCCGATTCTGATGGCCCTATATCGGCAAACGATCACATCGACTTGAATCTCTTTTCCACGCGGCGTATGGTTCGTAATCCTGTGAACAGGGCCGCGCAAGGAAGTCGCGGTCGGAAACCTGGCAAGGATGCACGCCATGCCCCGAATCCCCTTCGGTCGAGTTGCGCTCGGGCTTATCTGGATCGCCTCTTGGGTGGTCGCCGGTGAGGAACGCCGTATCGAGAACCAGTTGGCCGTGCAAACTGCGCTGGATGCGTCGCTCGAACACGTTCGCCGAGGCAACTTCCGGGATGCCGTGCTGACCCTGGAAAAGCACCTGGCACACATCGACGGCAACCGCCGCTATTTGCTGACGTTGCGTGACGCCTACATCGGGTATATCGGTCAGTTGCAACAGGCAGGCAAGAGCTCGGAGGCCCGAATCTATCAGGATCGCTTGGCAATTCTCTCACCCCCGAAATCGGCGGAGCAAAAAACTCCCCAGAGGCCCGCTCCTGGCGAGCGCCGGAGCGAGACGCCCACCAGTCCGATACGCCCCGCTGCAACCGAGAAACCAGCTGCGGTACCGGCCCAGTTAGTTCACGAACCAAGGCGGTTAGCCTTGGGCAAGTCGAACCTCGATGAACCAGCAGGCGATCCTTTCAGTGAAGCCAACCGCGCCCCGCCTGAAGGACAAAACGATTTGCTGGTTCGGGCCGATCGTGCCTTCGCTGCCAAAAACTACCCCGAGGCGGCCCGCCTATATGAAGAGGCCGAGGCCGCCATGCCCGGCTGCACCAACGTGGCCGCGGAGCGGGTGGCGTACTGCAAGCTTTATCGCGTGGCCCGGATGATTAGTGGGGAGGGGATTCCGATCGGCGATGATCTGGAACACGAGATCGAGGAAGCTGTACGCCTTTGCCCTACCAAAATGAAAGCATTCGCCGATCAGCTGCGCGAGAAAATGCGCGAAGCAGTGGCCGATGTCAGCATCCGCCATACCCCCCGACAGGGACAGGGCTGGGCCTTGGCCGAAACCGCCAACTTCCGGATCTTCCACGCTACCACCAACGAAGCCGCCGAGAAAGCCTGCCGCTTGGCCGAGGCCACCCGCGCCGCTATGGCTCGCAAATGGTTGGGTTCCTCGTTGCCGACCTGGACGCCGCGTTGCGATATCTACTTGCATCCGACCATCAAAGGCTACCTCGTCGCCAACGGACGCGAAGGCTCCCCTGGTCACAGCAGCATCACCCTTGTCGAAGGACGTGTCACCCTTCGCCGAATCGACCTGCGGATGGACGATCCGAACTTGTTTCTCTCGACGCTACAGCACGAAGCGACCCACGTCGTCTTGGCAGGGAATGTCGGCAACCACCATGGGCCTCGTTGGGCCGACGAGGGCATCGCGGTACTGAGCGAATCGCGCGACCGGGTGCAGATGCATGTCCGCCACTTGCCGCAATATCGCCGCGATGGCAAACTGTTTCGTGTCGAGACGCTCCTGAAACTACCAGACTACCCCGATGCCGCTCGCGTGCCGTCTTTCTACGCCCAGAGCGTCTCGTTGTGTGATTTCCTGGCCCGGCGAAAATCCCCCCCCACACTCACGGCGTTCCTCCGCGATGGGCTGCAACGGGGCTACGAGGAAGCCTTAAGGACACATTATGGCATCGACTCATTTGCCCAACTCGAAGAAGAATGGCTGAAACACGCCTTTGGTGGCAACCAGGCAGCCTACACTCCCCAGTTGTCCCGATGAGGCCGAGCCGATCGGCGAACAGGAAGGCCCGACCTTCAACCTTCAAGAGCCAACCTTCAAGATGCTGTCGTGTCGCGACCGCTGGAGGACCAACCGTTCATCGGTTACGTCCGTCCCGTCCGTCTCGCCGGAATCGTCTTCACTCGACTTGATTCCTTCTGGAACCTTGGCTTAGGTTCGGCACATCGTGACCGGAGGGGAGATTATGCGTCGGCTCGATTATCTGTTGCTCGTTAGCTTTGTGGCCTTGATGGCGGCCACGCCGCTGACGCTGGATCGGATCCTGGGCAATCATGAAACCGTCCATGCCCAGAACCTGCGTGAAATGCTCGCGGGTGGTGATTGGCTCATCCCCCATTATGGCGGTCGGCCATGGCTTGAGCGGCCGCCGTTGCCATTTTGGATCAGCATGCCGATTGTTTCCATTTGTGGTGATTCGTCACGAGTATTGCGGATGGTTTCCGTGCTTGTCGGGTTGGTTAGCGTGCTGCTCACGGGGTGGATGGCTGCGGTGTTCTACGGCCGTGCTGCCGGTCTTCTGGCGGGGTGCATCTTAGCAACGATGTACGAATTTGTGCGTTATACGCATGCACCGGAATCAGACATTTTTGTCTGTTCGATGGTCTGTTTAGCGTTGGGGGTTTTTGTTCACCTCGAATTTCAATGTCGACCTGATCCGCAAAGCTCTTTTCTCGGTTCGCGTCCCTGGGGGGTACTGGGCTTCTTTCTTCTGTTGGGTCTAGGCAATCTAGTCAAAGGGTTATATTTTGTTGATATGCACATCTTGGTTCCGGTGGCAGCTTTCCTCTTGCTCGCTCCGGGACGCTGGGAGCATCTCAAACGCTATGTCTGGCTGCCCGGTTGGCTGGCCTTTCTGGTCGCGGCCGGCTTCTGGCCCGGGCTGGCTTACTGGAGGCAACCGGACATCGTCGATCTGTGGGCCTCGGATTATCTCGGCCGAATCAAGGGCGGCTACATGCGTGAACCGTGGTGGTACTATGGGCCGCACCTACTGCTGAATCTTGTGCCCTGGACTCCGGTTGCTTTGGTCGGACTTTGGCAAACCGCAACCAAAGCGTGGAACCAGCCGCGCAGTGCCGAGCGGTTCCTATGGGGCTGGGCATTGGGGCCTGTACTCGTTCTCTCGTTGCCACAGGGCAAACATCATCATTACTTGCTTCCGATCTGCGCTCCCTGGGCAATCCTGGCTGCGGTCGGTGCCCTGCACGCGCATCAATGGCTGTCTTCGCAACGATGGCTTCGGCGGACTGCCCTGCCTGGCGCGCTGGTTTCGGCTAGTATCCTCGCCGTGGTGTTGTTGGGCTTTACCTTGCCGCCCTTCGGTCCATGGCTGGTTCCGGCGCTGCTGGTTGTGCCGTTGGTTCTCTTGGCCTTGTGGTGGGCCTGTATCCAGGGCGAGCCTCTACGCGGCCTGGGAACCTGTCTTGGCCTAGCCGTTTTAGCCTTCGCTTGCAAGGAGTTCGTCGATTGGTCCTTGGCAGTCGGCTACCGCAACGATCGAGCGTTAATCGAGGCAGTAAAGCAAGAGGTGCCCGAGGATCAAAAAGTGCTGGTGCTGGACAACTGGGGTCCGCTAGATGCGTCCTGGTCGCTTTATTACCTTCGTGATCGCGCCGTGTTGCTGCACAATGCCACCTTCTTGCGACAGGCCGAGCAGCGGCAGGTATTTGTGTTGTCGCGTCCCTGGCAGGTGCCCGAGATGGAGAGCCTGGGCCGTGTGGAACCGTTACGGCAGAGCGCACGCTCGCGCAACGAGAAACAACCGGAGTATCGGCTGACGCTTTATCGCGTGACGCTGCATGAACATATCGCCTTGCAACGTCAGCGGACCTATATTAGCCCGATGCAGGCAACTGGTCGCGCCGAGGGGCCCTATCTGAAATAGTAATAGTCGCTCAGTGATCCGCGATCGGTTCGAGGGGCCAGAACTTGATACAACGATCCCAACCAGCCGTCACTAGGGTGCTGCCATCGGGCAGGTAAGCCAGAGCACTGACAGCAAACCGGTGCGCGTTGAGCGTTGTGCGTATCTGGCCCGTTTCTACATCCCAGAGAGCCACGCTGCCGCCGTGGCCGCTGGCGAGCATGCGACCATCGGGGCTAAAGGCCAAGCAGCGCACCTCGCCGAATGGGCCAGAAAGCGTACGCAACCGTTCGCCGGTGTCGGCCGACCAGAGGTGAATAGCGCCGTCACGGCCCCCGGAGGCAATGGTTTCTCCATCGGGAGAATATTGCACGCTCTGGACATCACGCGGATGCGCCTTGAGGGTATGGATCGTCCGTCCCGTGTGGGGGTCCGCCACATACAAAAATCCAGCCACCGAACCAGCCGCCAGCGATTCTCCGGCGTGGTGAACGCTGAGGCAGGTGAGTCGTTCGGCCCGTTCCACGAGGCGCAGCCGCTCCCGGGCATCGCCCAAATCCCACAGATTAATGCCGCGTTGGGTTTTCTCGTTGCTTATGTAGGCCACCGTCTGCCCATCCGGCATGTAAGCGACGGCCGACGCCCGCCGAACGGGGCGGAAGCTCTGGAGGATTTGTTGGTGGTTAAGGTCAAAAATCGTCAAGGGGAAGGAATTTTTAGCCCCCGTGGGAGTGCGCCGTGTCGCATCGTAACCGACCAGTAGGCGTTGGCCGTCGGGACTAAACGCTAACGCCTGGGGCCGTCCTTCGGGGACATTCAAAAACCGCACCTGATCGGGGTGTTGCAGCTTGAGCAACCGCACCAATCCATTGCTGCACGGGTAGGCCAACATCCGCCCATCCGGCGAGACAGCTAACGCCTGCACGGGGCCGCTAGCTTCTTCTACCATTTGGGTTGGTTCCTTCGAGATCGGCAGCCGCGGCGCGGATTGGTATAGTTCGGGTTCGGGTAAACTCACTAAGGCATAGTTGCCTTTGGAAAGTTCCTGATAGCTCCCATTGCCCGATGGCACGCGGACGCTGCCTTCTTCCATTTCGATACGCGTCTCGCCATCGAGTGTCGCCGAGCGAAACCGAGCGTCGGCCACGATCCATTCGCCTTGTTCGGTGCGAACGGTTAGCGGCTTGCTGCCAGGAGAGGCAGCAACTTCGGCGTGCAGGACGCCCCGAAGCAGGAATACTCCCGTTTCGTCCAACAATCGGATTGCTGAATCGGCATTGAGTACTAGACGCGAGGATTCGCCATAACGCAGGACGACAATGCTACCATCGCCGGTTTCGAGTTCGGAGCCGACCGCAAGGCGTCGTCCCGGTTCCGCTGGGAGCAATTCCCCCCCTTGGGAGTAGCGCACTTCGCCTTGGAGTTCGGCCAAGACGACCGGAGAATCAGCCAAGCCGGAACGATTCTCGCTACGCCAGAAAAGCAACCCTAGTCCCAGCGACACTACAAGCACCAAAGCGAGGGCCAACATCGGCCCGACCCGACGAGCAGCAGTTGGCCGTTGGCTAGGGGCGGTTTCTGTGCATGCCAACGCTCGGCCGACTTGTTCAGCCATCAGTTCGCTGAGCATGGCATGCTGATGAACATAATCCCAGAACAGGCGACACGCCTCAGGCGAGGAACGCAAGCGGTCTGAGAGTTCCCGCCGTTCTGACTCACAGAGACGGTTTTCGACATACCGATCGAGCAAATCGAGCAAACGGGGATCCATCATGTGGGCGGTTCCTCCACGGAGAGGCGGCGTCGGGTACATTCTTGAAGGAATTTTCGAGCACGAGAAAGTGCTACATGCACCGCGTTGACGCTCCAGGAGAGTCGTTCGGCGATCGTAGAGGGTGAGAGTTGGTCGACCGAGTAGCGCATTTCGACGATCTCTCTGGCCCGTGGGGCCAACCGTTTTAGGCAACTGGCCAAGATCCGCCGTCGCTGGTCCCAGTCTTCGCCCACTTCCTCGGCTACTTGACAGAGAGAGTCGAGGGCTTCCGGATCAAGCAGGGCAACGCCACCGCGCGAGGCCCGGCAAGCTTCCAACACCTTCAGCCGAGCAATACTGCGTGCCCAGGCGAGGAAGTTGGTGTCCAGATCGAAGTCGGCAGCCTTGCGAGTAATCGTGAGAAACACCTCTTGAAACACATCCTCGGCCCGATTGGAGTCAGGGAGCAACCCGAGGATAAATCCACGCAACACCGGACTGTGGCGCAGAAATAGCCTCTGCACTTCCTCTACCGTCCCGCGTCTCGGCGGATGCGTCGCCATCTCTCTTTTATGACACGTGGGACAGAAAACTTAGCGGCTGATCTGGCCCAGCCGTGAGGAAAGAGTTGCTCAACCATTTTTTACGATTTTTTCGTTCACAACCGAATTTTTTTCGGGTTTTCTCTTGCCAGAATCGCAAAACCTCGTTTATTATGCTCGGAAAATAATCCTGCGTACTGTCGAGGAGT
>JBDNDE010000109.1:0-14108 GCA_046719305.1 Gemmataceae bacterium | reverse complement strand
GGCAACGTAGTCGATCCCGGCACCCCCAGCAGCCCCCATGGTACCACGGTTGCCGATATCATTTTACGTGTGGCCCCAGCAGTAACGCTGTACTCGGCTAATGTGTTTGGGCCGCTAGGCACCTGTGAAGCGCGAACAATCATTCGGGCCATCCGCCATGCCATGGATGTGTGGCAATGTCAGATCATCAATCTTTCGTTGGGTATTCCCGAGCCACGTTTACAACTGGCTCCAAAGAGATGGGAATTGCTGCGTTCCATCGAGGAAGCCTACTATCGCGATGTATTGATTGTTGCGGCCGCCAGTAACGATCATCCGCTGACGCGAAGCTACCCCGCCGCTTTCGCCCCCTCGTTGCTCTCGGTGGACAAAGGACCGTTCGCCGATCCGTTGGCGTTCGATTACTGCCTGCGGGAGCAAGTCGAGTTCCGCGCTCATGCTCGGGGGAAACTTGGCCCCTTTGCTACACAGCCGGCCACCAGTTGGGCCGCCCCCCATTTGGCCGGCATCGCGGCCCGGCTGCTCTCGTTGCGACCGCAACTCAAACCCTTTGAGATGAAGGCGATTCTGTACTGGCTAGCGCAATCAGACGCTGTCGAATAAGGTTGGTTCCTGTGGCGGTGATTCATAGCCCAGATCGATCTCATCGGTACCCGCTAGGGCAGCGGAACTGGAGAGCAGATCGCAGCGTTCGTTCTCCGGTACACCGGCGTGGCCTGGCACCCAGACGAAGCGAACCCGATGACGTTGTACCAGCTCGGCCAGTTCTCGCCACAGATCGCCGTTGGCTCGCCAGCCCCGCATCAAGTTGCTGGCCGTATCCACGACGTAACGCGAATCACTGTGCAACTCCACCTCGCAGGGAAACTTCAGCACCCGCAATGCCTCGATCGCTGCTCGCAACTCCATACGGTTGTTGGTGGTTCGTCGCACGCTGCCCACCAATTCGCGGCGATGTCCATCACACAGCAGCACAGCGGCCCAACCACCAGGTCCGGGATTTCCAAGACAAGCTCCGTCGGTGAAGATGATCACCCGTTTACGTCCATCCATGCTGGCACTCCGGCCAATGGTCTGCCTGCAGAATCGCTATTGGTTGAAGAATTTATCGGTCGATCGGTCAACGGACAAGCTCCGTAGGTGAAGAAACCCACCGCCCCGGACTGGCCAATTCGGCCGATTGCTCGACCAATGCCTGCAACGCGTGAACAGGACTGGGGCTTGACAACTCTTGCCTGAGACGGCATAAGCCCAGCCTCTCGGTGAAGGGCAGGGGGGGTGTAACGTGGGCCGAACACTGCTGATCGCGGGGTTAGCGTTGGCGCTAAGCGGTTGTGTCAGTGGGCCGCAATTAGAAAACCCCGTACCTTTGGCTCCGCTGCCGCCCGGAACCCCTCCCTCTCCCGTGTTCCTGCCGCAATCAGTACTCAGTTATCCACGCGTCTATGATCGCTGTTGGGATGTGGTCGCCGATTACTTCGAGATCGACTCGCGGGCTAGCAATCGCTATGCCGGGGTCATTCGTACCAAATACAGCATCAAACCGGGACTCGAACAGCCTTGGAAGCCCGGCAGCCCCAGTCTTTACCAACGCTTGCTGGCCTTCAACCAGACGATCCGCCATCGTGCGGAAGTGCAGATCACCATCGGTCGCGATGGCGGCTATTTCGTCGATGTGCGTGTCTTTAATGAGTTAGAAGATTTGGCGAAGCCGAACCGGCCAACCGCTGGGTTAGCGACGTTTCGGCTGGAATCGACGGTGGAAAGGCAATTTGAAGTGGTCGAGCCGGGTCAGCCCGAAGAGGCTTGGATTCCGATTGGTCGAGATCACGCCCTGGAACAACGGATTTTAGAACGGATTGCATCGCTGGAATCTGAAGGAATGTGAAAGAGGTTTGGCCAGTCGTTTCGCTTGGACTATAAATTGTTCATGCGAATCCTTTCTCAACGCTTACTCATTCTGGTGGGATTGTTGCTCTGCCTCAGCGGGTTTACGCACGCGCTGATCTATGCAACCGATTTTTGGCTGCGTGGGAGTGAATGGGAAGGTCCGCTCTCTTGGCGAAAACCGATCCTTTTCGGACTATCGACGGGAGTCACCGCGTTGTCGTTGGCCTGGGTGTGGCGGCATTTTCCATCGCGATGGGGGGATGCAGGTTTTTGCTTCATCTTGGCGATCAGCCTATTTGTTGAAGTGGCACTAATCAGTTTGCAAAAGTGGCGTGGCGTTCCCTCGCATTTCAATCATGAGACTCCTTTTGATGATGCCATCAGCTGGATCATGACCGCTTTGATTACGGTGGCTACGCTACTCATCGCCCTATTGACCGTCTACTCGTTTGGAAGAGTCTATGCTCCTCTCACACAGATCGTCGCCATTCGCTGGGGGCTGGTGTTATTGCTGGTTTCTTGCCTGATTGGGGCCGTGATTCAAACTACCGGAGGCTCGTTATTTGGGACAGCAGGCGTATTGAAGTTTCCGCATGGCATGTCGATCCACGCTATCCAGGTACTGCCGATTCTGGCTTGGTTGCTGCCTCGCGGCGCGACCTGGGCTGTCCATCTGGCAGGAAGCGGCTATGCCCTACTGACCGTGTACGCGCTGGTGCAGGCATTTTCCGGCCGGGCGCGATTCGATTTCACGCCGACCAGCGGCATCCTGCTGCTGTTCGGAGCGCTCCTACTCATTGGGTCGTTTACTTATGCATTGATGTGTGGTCGGCTAATTCGTAGACGCGATCCAGTGGAATGACCCAATAAACCATCACGGGCCGCTCGCATTCCGAAGATGCAAGCGACCCGTGGGAGGGTAGTTAGTCCAGCGAGGGCTTAACCAACCAACTCGGTGATAACCTTCTCCCCTTTGTCAACGATGCGTACTGGGCGGTTGTTGTTGGTGATATTTTGCTTGTTGTAGTTGATCCCCAGCACCGTGCAAATAGTAGCCAGGAAGTCCTTGGCGTTGATGGGCCGCTCGATGACGGTAGCGCCTTCCTTGTCAGTTTTGCCAATGACTTGGCCGCCCTTAATGCCGCCCCCCATCATTACCGTACTCCAGGCCCGCGGGTAGTGGTCGCGTCCAGGCTTAGGTCCACGAGCGTTGATCTTGGGAGTTCGGCCGAAGTCACCGGCCCAGACGATCAGGGTGTCGTCGAGCAGGCCGCGTTCCTTCAGTTCGCGAACGAGAGAGGCAAAAGCCGGATCAACCTGAGAAGAGAGTTGCTTCACGCGTTCGAAGTTGTTTTGGTGGGTGTCCCAACCCCCCAGGCTGACTTCGACAAAGCTCACCCCCGCCTCGATCAGGCGACGAGCCAGCAAGCAGCCTTCGCCGAAGCGATTTTCACCGTAGGCTTGGCGGACGGCCAGCGGTTCATTAGTGATGTCGAATGCCTTTGCTTCTTTCGACTTCATGAGCGTGACAGCGCGTTGATACGTCGTACGGTGAGCTTCCCCAGCCTCGGCGTTGTACTCGCGGTGAAACGCCTTTTCCAACTCTTCTAGCAGACCGACGCGGTTATCAAACGAACTGCCGGTGACCAACGGCTTAAGGTTTTCGACGCCCCGGCGAGCGTCGTTAACGATGAGCGGCTGATACTTGGTGCCTAGGAAACCGGAGCCGTAGCTGCGAGCACCAATAGAAACAAACGAGGGCAGTGGGAACTCGGGGTTACCCAGTTCCTTAGCGACGATCGAGCCGATGCTCGGATAGACGACCCCGCCCTGACCTTCGCGGTAGCCGGTGTGCAGGTTGTACTTGGCCCGCGCGTGAGCACCTTCGCTGGTCGACATACCACGCAGAATCGCCCCGTGGTGCATCAGCTTGGCCAACTGGGGAAAATGTTCGCTGATGCGGATACCCGCCACGCTGGTGGCAATCTCTTTGTATTCGCCGGCATCCTTGGTGCCGGGCTTGAGGTCGAAGGTGTCCTTGTGGCTGGGGCCGCCGTCCATCCATAGCAGGATGCAGTTCTTAGTCTTCTTGCCTTGAGCCGCTGCTCCCTTGGCTAATACTTGCATCCAGCCGGACAGCGACACGGTGGAGATACCAGCAGCGGCGAGTTTCAGAGCGTCCCGCCGCGAGAGATCGAGAGAAATCATAACAGAACTATTCCTCGTATAAGTGTTCACGTTCAGGACACGGTTCAACGGTTAAGGGCAAACTCACTCGAGTTGAGTAAGGCCCATAGCACCCCGGAGAACGCTTCTCGCGGTGGTTCTTTGCTCTCTTTGAGATATGTGGTCAGCCGCTCCGATTCTTCTTTGGTCGGCCGGCGCGACAGCACGGTCAGATACAGCTTCTCTACCGATTCGGCCGGCGTTTTGGCTCCTGCCGTGATGCGGCTAGCTGCCGCCAGCGTGTTGAACTGCGGCGAGTTCATCAGCCGCAACACCTGCGGAATGCCAGCGGAATACTCGATGGGGTCGGCTCCATCCTCGATCCCGAAGAACGTCACGAACTGTTCACGAGCGTTGTTCGGTACTCCCTTAGGGGTAACGGCTTTGTTCTTGGTCTTGTCACCCTTTCCACCTGCGTTTCCAATCACCTTGGTCAGGGCATCGTAGAGTTGCTCGGGGCTGAGCGGCTTCACCATCATACGGGCATACATTTCCGGTTCGATGTCGGCGTTGTTAAATGGCCGGCTGCTCCGCTGGTAGGTATCGCTCAAGACGATCGCCCGCACCAGATACTTGATATCGAAGTCGTTGGCGATGAACTGGTTGGCTAAGTCGGTCAGCAATTCTGGGTGGGTCGCCGGATTGGCGTCGTGCATGTCATCCACTGGGTTGACGAGGCCCCGACCGAAGTATTGCCCCCACAGACGGTTGGCCATCGCCCGAGCGAAGAACGGGTTTGTCTTGCTGGTGATCCAGCTGGCCAGTACCGGCCGATGCGGTGCATCGTTGGCGATCTTCGGCGAAGCGTCTTGCAGGAACTTCGGCGGCAGAATCTTGGCCGATTCGGGCAGTCCGGCCTTTTTGCCCTTGGCGACCGCAGTTTCGCTAATCACGATGCCCTTATTGTCCTTGGCAGCCGCCTTGACATTGCCTTGAGCGCGGGTCTTGAGGAAGAAGGCCGCCATCCCCCAGTATTCATCTTGCTTATAGTCAGTAAAGGGGTGGTTGTGGCACTGGGCACACTGTAACTGCACTCCTAAAAACATCCGCGTCGTGGTGTCGGTCATCTTGTCGGCCGTTGGGTTAGCCAGGAAAAAGACCGCCGCTCCGTTCTCGGTTACGTCGCCCGAGGCGGTGAGGATCTCATACACGATCTTGTCCCAGGGCTTGTTGGCGTTGAACTGTTCGGTGAGCCACTTCCGCAGATTGGGCATGTACTGGGCCAAGCGTCGGTTATCGCTGTTGCGTTCCACTAGCAACGCTTGCCAGATGTCCGACATGCGTTCCCCGAACTGTTTGCTGGCCAGCAGGTCATCGACCAGCTTGGCACGTTTGTTTTCGTCCTTGCTGTCGAGAAAGGCTACCGCTTGTTCAGGCGACGGTATCTGTCCGGTAATGTCCAGATACACCCGACGCAAAAACTCTTCGTCTGTGGTGCGAGGCGAAGCCGTTACCCTCTCCTTGGCCAGACCCTTGTTGATCACGTCGTCGATGTGGGCGGCCAATTGCGTCGCGTTGAGCTTAGCACCAGCTGGCAGAAAACCCGGTGTCACCGGAGCTTTGACCGACGAGGCCGTCTTCACGGGCGTGGCGGGGGTGGTTGTTTTTTCCTTCTTTTTATTCTTGGCTGGCTTCTTCGGAGTCGTTTGGTCTGCTGCTTCGATCGAGTTAGAGGTGCAAGTTGTTAGGAAGGCGACGAGCAAGGCAACACAGCCGATTGCTCGCATATGGGTCCAGTTGGTCATGATGGTGGGGTTCTCCTGATGGAGAAAGAGAAGCTACCCCACCTGGGGAGAGCTTCTCGATTCCGTTTTACAAATGAAACCAACGGCAGAGGTCCAGGTATCGCCTGGGGGTGAAAAAAGCTCCCCCTCCTCCTGTCGCCCCTCGATCTCGTGGTTCCCTTCTGCTCTTATTTCTCTTAGTTCTCTTTGTGTCGTGCTTGGGCGGACGCACCGTCGCAGGCGACGGACCCTCTGCTCGTTTATTTCTCTTTCATCTCTTTTATCTCTTTTATCGGCGGGGCATACACCCCTAAATGGCTCGCCGACACACGTTCCGTGCCGGGTTTGCCGGCATGAATCGGCCGATTGAGGATCTTGAAGCCGCTGGGTTGCTCGATGACCAACGTCGTGGTTCCCCCACCATCTAAATTAATGCCCTCATAGGCTCCCAGAGCGGCCAGCCACGCTCCGACCTCGGCAGTGGTCGCCCCAAGGCTGTATTTGGGTTGCCGACCGTCGATCACTAGCAGAAAGAGTGTCTTGCCGTCTTGCGAGACCCCAGCTGCCGTGCGAGGATGAACATCTTTGCCTCCTGGCACGATTTTGCCTTTTTCCAAAACAATTCCAAAGCCACTCACCGCATTATAGACACCTTCGAGCTTAAAAGGCGGCTTGGCCACGCTCACGCGGTTGTCTTTGCTGATCAACAACGCTGGATAGCTCCCCTTAGCAGGCGAGACCTCCTTGCCTTGCGAGATGGTAAGCCCTTCGATTTTCTGCGGCTTGCCCTCAGCGGAGTAGATCGGGCTAAACGGAGCCGCATTTATCGCTAGCTGACACTTGTAACGGGTCAGGAAGCTGCTCGTCTTTAAGCCATCGGTATGATCGGGGCGTTCACCGTTATCGGGTGTAGCCAAGAACCTTAGACCCTCGGTGCGTAGCTCGATCCGCACTGCCTGGCCCCGCATAAGTCGCGGCTCTTTGGCCTCTAGATCGACGCATTGCACCCCGCGAAAGAGCGGTTTCCAGTCGCCGATTTTCTGAAAGGGCTTGTGAGTCGCCGGTTCCTCGTGGGCTGCTACCCTTAGCAACCCCTCAGTCCAACCGAGCCACTGGCCGACTTGCAGCGTGCTGCTAGAGAGCCACGAACTGAGCAAAAGAATTATTAGAATGATCATTCTTTCAATCCTTTCAATCCTTTCAAGTTAACCGACGTTAGAGAGCCTGGGCAGTACCAATCGACCAAATCGACACCCAGCGGTTATGATCCACGGCATCCTTCTGGTCATCCGGCGACAGGGCAAACTGCTAGATCGGACCGAGCTTGTCAGCCATCAACTCCCGCCATCGTGTTTTGCAACTCATGCGCATGAACTGCTCCTGGCCGCTGAGCACGATCTGCTTGCTCTTTGTGCCCTCGGGCCTCTATGCCAAGTCCGCCATGTCCCCGTTGGCTGAACAGAACGCCCAAGCACTCCTAAAAAACTACTCTTAAAACTTTCCTGGTGGCTGTTGGAAATGGGACAGACGGCAACGGAGCTATCAGGACTCCAAGCGATGCAATCGCCCATCGCTTCGGTGGGCTTGTCGGTCGCAGAGCAAACGCAGCTATACGATCGGCCCTGTTGTTCATCTCCCCTTAGAGGGAGCCGCTGGTCCCATGTTCCCAACTCGCCAGAACCACCGACCTCACCAGTGAGAAACAACTGCTTGCAAATAGGCGAATGGGCCACACACCATGCCACGGAATTCTCGCGTGGGAATATCCCGATTGGTTTACTGGTCTGAGCGTTCCAACCTAAGATGCCCTCACCAGTACTTCCTGCTAGCGATTGGCCATCGGGTTGCAGACACAGACTGCGCAGCTTCTGCAATGTGGAGAAGGTTCGTAGCGGTTTGCCTGTCCTTACATGCCATAACTGCACGTAGTCCATCTCGCTGTCACTGGCCAAAACTTGGCCATGCAGCGACAGCGGGGCCAGAGGTTTCACCGCCTTGCAGTAGCGGGCTTGATCGCGGCCTGTCTGGGGGTTCCAAACTACAACTTCACTCGATTCAGGACCAGCAATTAGAGCCGAGCCGTCAGCCCTCCATGCCACAGCGCAGATCTCGGCCAGAGGTAGCCGACTGAGATCGGGGTTGTCAGGCAACGACGCAAGCAAGAGAAGTAGCGTAACTGGATGCATGCGATTCTTTCTGACGAGCAAAGTCGATCCGTGCGTGGTTCAAGATGTTTTATAACGCCAGGTCTGCACAACGGCATCAGTCTCAAACGTTGACCTACCAAGTTGATACGTTGGTCATGCGACTTAGAGCCTGTCAGCCGAAGCTTCGAGCAGGGAGCGTGCTTGAGAAGCCTGTGTAAGCAAGACGTGTCCTTTAGCTAAACTCCCCGAACAAGATCCCCCTTCACCCCGCGTTGCCTTGCTGCGTTGTCTTGGATGGCCGGTTGGTGTCTCTTTAACTGGTTGGAGGTCCACCTCCCGAGTGAAGCTGACAAAAGTTGCTCTTGACTCGGGCTTCCTGCTTGGTATGGCTCCTGAGAAATCCTTCATCGAGGGCCGGCCGATGGTGCGCGGATCGCTTGCCGCCGTGTTGCTGTTGTTGCTGCTGGTCGGCTGTCAAGGACGTCCGACTCGCTCCAACACGGTTCCCGCAGAACTACCAGACCTCAGGCCTGTTGTTATCGACTATGTCGATACAGATGGTTTCGACGCCGTGCTAGAAGCAGCTCTGGTCGATCAAGCTCCGATCATCATCATCCAAACCACACATCGGTTGCCCACCTGGGAGGGGCGGCTCAACGCCTGGATCGCTGCCTGGAACCGCACCGGTCGCTCCCGCTCTAAGACAGTACGTGGCCAGTTGCCGCTCACCAAACTGCCACTGGACGCAGACAGCCTCAGCGAACTGCGGAAACTGGTCGAGGGGCTGCTTGATCGTGTCGAAGCCGCTGCCGAACGCAACGCCACCTGGTGGGCCAACGAACGCGAACGTAGCCGACGGATCGGTTTGATGAAGTCCTACAACCTCCGCTTCCACCGCGATGGCGAGGGGCCTATCTGCATTATCCTGTTCCACGGCAGTTATGCCGCCTATTACCCACAATTCATGCGGCAGTTGATGCAAGAACCGGAGATGCCCGACGAAACGTGGAGCCGCACCGTGGAATGCTCACGCTGTGAGCGAACTGACCAGGCTGCGGGGGTCAATCGACTGGTGAAACGCTGGAAGACGACTGGAAATTGAAAACCCTACGGCCGTGAGAAACCCGGAAAGAATCCGAAAGAAAAACAGCTTACCTCACGGCGAGGGATCGTCTAGAGTGAGAAAATCTTTCACACCCGAGGCTTCCCTACCATGATCCACCGTCGCGACTTTCTTCGCCTGGGTTCCTTGGCCCTATCCAGTATCCCTGCCGTATTACAAGCAGGCTCCTCGACTGCTGATCGCTCCGCGCGGAATAAATCGGTGATCATGGTCTACCTGACTGGGGGCATCGCCCACCAAGACACCCTAGATCTCAAGCCGCATGCCCCGGCCGAATCGCGTGGCGAGTTCAAACCGATCGCCACCAATGTACCAGGTATCCAAATCTGCGAATTGCTGCCGCGTCTGGCTCGCTGTGCTAATCGCTTCGCGATTTTACGCTCGCTTGTCGGCCAAGTTGATGAACACTCAAGCAACCAAAGCTGCGTCGGTTTCAACGAAGCCCAGATCCAACGCGAACCCAAACCGCACTTCGGTTCGGTGGTGTCGCGGTTGCAGGGGCCGACCAACCCGGAGATACCGGCGTTTGTCGATTTGTTTCCGACCATGCAGCACAAGCCATACAATTCCCCGGGTCCGGGCCACCTCGGCCGAGCCGCTCGCGGGGTGCGGGTCGATGGCCAAGACCTGACCATCATGAAGCTCAACGAGGATCTCACTGAGCGTAAGAAACTACTGGCCCGCTTGGATCGCTTCCAACGCCAGGCAGACATTGTCGGTTCGATGGAAGCTAACTATCGCCGGGCCTTTGAGGTTCTGACCACTAGCAAGCTGGTCGATGCCGTCGATATCAGCCGCGAACCGGTCCGGGTACGTGATCGTTACGGCCGAGGCTCTACGAAGCATCTGGGCGACGGTGCTCCGATGTGGAACGACCAGTTGCTCATGGCACGCCGCCTAGTCGAAGCCGGCGCTCGAGTGGTGACGGTGGCCTACGGGTTCTGGGACACGCACGGCCAGAACTTCCGCCATCTGCGGAGCCATCTGCCACTTTTTGATCAAGGTATCAGTGCGCTCATTGAAGATATTTATGAGCGCGGACTGGATCGGGATTGCACTGTTGTCGTCTGGGGCGAATTCGGCCGCACCCCCAAAATCAACAAACAGGCCGGCCGCGACCACTGGGCGCGCGTCAACAGCGCCATCGTGGCCGGGGGCGGCATGCGGGTCGGTCAAGTGATCGGCTCGACCGACGCTCAGGCAGCTGAGGCCAAGAATGATCCGATCCACTTCCGCGACGTTCTAGCGACAGTGTACCAGAACCTAGGTATCGACCCGCATAGCATGGTGATGGATGTGAGCAACCGGCCCATACCCATCTTGCCCACTGAGAACCGACCCATCAGCAAGCTAATTGCATGATCGAAACGCTTCTTCAGGCCTTGCACCATCACGCTGCCGATGAGGTGGCGTGGCTAGCGTTAGCCGACGCCTTGGAGGAGGCCGGCGACCCACGAGCGGAACTCACGCGACTGACGACTCGGCTGCGTCGCGAGTTGACCTATGAAGGCCGTCGCAGAGACGAAGCACGTGTGCAGCAGTTGATCCGTGACGGGATCACCCCGTGCATGCCCACACGTTGCGTTTCTTTCGGCATTCAACTGACACTTGTGCCGCCGGGAACCTTTTGGATGGGTGCAACCAAGGGCGAATGGGATCAGGCCCACGGCGAACGTCCACGGCACCGCGTGACGCTCACTCGTCCTTTTTACCTGGGCACCTATTTGGTTACCCAGAAGCAGTTTTGCACACTGATGGGATACAATCCCAGTCTCTTTCTTCCGAATCCCAATAGTCAGTACGACGTGCCCTACAAAAGTACGGATTCGTTTCCTGTGGATGGTATTTCTTTCGAGAGGGCTGAAGCATTTTGTGCCCAGTTAACGGCCCAGCCTGCGGAACAACACGCCGGACATGTTTATCGCCTGCCCACCGAGGCCGAGTGGGAATACGCCTGTCGCGCGGGCACCTCTAGCATGTTTCATTCTGGCGACCACCTCGATTCGACCCAGGCTAACTTTGACGGCAACTATGCTCACCCGGCACCGCCCCCGCAGCAGGCCGAAGTCATCTATCTCGGACGCACCTGTCCCGTGGGCCGCTTCCGCCCCAACGCCTTTGGCCTGTACGACATGCACGGTAATCTCTGGGAATGGTGCAGGGATCGCTATTCCGATCGGACTTATACCCACCATCCACGCACCGACCCGACTGGCCCCAAGCGTGGTCGATCCCATGTCCTACGTGGCGGGTCGTGGATTGATGCCGGTTGGAATTGCCGCTGCGCTAGCCGCAGTCGCTACGAGGCGCTACATTTTGTGGGCTTACGTATCGCGATGGATGTCATACTATAAGTGTCATCCCGGTCAATTAACTACGCGAAAGCAAGATGGCATGCTACCTGAGACAATCCTCCAGTTTGGTTCTGGCCGCTTTTTACGAGCGTTTGCTGATTTATTTATCCATCATGCGAACACTCAAGGGCAGGCTGTCGGCCGAGTGGTTATCGTGCAATCGACTGGCGAAGGACGTGCCGAATCACTGAATGCAGGCGAGGGCCGCTATCATGTGGTGATCCGCGGCATTCAAGGTGGGCACATCCTCGATCGCGTGGAAACCTGCCAAAGCGTTAGTCGGGCGATTGCGGCCAAGGGACAATGGAACGAAGTGCTACAGTTGGCTCGCTCGCCTCATTTGCGGGTGATCCTGTCCAACACAACCGAGAAAGGCTACGACCTGGACCCGGCCGATGATCCCGCTCCGCTTTCGCCTCCACGATCCTTCCCAGCTAAGTTGACAGCGGTGTTGCACGAACGCTGGCAGGCTGGCTTGCCGGGATTGCAAATCGTGCCGTGCGAATTACGCGAACACCAGGCCGACTTGTTACGCAGCTTGGTCGAGGGGATTGCCAAAGGGTGGAACCTACCGGACGTTTTTCTCTGTTGGCTCACCGAAGCGTGTAGCTGGCATAACACCCTAGTCGATCGCATCGTCACCGGCCCTCCCAGCGATCATCCCTTGCTGGCCAGTGACCCAATGCTAACAGCATGTGAACCGTATGCTCTGTTTGCTATCGAGGAAAAACCCGGCGTGCCGCGCTGGATTGAACATCCGTCAATTGTATGGACACAGGAGGTGATGCCCTATTTTTTGCGCAAGGTTCGCCTGCTGAACGGCGGACACACAGCCTTGCTGATCAAGGCCTGGCCGCGTGGCTTGCGCACTGTACGCGAAGCGGTCAGCGACCCAGAACTAGGTCCCTGGTTGGAGCGGCTGCTCATCTCCGAGGTAGTGCCCGTTTTGCAAGGCCGGGTCGAGAATCCAGCCGGTTTTGCGGCCGAGGTGTTGGACCGTTTTCGTAATCCCTTCATTGAACACAAGCTAGCAGATATTGCGTTGCATCATGCGACTAAGGTTGCAGTGCGTTTAGTACCAACACGCGATGAATATCAGGCGCTGTTTCGGCAAGTTCCTCCTTTATTAGATGAGGTATTAAATATGCCAGCTCCTAATTTCGGACAAGCATGAGGCAAGGTCGATGGATACTTGGCTCGAGGCCGTGGTCCAGTTGGCCCCGGTGGATTCGTTTTTTAGCTACAAGTTCAATGTGACGGCACTAGTTGCCTTGTTTTTGGTCGCTCTGGTGTGTGGTTCGACTGGTTCGCTAGTGGTCGGTGCCCGGATGGCGTTTTTCAGCGATGCTTTGGCACATTCCGCTTTTGCTGGGGTGAGCATTGGGTTTTTACTGGTGTTGGTGTTCCTAGCAGGGGAGCGGGAAGCGTTCTGGACCTGGGTTACGCCGGTGATGCTGGCGTTTGGCATGCTGGTAGGCTTTGGCATCGCCTGGGCGCGTGAACGTACCGGCTTGACCAACGACACCGTCATCGGGGTGTTTTTTGCTGCCTCGACGGGACTGGCGGCTGCCTTGCGAAAGCTCATCCAAAATCGCCAACTGTTCACTCTTGAGGATTTTCTCTTTGGTGATCCTCTGCTCAGTAGTCCAGGCGATCTGGTCAACTTGCTGATCCTCCTACTGTTGGTCGTCGGACTGTTAGGCTGGCTTTACAACCCTCTGATGCTAGGGGGCTTTAATGCTAGTTTGGCCCAGTCTCGTCAACTGCCGCATCGTCTAGCTAGTTATGCGTTTATTGTATTACTGGCATTGGTAGTCAATCTATGTGTGCGTGTAGTAGGTGTAATGCTGATTAACGCGTTATTGGTAGTGCCGGCTGCGACAGCCGTCAATCTGGGTCGCAACCTACGTGAAGTGTTTTGGTGGAGCGTTGGGTTGTGCCTGATCTCGTGCATCGGTGGGTTGTTTCTGTGCTGGGAAATCGAAACTTGCTTGAGTGTAAAGCTCGGCATCCCCGGTACGATCGTCCTGGTTGCCGTGACGCTCTTTGCCTTGAGTGTGATACTCTCCCCCTGGTGGAAACGCCGCCCCGAACAAACCAACCGCCCCTTCGCGTAATAAACGATACTAGAATGCAGCACCTGATGAGCGAGGGACTATGGCAGACCACAATCATTCCCACTCGCATGCCCAGCAACCGTTGCACAGCCATTCCCACCATCACAGCCACGGACACAGTCATGGCCACAGTCACGGAGCCGGGGACAGTGCCACAGCCTACTTTATGGATCAGCTTTTTGCCATCGCGGTATGCGGGGCATTAGCTTGTGTGACTCTAGTGTTGTGGCAA
The DNA here is from genome assembly GCA_046719305.1 of Gemmataceae bacterium. GTDB lineage: Bacteria > Planctomycetota > Planctomycetia > Gemmatales > Gemmataceae > RGDT01. The sequence continues at coordinate 295 of JBDNDE010000109.1, read as the reverse complement.
TCTGGTCTGTTGGGGCGAATGCTGCATCCGAAGTTTCATCCCCTTGTCCTGACAGGTGGCTTGGTTCTCTTGGCACTAGTCACGATTCGGGCCATCGCTGTTTGGTTGGAAGCAGGCCAAATGTCCGTTACGGAACAGGGCAGAGTAGAAACACCTGCACATGCTCATTCACACGCAGGGGAACAATGTGATCACGCTCCTGGTGGTTCAACTTCTCTTTCTTTGTCTCATGCTCATTCTCATGGAGATGGCCAAGCTTGCTCTCACGATCCTGGGCCGATCGCGGCATCGCCTC
>JBDNDE010000108.1:0-14166 GCA_046719305.1 Gemmataceae bacterium | reverse complement strand
GGAACGGTTTATTAGTGGCGTTTCGCAGGTGTATCGTTTCCAGGTAGTTGGTTTGTTCGAGAGCGTCCGCCCCACCCCTAGCACTCGTCTAGAGGTGGTGGTCGATGTTAACAACGGGCGACCTCGGTTCTTATATTGGCGCGACTTATCTATTCTTGGCAAAGGCTTCCGCTTCAACCAGCCCTAATTGGGCCGCACGCTTGGGCCGCACGCTTGGGCCGTTGCGAATTGGAGAACCCCCTTGGCTCGCCTGATCGCAATTGACTGGGATCAAAACAGTTTATACGTCGTGGCCGGTGAAACCCGGGGCACGGCGGTGAAGGTTCAGTCGGCCCTAACCTGGCAAGAGGAGGCCCCGCCCAGCCTGGCCAATGCCGAGGCCATTGGCCAACGACTGAAACAAAAGCTCAAAGAGGCGGGGATCGCCCCGGCTCCACTACTGGGGTGTGTCGGCCGGGATCGGCTGATCGTCAAAGACATTCGCTTTCCACCGGTTTCCGAGTTGGAAGAACCAGCGGTAGTACGATTTCAAACAGTCAAAGAGTTGACCGACGCGCCTGATGACGTGGTGATCGACTATGTACCACGGCTTTCCACGAGTCAAACCGAACGTCGCGCCGCATCCGTGGTGGTGCAAAAAAAACTACTGGAGGTCTATCAGAAAATCGCCACTGCGGCGGGGCTGAAACTCACCGGCCTAACTCCCCGGCTAATGGGGGCGGCCATGTGCCTGCGGCGAGTGATTGGCACTACAGTCGTCACCCCGCCGCCGGAGCCAGCCACCGGCACGATCGCCTTGGTTGTGCTGGGGGAAAAAACGGCCGAACTGGGCGTCCTCCAAGGCCCTGATTTCCTGCTGGCCCGCTCGCTCCACGCGGGCCCCAACCTGTTCGGCGAGATCCGCCGCAACCTCGCTCTGCACGAGGGCCAATCCCCCGACCATCTGATCGTTGCCGTGTATCTGACTGGCAAAGGAGCCGGAGAGTTGCGTGACCGGCTGGGCGAGGTACTGGAGATACCGATCCACACGTTTGACCCGTTTGCAGGCGGCGAAGCGGGCAGCCGGGCCGCAGGCAATCGGGGCTTTTTCGCTGGCCCAATGGGACTGTTGTATCACAAGGCCGTCGGCGAGTTACCCATCAACTGGGTCTCGCCGCGCGAGCCGAAGCCGCCGCCTGACCCGCTGTTCAAACGCATGCGTGTCTGGTTATTGATCGGTTTTCTGCTGCTGGTGGGGCTGTTCGTCGGCGGGCAAATCATGGTGGCCGAAGAACAAGCGGCTCTAGACCGGGTACGTTCGGAAACCAGCGACACCGAGGAAAAGCTCAAAAAAGCTAGCGAACAAGCCAAGCGCCTCAAGGCGATGAGCGACTGGAGCAACCCCACCTGGGTGGATGAAATCTACGACTTGGCCGGCCGCCTCGATCTAGACAAAGTCCGCATCGACTATCTGGGCGTCAGTTCGCGCGGTCGGGTCAATGAAAAAGCTGCTACCCGCTACGTCGGCCAAATCACCTTACGCGGCCGACTATTGGCCAGCACCACCAATGCCCGACGGGCGGACTATGACAAGATGGTGTCGACCTTCACTCGCGAGGGAAACTACACCATCGAACCCGGCTCGTCGAAGTTCGATGACACGGCATTTGTGCTGGTGTTGGATGTAGCTCGGCGTGCGCCCAACGAGTACACGCTGCAACTGGATGATCCGACCCTCGTCAAAGACAGAACCAGCCGTAGCGGCAGCCGCACCAAAGAGAACACGAGTAAAACCAAGCCTAAGGCTCCCAGCGAGAAGTTGATCAAGACCGAACCCCAAGAGGGGCCAGAGAGGTCAAGAGCGACTCAGCCGGATGAGACACAGCTGGATGAGACACAGCCGGGCGAGAAGGAGAGCAACAATGAACTCCCGTGAGCGACTACTAATGTTCCTCTCTCTGGGAGGGACAGCCCTGGGAATTGTATTTGTTGGTTACTCGTTTGTGTGGTCGCCTTTGGCAGAACTCTACGAGCAGAAGACCAAAGCCGACGAACAGTTGGAGAAAGTGTCAACGGAGTTGGCACGGGTGGACAAGACCAACAAGATGATTCTCAAGCAGCACCCACGTTTGGAGCAGTGGAGCAAACTCAGTTTGCCGCCCCGCGATCCGGCGCAGAAGAAAACAGCAACCAGCACCGAAGACCAAAAAAAGGTCCATTACAGCAAGCTAGAAACCGAATACGAGCGAATCATCAGTGACCTGTTGCGTCGCAATGGCATGAATGCAGCTTCGGTGAAGGTGACCAAGGCGCAACCCGATAGCCGAGTCGGTGCGCCGCCGCCACCGCCCAAGGGCCAACCGCCACTGTATGAACGGATGGCGTTTCGAGTGACGGCGACAGGTCCGCAGGAGGCAGTGTATAAGTCATTGCGAGAGATCCAAGATATGAAGGTTCTTCATGAGGTGCGGTCGATGTCTATTGCCGTGCCGCAACCCAAAGGCAAAGAGAAGCCCAACCCAAACATCTTGGAACTCAACATGCTACTCGAAGCGCTGGTGGTCGCTGGGGCCGAAGCCCGCTCCACCGTGCTGCCGACGCAATTGGCATTCACTCCGAAACTGCTCGCCGAGCCGAGCCGGGATTACAACCTGCTCAACAAACGCAGCCTGTTCACGGGGTTGGCCTCCCCGCCGCCAGAAAAACCCAAAGAAATAGTGAAGGAAAAACCCAAGCCCCCCTCGCCGCCCCCCTCGGACCCCACCCCCAAGGTGCTGGAAAGCGAACGTCTGGAAGTTTTGCAGTTCGTCAAACTGACGATGCTGGCCTATAACCAAAATCGCGCTCGCTGGGAAGCCTCGCTCTACGACCAAGCGGGCGGCAAAGGCGACGAAATCAAACTCGACACCCGGTTGTATAAGTCGTTCATCTTGTACAACGAGTCGAACAAACCGATCTTGGAGGCCAAGGTCGTCTCGATCGACGCCGAACAGATGATTTTCACCGCCGAGGGCAAATACTTCCGAGTACGAGTCGGCGATTTCCTCGACTCTGCTTGGAAAAAACCGCTGAGTAGCACCGAGGTGAAAAAGCTCGGTCTTTAAACGCGAGGTCTTCATAACGCGAGGTAGGTGACTTGAGTTTAATTTTGGATCCAACAGGAAATCGCTCAACACCTGTGAGGCTTTTGACGATAGAATAGATTACTGGGGTACCATCGATGGCTTAAGCGTGCGCGATCCGTGAGAACCACCTTCTCTGGGTTGCCTTGCTTGCTCCATCGACCCACTTTCCATGTTCTCGTGCGGGAAAGTCCTATGCGACACGACTTAGCCGATCACCGACACGGCATTCAACGGCCAGGGGGGCCGCTGACTCTGTGTTTGGTCACCATTCTCACGGCGGTTGCCTTGGCGCAACCGAGCCGCAGCCAGGTACCTGGCACGTATGTGTCCGCCCCGCCGACTGTGGGCAAGGTGCGCCTGGTCAACGAACCCAACCCCAAAGTGGACGACAAACCGGATCGGCCCGAGCCGAAAAAGGACACTCGGCCCGAGGGCAAAAAAATTGCCTTCTCGATGGATAGTAAGCCATGGAAAGGCGTGTTTGAATGGGTCAGTTCCCAAACGGGCAAGCCGGTGATAAACACCACCAAGCCCACCGGCACCTTCACCTTCACTTGCCCTCCGGGTGCCACCTACGAATTGCCTGAAGTGATCGACATCATCAACGAGGCGCTCCTGGCTCAAAAATTCTACTTGCTGGACTCCGAAAAGAACTGGATCGTCGTCCCCGCCGACGAAAAAATCGACCCTTCCAAGCTCCCTACCGTCACTTTGGAAGAACTTGACAAACGCGGCCGCAATGAACTGTTGCGTCTGGAACTGACACTCAAAACCGTTCAGGCCGAAGATGTAGCCCCGATCATCAAGAAGGTCATGGGGCCATTCGGCGAGATCACGGTTTTGGATAAATTCAACAAGCTGTATCTCCAGGACACGGGGAACAATCTGCGGCGCATACGCAAATTGATCTCGGAGTTCGAGAGCAACGATGGTTCCGGAACCAACACCTCGTCCTACCGCTGCGAATACATTCGAGCAATGGAAGCCGAACGCATCCTCAAGGATCAGCTGGGTGACAGCAATAAACTTCTTGCTCCTTCCAGTGCTGGCCGAGATGGCCGTGGCGGTGGATCGGCTCCGACAATCGACACTAAAAAGCTCCTGTTCATCACCAGCGATGAGCGTACTAATACCCTGCTCTTCTCCGGCCCCGTGGACAAAATGGCCGAGGCCGAGGCTTTGGCGCGGCGTATCGACCAGAAGCGGGCCAGCGGCGAGAAGATCCTGGTCGGCGAAGCGACTATTAAAACCTATAGCGTTCCGCCCGGCACCGCTGAAAGCTGGGAAAAGCTGTTAAAGGAAACGATTAAGTCGCCAACTTTGCGAATTACCGTGATTCCGGGCAATCAATTGCTCATCAACGCCTACCCGCAGGATCACTACGACATCGCCAAAACGCTGGCCGGCAATAAAGAAGCCAAAGCCGAGTTGAAAAACATCACCATCGACTGTGGCGACCGCGAGGCCGCCGACATGGTCAAAACCGTGGGCACTTTCCTGGGCGACACCAAGGGCGGCGGCCCTCTGGTCGAGGCCATCGCCGAACGCAACGCCATCCTAGTCCGTGGCACCGACGAACAAATTAAACTCGTTCAAGAACTGGTCGAGGCCATCAATGGCAAAGGCACCACGGGTGTCGGTCGTAGTCGGATCATTGAACTCGACGGCGGCAGCGCCCCCGTATTAGCTGAAGAAATCGCTCGGCTGATGTCGCGGATGCGTAAAAACCCAGTCGAGGTGACCTCCCCGGATCGCCTGCGTGACGAAGACGCCAAACGCCGTGAGGAGGAACGTCGTCGGCAACGCGAGGAAAAAGAGAAACTGCGTGACAAGGACACCAAGCTGCGTATGCCCAAGGAGTTTCCGGTGTCGGTAGCCGACGAAGGTGGTTTGGTCGATCCACGCGAATCGAAGAAGGAACCCAAAAAGACGCTTGATCTGCCTGGCTCGACCGACAAACCGCTCCGCATCTTTGCATCGGGCAACAAGCTAATCATGGCCAGCGATGACCCGGAAATGCTGGCCCTGGCAGCCCAGATCGTCAACCTCTATCGCAAATCGCCTGGCAAGGGCGACTTCACCGTCATCAAGCTTCGCAACGTCACGGCTGTCGATGCCGCTCGGGCCCTGGAAGAAGCATTCAACGGCAAACAGCAGCAGGGCGGCGGCCGGGGTGGCCGAGGTGGCGGTGGTGCCGGCGGCCTGTTGGGCGGCATGATGGGTGGAATGATCGGTGGTATGCTCGGAGGCGGTGGCGGTGGCTCGGCTGAAGAGGACCGCATCCGTGTGGTAGCCTATCCGGCGACCAATAGCTTGCTGGTACGTGCCACACCTTTGGATATGCTGCTAGTGCGTCGGCTGCTGGCTGATGCCCTGGATCCTGAGTTCGATGAGGAAGACGAACTGATCCGCACCTACATCCTGCCGCTGAAGCATGCCACCGCGGCGGATGTAGCAGCCTTGGTCCGAGAGGTGTTCCCACCACAAGGCCGGGGTATTCCGGGGACTGGGGGGGGGGGGGGCGACCCGCGAGCGGCCATGATGCAGGCGATCATGACGGGCCAACCGCCACAACAGCCTCAACAGCCGGTACAGCAACTGTCGATCGGCGTGGATGATCGCAACAACCGGCTGATCATTGCCTGTCCCGAACGGATGTATACAGGCATCAAAAAGCTGGTGGAGAACATCGACGAGGCGTCGAAGGACACTGCCCGAACCATCAAAGTAGTCAACGTGCAAGGACTGGACCCGGCCTTAGTGCAGCAAGTCATCGACGCTGTACAAGGTCGCCGGTCGATCCGTGGCGGCAGTTTGGGAGGTGGTTTTGGTGGAGGCTTCAACCGTGGTGGGGGGGGCTTCGGTAGTGGTGGCGATACTTCCTTTGGCGGCGGGATGATGTCCCCCGGTGGCGGGATGATGATCCCCGGCGGCGGGATGATGATCCCCGGCGGTATAACACCTGGCATGGGCACTGGTGGCTTTGGCCCAGGGGGTACACGCGGCGGCTTTGGCACCGGTGGGTTTGGCACCGGCGGCTTTGGCACCGGCGGTACTCGCGGCGGGGGAGGAACCCGTGGGGGTGGGGGAGGCCCCCGAGCTGCCCTGGCCCCCTCCCCAGGGAGTCCGGATTTTTTTGCCCAACGGGTCACGGATGACCCTCAGCTGACTGCGACTGGCCTCTACGATCCCCAACTCGATTCTCGCACCTCCGATGACAACTCAGCTTCTTCAGGGGTCTCCAGCCAGAAGGCTGGGGCCCCGGCCTCGGGCCTGAAAATCACCCCGGTTCACTACCAAGACGAAAAGAAAAACGACGAGAAACAACCCGGTCCTCCCTCGATCGATAGCGTGCGTGCCCCCCAGGGCACCGTCGATATCGCCCCTATCGAGTCGCTGGGTGTCATCGTTATCCGCGGCAATACGCCTGCCGATGTCCAGGCCGTCCTCGACATCATCGAAATCTTGCGCAAAAGCGCAGCCGAAAGCGACGTGAAGATTCAGATCGTGCCCTTACAGAATGCCGACGCCACCACGGTGACCGCCTATCTGGACGAGGTGTATCGTCGCATTTTGGTTACGCCGACCGGCACACGGATCAATCCTGATCCGAACGCCCGACCAGGGAATCTAGCTCCGGGGTTAGGCACCGTCACCCCCAACATCGGTGGAACCAGCACCACCACTGGCACCGGGGGCACCACCAACACCGGCTCGGGCATCGTGTTGATTCCGTTGCCACGAATCAACAGTATCCTGGTCGGTGCCCCGCAAGTGCTGCTTCCCAAGGTACTGGAGAAGATCGACGAGTTCGACAAAATCCCGCCGGTGGGGATGGCACCGCGCGTCCTCCAACTCAAGCGTGCCAGTGCAGCCCGTGTAGCGCAGCTGATCACCAACTGGGCGGCAGGCCGCTTCCCCCGTGAGCCAGGCGCGACTCAGACCCAGATCCGAGTCACCTGGGACGACCAACTCAATAAATTATTCGTGCAGGCGGCTCCGGCCGACTTTGCCGAAATTGCCAAGTTCGTTGAAGAACTGGACAATGGCAAGGCCGCTGCTACCAACGATCTACGCATCTTCGAGGTGCGTTATGGTCTGGCGGACGAAATCGCCAACCTGATCCGTCTGGCTATCCAGCAGGGCTATCGGCCGACCAACGCCACGACCACGGTGGGGATCACGGTGACCCCCGGGGCAGCGGGGCAGCAGCCGGGCTTCCAGCAACCAGGCCAGCAGCCGGGCATCGCTGCGGCAGGAGCAGGTCTGATCAACCCCAGCACCGGGTTGATCGGGGCCACGGCTCCCAACACCAAAACGGTAGCCCTACGGCTGATCAACGCGGCCAAGGGCACGTCGATCGAGTCGTCGAATCTGGATAGCGTGTTGCTGCTGCCCGACGTGCGGACCAATCGCATCATCGTCTCGGCTCCCGAAGAGACGATGGACCTGATCAACAGCTTGATCAAGTCGCTCGACGTGCCGCCCGCTTACAAGGCTGAGGTGAACATCTTCCAGCTGAAGAAGGCCGATGCCACCCAAATGGCATTGACTTTACAACAATTGTTCCTGGGTCAAGCCCAGGGGGCTGGGGGGGGAGTCACCCAGGGAGGCCTCAATATCGCTCCGGGAGCCAACACGGCTGGTCTACTGGGGCAGATTCGCCCGCTGGCCATCACTTTCGGTGACTTGCAGCCTGAGGGCTTGCCGCTGATCGACCTACGCATCAGCACCGACATCCGTACCAACAGCATCATCGTGGCCGGCTCCCGGGCCGACCTGGAGATTGCCGAGGCCATCATCAGCCGCCTAGAGGATAGCAAGGTCGAGATTCGCCGCAACGAGGTGTATCGCCTGATGAACTCGACCGCGGTAGACGTGGCCAACGCCCTGAACAACTTCATCCTGCAGTCGATCGCGGTGTACCGCAACGCCCAGCAGCTGACGCCGTTCCAGGACATCGAACGCGAAGTGATCGTGGTGCCCGAGCCGATCACCAATAAGCTGCTCATTAGCGCCACCCCACGCTACTTCCCCGACATCATGCGGCTGGTGGCCGAACTGGACGCCGAGTTGCCGCAGGTGGTGATTCAGGTGCTGATCGCCGAGGTCACCCTGAACAATACGCAGGAGTTCGGGATGGAAATCGGCCTGCAATCGCCGCTACTGTTCCAGCGGAGTATTACAGGTTTAACGACCAGCGGAACCCAGCAGGCGATCAACTTCGGCTTCAACAACCCGACCTTGGGCCTGGGCAACAACCCATTCGTCGATCCGGGTACCATCGGCGTGCAAGGACTGGGTAGCCTGGGTGTCGGCCGGGTGTCTCCTAATTCGGGCGTGGGCGGGTTTGTGTTCTCGCTGTCCAACGATGCCTTTAGCGTGCTGATTCGGGCGTTACAAACCCAGGGCCGCGCCGACATCCTGTCGCGTCCGCAGGTGATGGCAGTGGACAACCAAGCAGCCACGGTGGCTGTAGGCCAACGGGTGCCGATCTTGGGAGCGGCCATCTTGGGGGTAGGCCAGACCCAGCAGAGCGTGGAATACGTTGATGTGGGTGTGATTCTCAACGTAGTGCCCAAGATCTTCCCCGATGGCAAAGTGACCATGCGGGTCACGCCGCAGGTGTCGAGTATCGCTCCGACGACCATCAACCTGGGCAACGGCGTCAACTCGCCGATCTTCAACCAACAACTGGTTGACACCACGGTGACGGCTCGCGACGGGGAGACAGTGGTGATCGGCGGATTGATCACTCGCAATGTTTCCAAGAGCGAGAACAAGATTCCCTGGCTGGGCGATCTGCCCTATCTGGGGGCGGCTTTCCGCTATCGCCAGGAGATCAAGACCAAGCAAGAACTGGTAGTAATCCTCACCCCGCGAATCGTCCGTAACCGCTTCGAGCGGGAACGTGTCCTCGCCGAGGAAGGTCGCCGGGTAGACTGGATTCTCAGCGATGTGGTCAAGACCCAGGGAGCCACCGGCATGGACCCCCTGTTCCGGCCAATCGTACCAGGCATGCCCAGCCCGGCGGCAACCGATGGGGCCTTGCCGACGCTTCCGGTCCCTCTGCCGGTCCCGGCTCCAGCGGCTCCTCCCACTCCGATCTTGCCGCCTCCCGGGACGACCTTGCCATCGAGTGGGGGAGTGGTCCCAAATGCGGCTCCGTCACCGCCTGGAGCGAAGCTGCCGCCAGCCCCAGCCCCTGTAGCGGTGCCACCGCCAAGCGAAACTACGGCTCCGCCGCCCAGCCTGAACGCTGCGCCCCCAGGGGGAATGACACAGGCCAACCTTCCCAGTGCCGATCGCCCGCTGGCGGGATTGACAATCCCTCGTGACCTGGTATGGGGGTCGAGCCAATCTTCGCTGACGGCTAGCGTGCGACCGACCGGGGGATCCAACCCGGCTACGTCCACGACAGCCACAATGGCCACCGCTACGGCCGGAGGCATAACACCAGCAGCGGCAACAGCAGCAGCAGCAACGCCAACAGGGGCCACAGCGGTAGGGGCTACAGCGGCCGGAGCGACCCCAGGGGTCCATCCGGTTCCCGCCACGAAAGCAAAGGAGTCCGAGCGATGGCGACTGTTCCCGCGTTGGCGTTAATCCGCCGTCTGCGAACGCTCTTGGGTGGCCTGGCGGTGCTAGCCACCCTGACCACGGGTTGTGTGACCATCACCCCGCCGAGCCTGAGCTTCAGCAGCTACCACACCCCAGCGCCTAAAGTTTCGCAGGTGGTGATGGCTTGGCAAAACTGGATTGGTAGCGGGCCTGACCCGGCCAACGGCGGACGTCCGATACCGATTCTTACCGGTCGGATGTACCTCTTTGGTCCGCGGTTGGATTATCCGATGCTGGCCCAGGGCGGTTGCCGTGTGGAGGTGTTTGATGAGTCCTCGGGAGTGGTCGCCCCCACGCCTGCCTTTACCTGGGATATTGATGCCAAAGATATGCCTACTCTCATGAAAAAGGATTTCATCGGCATCGGCTACACGATGCTACTGCCCTGGCCGTCCTATCATCCCAGCATGCACAAGTTGCGCGTCCGCACGGCCTACTTCCCGCCGGACTCGCTGCCGATCTACTCGGAAAATGTGGTAACGCTCGACGTGGGCAACGGGCAGATGCAAGACGCTCGTGGTTACATTCAGCCAGCGACGTTTCAGAACCCCAAGCATGTGGAGATCCCTAAAAAGTAAAGAACTAAAACAGACAGGTAACCCCAATCGCCGTCCGTATCAGCGGACGGCTTCTTTGGCTTGCAAATACAATCTCGCAGCGGGGCGAATGCGGCCGTGGGCAGCGAGAATCCAGGCGGTGCCTTCCAGCGATTCACTGCGTCCCTGACGCAGTTGCTCGATCAGCCGGGGCGGAGCCTGGACGTGCAAGGTGTGTCCCTGCTGGCTGAGCTGACACGCTTGAGCGTCGGCCAGGGGTAACTGGCGGGCCTGACACCACGCCAGCCAGCTATCACGCCAGCGGTCGAGTTCCGGCGGGGCTAGTTCTTCTAGCGTAGTGCGATCGGGCAGCCGCCAAACAACCGTTGGATCTAGATGCCCCGCCTCGGGCGACACAGGAAAGCCCAAGATGGCTCCGTGATCACGACCGCTTTCGACCAGCACCAGAAACGCTTGTTGGGCATGGACTAGCGGCACGCGGGGTGAATGCATCTCGCTGGCTTCGCTGGGCAGCCGTAACCAACGCACCACCTGGGTGGGAAAGCCGTGCTGTGTCTTCCAAACGGTCGGCTGAGCCAAGGCAGACTCCAACGCTTTGGGCTGCCAATGCCAATCGGCTGGCACCGCGGCAAGCGGTTGGCACCCCTCAGGTGCCAGTGCCACGAACGGTTGTGTGGAACCATCCAAGAAGGCAAAGCAGCGGCGTTCCAAACGCAAGCTGGCTGTGGCACGCGCTTGCCACCATTCCAGACCGGCAGCTGTCAGACGTGGCGGATCGAGGGTGATCCGACCCAGGGCGTGCAAACGGGCCAAGAGCGAATTGAGATACGAATCAGGCACATGCAGGGCCGAGCACAACTGCTCGCGGGATTCCGGAAGGCAAGCGGCGATCCAACCGAGCAAGGCATGATCGAGTTGTTCGAGCGGCGAGAGCCCCTGGACCTCGACCAGCACTTCGACTCGATGCAACAACAGATGTGCATACCACAGATAGCGCGGCTCATAATCGGCCAGACTCTCCCACCAGCTTCGCAGGTAACGGCTGCCTGGCAGCGTCATGGGCCGATCCACCCTCATACCGTGCTGCTTTCTCGACTCCGGATGGGCCGCGGCGGGCTAGCTGCCGGGGCTTCGGTACACAAGCAAAGCACCTGCCGGGCTAGCCGGCTCTCCAGAGAGTGGGGTTCACCGCGTTGCACTCGCCGGGCCAACGTCACCGCATCCCCCACGAACACTAGCCGTTCGGTGGCTCGTGTTAGGGCTAGGGCCAATTCGTCGCCCGCTTCGCCATAATGGACCAGGCGATGGGGATCGCTCCGGGTGAGACTGACAATCGCCCACCCGCATTCGCGCTGGCGATACTCTTCCAACGTCGACACTTCCAGCCAGTGCTCAAAACGCGGATGAAGTTCCGCCCGACGAATCAACCCGCGGAGCAACACAGCCTGGGCCGCATAGGGCGTTAGCACGGCAACCGGCCGATGGCCACCTTCCTTGGACTGCCGTTCGCACCAAGCGAGACTAGTAGGATCAGCAAACCACTCCGTCAAGAGATCGACGATGACACTGGCTTCCGTAGGGTTGACCAGACCACTGGCTGGCAATTGGGATCGGATTTCGGGCGGCAGCCAAGGGGGACCGGGTAACTCTTCGGATTGCCGCAGCTCCACTTCCAGCGGTGCCGAGCGGCCGACCGTTCCCCGAGCGGGCACTGACACAAACGACACGAGACCTGGCACCCGATAAGGCCGATCAAGCAACGTGGCCCGGTCACTGGGGCACCAGCCCAGACGTTCCCGGCACCACTGCCGCACCCGTTGCGCAGTCCAGCCGGCTCGGGTATCGAAGACAAGTGCGGCCGTTTGGAATCCGGCAGTGCCAGCAGAGATCAGATGCTCACAGACGCCCGTTTCTAATGTAAAGCACAGCTTGGCTTTGGTATCTGTTTCACAGGAAGGGATGCTTAGATCGATTGCATCTGTGAAACACTCCAGTCGAACTTCCGAGTCGAATTGTCGCCAGGCCACGTTGGGCCGAACCAAGTCCGACAGCCGCGTTTCCCCGTGACGAACAAGAAACTCCCACGCCTCGGATAACGAGGTCGAGGCGGGAAAGCGCACCTCCCCCAGACGCGGTTCACCGCCCGGGGGTTGCACAATCCACAGTTCCACCTCGGGACGATCAAAGACCGGCTCCACACTCCCGGCGTTGCGGTCGAATTCATCATTGCCCCCCAGCACCGCTACCAGCTTGTCGCCTTCGTACTTCCATCGGATCGCATGGGGGCGTGGGTCGCAGAACCACTGCTGCCAGCAATGCGTGAAGCGATTAGCCTCAAGGGCCGCGGCAGGATCGCCCACCAAGGTGCAGCGCTGCCCCAGAGCCGTCGCCGCCAGCAGGTCAGCATCCGAAAGACGATGGGCTTCATCGACGAGAACTAAGTCGAAGTAGCCCTGCCGCGGCAAGCAAGGCAAGGTGGTTACAACGACACCGCTACAAGAGCGCAGGGCAACCTCGAAAGGGTGTTGCTCGATGGCCTGGAGCCAGCGTTTGTGCATCTGCTGAAGCGACTGGAGTTGGTGATGTACTTGCTCCCGGTATTCGCGCCAGGCAGCAACGGCTTGCTCTGACGGCTCGGGTGAGATAGACACCGCCGGCAGTCCCAGTGGCAACTCCGACGGCCTCTCGGGGAGGCCCAGCAGCTGTTTCCAACGTGTCCACCACTGCTGGCGTTGTTGCTGCCATTGTTCCTGCTGACGGGCCTGTTCGGCAGCTTGTTGTTGCCGGATTTGCTCGCGGATCATCTCGGCAAACTGGTTTTCTTGACGTTGCAAGGTCGCTAGTTCGGCGGAGAGAGCCTCAAGCTCGGCATCGAGGACGGCGCGTTGAGTGTGCAATTCGTCCTGTCGGCGTTGACACTCGGCCAAAGCAGAGGAGGGATCGCCGGCAAGCCAGGAAGCCCAGTAAGCCGGGGAAACCCAATTATTCGATTGGCGGGCTTGTTGGCGAGTGAGGAGGGCATCGTATTGTGTACGAAGGTGTTCAGTTTGAGAATCGATGTGCTGGCGTTGCTGTTGACAGGTCTGCACCCGTTGATGGAGCGATTGGCGAAGCTGGTCGAAGTGCGACTGTTGCGCTTGCCAGAGTGGATGCTGGGACCAGTGTTGAGCGTCGGATTGAGCACTTGAGCTAGCAGGAGGGCCAGCAGCGTCGGCGGCCTGCTGTTCCCATTGCGTACGCTGATGCTCGGCCTGTTGATATTCCGCCAACAGGGCTAGAACCCGCGTTTGCAGTTCCGCCTCGGAGGGCAAGACGGCCAGATGGTGTTCGGTGTGGGCCAGGGCTTGTCGGGCAGCGGAGACAGCCTGAGCGTGCAGCTGCTGGGTGTGCGTGTGCAATTGCTGGTAATCACCCTGCAAGGGGACGAGGCTTAGCCAGTCTTGGGGGTGTTCCACGAAGCGTAGCACCGCTTCCAGACCGGCGGCACTAGGCGCGAGGAGCAACACCCGCCAGCCGCGTTGTCGGGCCTGATAAACCATCTCGGCCAGAACGCGTGATTTGCCCGTAGCTGGAGGGCCTGCAACGAGCCCAAGAGGAGCGGCCAGGGCGCGGGCGACGGCCAGGCGTTGGCAAGCATCCAGGGCGGTATCCCGATACGAGACGACAGCATCCGGGAGAACAGGCGCAGGCTCCTCATGGGCAGGGAGCAGCAGTTGCGTAGTGGGTGGCGTCAGGGGAGCAGGCTTCGGTATCCAGCCTGGCAACTGATGAGCGTAGACAACCCCGGCGGAAGCGGCTTGGCTGAGAGCCTCCAGGCGTTGAGCCGGCGTGGCCTGGGCATACCAACTGTCCCAACTCTCCGGTCCAGGAAGAACTCGAACTGT
>JBDNDE010000107.1:0-14176 GCA_046719305.1 Gemmataceae bacterium | reverse complement strand
GCACAGGGGGTAAGGGAGGGGCGGGGCGTCGGCCTGCCCAACGACACCGCCACCGGAACAGTCGGGGTCGTCATGGTCGGCTGCGACTTCGGTTTGCCCAGACGAATGGAGCTAGATCTAGATAAGGGACTCGGGCACGTCTGCTGGGCCAAACCAGGCGTCGATTCGGCAATCACGATCGGTTCGCTGGGCGGCGAGATAGGCACCGCCTTCCAACCGGCCTCTTGAGCGGCGGCGGTTGAGGTAGCGATGGACAGAATAGCCGGGGCCAGAAACAGAGCCAGGCTTCGTCGAAAGATCGTCCATGTCGCGTTCATCGAGGTACCCTCCTGGCACTCTGGGTAAAGCATCGACCGACGCCTGCCTGCTCCGCGAGGGATCTAATCGCTAGAATTACAATCAACGCTGAAGCTGGGCGCAGGATCGCGAGATTCGCTTATGCATTGCCCAGATTCCCAGTCGATTGCCTCTGACGCGGAGTGTCTTAGAATGAGGAAACCGATTTTCTTGGCCCTGTTCACGGCTATGCTATTATTCGTGGGCAGCGTGGCCTATGCCTGGTGGTCGGAGGGGCATGGAGCGGTCGCCGAGGCGGCCACCTCGACTTTGCCTGATGAGATGCCGCGGTTCTTCCGGTCCTCAGCTAAGGCGCTATATCACCTGTCGGCCGAGCCGGACCGCTGGAAGAATCCGCAGGCCAAGCATCTGCGGGCCGCCGAGGCACCGGATCATTTCATTGACTTGGAAGATTACCAGGGACGTGAACTGCCCGCCGACCGCTGGAAGGCGATCGCCCTGCTTCAGGAACTCAAGGCCAAGCCGGAGATCGTCGGCTTTTTGCCCTACGCCCTGATGGAGAATTACGACCGGCTGACGGTCGCATTTTCTGATTATCGCAAGGACAGAGACAACCCGATCATCCAGCACAAGTGCATCGTTTACGCCGGTATCTTGGCCCACTACACGGGCGATTGTGTGATGCCACTGCATACTACCCGCGACTACGACGGCCGGACCGATCCTAAAACCGGAACGAAGTTACAAAAAGGGATCCACGCCAAGATCGACGCCTTTCCGGAGCGGCATGGGTTGACGGCAGAAGAGATCAGCCGAGGTATCAAAGCTCGTGCGATCGAGGATGTTTGGAAGTATGTGTTAGAACGCCTTCACGAATCGCATGCTCTGGTTGGCAAATGCTACGAAATCGACAGCGCTGGCGGCTTTGACAAACCGACCAAGGAGAGCCGAGCGTTCATCCTGGAACGATGCCGAGCCGGTGCCCAGTTCACCGCCGACTTGTGGTATTCGGCCTGGTTGCGCAGCGAAAAGCTTCCGCCCCACTGGTGAGCAACGAGCGTTGGCGTTCCATCCACCGCCGCGTTCCATCGGACAGACAGTCACCCTTCAGGAATTGCTTGAAGATACTGTGCAGAGCCAGGGGATCGTCCTTGCCGGTCGCTCTCCGTTCGATTGCGTGCTTCTCGTGTTTGTTTGCATCTGGCCTGGTGGTGGGGGGATCGTCGCATACTAGCCATGCCACCACCTACAGGACGGCCTTGACGACCAATGTCGCATAACTGCCGCGTTCCAACTCGAAACGTAGCGTCAGACGCAGGCGGCGGGGATGACGGTCGTCGTCGGCCCAGGTGGCATTCAGCGACATGACTTCGACCCGGCCAGGGCGTTCGCCGCGGGAGAAGTACAACTCCCGCACACCGCGTATTCGCATGTCACGCAGAGTCAGGCCTTCCTCGGCCAGGATTTCTTCGACCAGCGGTAAACGGGGATCGTCTGGGGCGGCTTTCCAACGCGACGAGGGCAACGGCAAGTTGAGCAACTGATAGGCTCGCAAGTCCGGCTCGCTCAAGTGCAGTGGAAAGGGTACCGGTCCCAGGCGTTGTTGAACGTCACGGCGTGTCCTGGGCGTCGTGTGCCTCTCGATCCACCGGGCCAGCATCCGATTCCACAAATGGCTCTGGTAGGCCGAGAGATACAGCCCGCGAAGCTCGGGGCGCAGACGAATGACGGCACCTTTGAAATCGCCTGGATGCACGCGCAGGTAATCGACGAGGCTGCGGGCGTGTCCCCGTGGCAGTCTGTCCTTGAGGGTCGTCCAGTCGCCCCAATGCTCGCGAAGCAGCTGTTTCTCGGCCCGCGTGGCCGCAGTGTCATAAGGGTAATGCCCGGCTAAGGCCTGTTTCAGGGCGTCCTCGAAGCGGCCCTGTACCAACATGCGGCCAATGAATTCACCGCCTGGTCCCGAGACAGAGCCAAACCGCTGGTCGTCGAAATAATTCGGCACTCCCAACTCTTTGACCGCAATCAGTCGTCGATCGATGGCATCGCGTTGAAGGGGATCCAGATCACGCAACGTGACGCTGAAGCGATTGGCCCGAATGTCCTCGGAGCCATACGGACGCGGTACATAACCCAAGAAAGTGAGCGAGATCCCCTCCTGCGATAAGTTGCGATTGGGGCCGTGGTAGATGCTCAGGTATTGAGTCGTGCGGGCGTGCCGGTCTTTTAGGCCACCGTAGGAGAGTCGGCGAGGGGAGAGCTTCCAGCGGCGGCGGATCAGGCTCAGAGCATCGGGGGTGGTCCAATTGACCTTTTCCAGGCGGTAAAAGGCATAATTACCCGAACCGCCCGGGAGCACATCGGTCTGTTCCTCCACAAGGAAATCATCGGGAGATTGTTTGAGTTTCATCGTTGCTAAAAACAAACACACCGCAGATCGGAACAAATCCCATCGCGGTGTGATTTACGGGAACAAAAAAGCCGAGGGAAGGGGGCAGAACCGTCGCCCAGTCAGTTCCGCCACGCCACAATTCCCTCGGCCAAGAGTATTGTAGCTTGGCTGGAAGGGGTAGACAAGAGAAATCTTCCGACATTTTTCGCGACTCCTTCATCAATCGCACAAGCGGCTAACTCAGCTACCCCACCCTCGCAAAGCGACCGCGTTCGCAGTTGGCTAGACGGGCAAAGTCACGAGCGCTCAGCCGCACCGCATCGGTGTGGGTGCCA
The DNA here is from genome assembly GCA_046719305.1 of Gemmataceae bacterium. GTDB lineage: Bacteria > Planctomycetota > Planctomycetia > Gemmatales > Gemmataceae > RGDT01. The sequence continues at coordinate 11,152 of JBDNDE010000107.1, read as the reverse complement.
GCCTCAACAACAATCCAGGTATCTTGAGTAAAGCTCTCATCTAAATACGTCGGTAGTCCATATAGATTGCCAAACGGCGTGACGGCCCCGTATTCACAATCGGTAAAGACGCGGACCATCTCCTCAGGGGTCGCCAAGCGGGCACCAGGAAACCGGCCCAGATCGACGTGACGTGTCGCGGGCACAACGACAATCACATAGCCGTTTGGCGTCGCCAACAAAACGGCCTTGGCCACGGCATCTCCCGGAGTGTGGAGGAATTTCGCACGCCGTCCCGCACAGTAGGCCGGGGCATGGGTAAGACTTTGGAACGGCACCTGATGCTGGGTCAAGAAGTCGGTGACACGCATAACACACCGTTGAGTAAGGGGAGAGCAAACGGCTCAACTTTTTCATTATAACTTAGCTGAAGAGTTGCTCCCAGAGCCGCCTCCTCCGTTGAAAGCGGCGATTCAGAAAAGATGGGTCAGATAAAGCAACTGTAGCGACTGTGCTGGAGGTCTTCATGCTGTTAGATCCCGAAATCGAAATCCTGCGTCCCAATCTCCCTCGCGGTCGCTTCCGGGCCGTCCTCTTTGACTTTGACGGCACGTTGTCGCTGATTCGCGAAGGCTGGCCGGACGTAATGATTCCGATGATGGTCGAAGTCCTCCGCGGTACCGGCACCTGCGAAACCAACCAACAACTCCATAACGTCGTCGAGGAGTTCGTCATGCGCCTCAATGGCCGACAGACGATTTATCAGATGATGCAACTGGCCGAAGAGGTGCGCAAGCGGGGCGGAGTGCCGCTGGATCCTCTAGAGTACAAGCACGCCTATCACGAACGCCTGATGGATCGTATTCGAGGGCGATTGACTGCTCTGGGAACGGGACAGCAAACACCGGCCGACTGGACCGTGCCCGGCAGCCATGCCCTGCTCGATGCCCTCGCGGCTCGGGGGTTACAGTTGTATCTGGCCAGCGGCACCGATCTGAAATACGTCCGGCAGGAGGCGGAATTGCTCGACGTGGCGCGATACTTTGGCCCGCATATCTACGGGGCACTGGATGAGTACCGCAACTTCAGCAAAGCCATGATCATCGAACGAGTTTTGCGCGAGCAAGGGCTACGCGGCGAGGAGTTGCTTGGCTTCGGCGATGGCTTCGTCGAGATCCAGGAGGTTCGCAAAGTGGGCGGCGTAGCGGTGGCTGTGGCCAGCGATGAGGTCAAACGTCAAGGAATCAACGCGTGGAAGCGTGATCGTCTGGTTCAGGCGGGGGCCGATATCGTCATCCCCGAATACCGCAAAGCTGATATCCTGTTGCGATGGCTGTTTAACGAACCCAGCGGCTCGACTAACTAAGCGGTGCCAACGCTGACTGACCGAGGAGAGCCCAGGTCGCCGAGCCAACCCTTGGGTGACTCGGGAGCAATCCCTCTCGACAACCCTCCGAAAGCTTGGTATCAGCCGCTCTTCTTGTTGTCTGAGCAGGGAGGGGGACATGAAACTGCCGTGGTGGCTTACAGGCGGTGTTACCTTGCTGGTCGGATGCTCAGCGGGCTGCGATTCGATCTCGCATCCTACCTTGCTGGTCCCCGAAGGTCATACCGCCCAGGCGTTTCAACAGGCCTACACCCAGAGCGGCACCCCAGCAACCGAGGAGGCTGCGAAGCGCACTCTCAGGGTGGCTCAAAGAATCTACGACAGCAACACTCAGATGCCCGTGCAGCCCACTATCTTCACGATTGGCCGGCCAGAGAAAGCGGTCTTCCATGAGGGCTATGGCGGTCTGAGTGGTAGCCGTGTCTACATCACCGAAGGACTCATCAACGCCTGCAAAACCGATGATCAACTAGCTGCGGTTCTCTGTGTTCAGTTTGGCAAAATCATGGCCGAGCGTGCCGAGCGTTCCGGAGCCAAGGAAGAAGATACCGGACGACTGAGCATCGACGAACGGATTGGCCGGGAGATCGATCGAGGCTTTGGACCGGCCGACGGTACACGGATGATGGAAATCGCCAAACGGCAGAAGATGGCTCGGGAGCGGAAATTGAGGGCGGACCCAACCCGATGTGCCGAAACCTATCTGCGCCGGGCCAATTATGATCTACAAGCCCTTTTGGAAGTTTCGGCGATGATGCTCCAGATCGAAAGCAACGAGGAGGAAATGCGGGAAATCGTTTCCCCCAGGCCGCCCAAAGGGCAGAGCCGGACTCTCCCGAACAGTCACGACATGCCACCAGCCCCACCCGTTGGGGAGCCAGCCTTGCCCACACTCCAGCAACCGCTCAGCGCCGCGCAGGCACCATCGCGTCCACAGCCTTAATTACTGCGTTGAGTTCAGGACTGTCGGGCTTGTCCAGTTGATCCCGGCTAAACTGGGTGACCTGGACAATTTTCAATTGGCGGTAGAGTATTACGTTCAGAGCAGCGGTTTCATCCAGCCCATACTTCGCCAAATCGCTCGGGGAGGCTAAGGTCAGAACCACCCCCTTCAGATTCAAGTCTTCGGCCATCTTCTCCAGTCGAGCGGCCAACTCGTCGCGTTTGTCATCCTGTTTGAGAACATCGGAAAGATCGTCATACAAGCCGACCACAAAGCATCGCAAACGAGCCGGCCGATGACGCGAGACAGCCGCGTCCAGTTTCTTGAGCAGTTCGCGGAAGGCGTCGTTGTCGTCGAGATTGCGAGCCACCAGCATCACTACTGGGTCTAGGTCGTAGGCCGTCACCAGGCAATGATACTTCCCCTTGGTGACGCGTTCTTTGGGCCGAGAGGGGCCGTTCTGCTCCATCGGTTCCGGCTCGGGGTCAATCCGCTGAGTCACGTTATAAGGATGAAACGAACTGGGCACATTAGACTTCTTGGCTGGCTCGGCCTGTTCCTGAGCCGTGGCCAGTGTCAACGCGGAGATCAACAGACCGGGCATCAGGAAACGAACCATGTCGAAACTCTCCACGACGGGACGCAAGACTTGACTCTTGTAGTTTGACAGCCCCTGGACGAGAAGTCAATTCACTCGTCCAAGCGGTTCCGGCCCTGGCGGTGCAGAGATGCGGACGGCAACGGTCGCGCGTCGGGGGCCGGCTCATTTGACGCGGGCATCGACGAACGACAGCCCGGCGCGGGCCTGCTTGACTGCTTCGGCAAAGGGCGGCTCGGCCTCATAGAGCAACACCACTTCATGGAAATAGACCCGCAGCGTCAGCAACGACATATCGGAGCGTTGCAACGCTTCGGTCGTCTGAGCCACTAATGCCGTGATGGTCTCGACTCGACCTTTCTCGTCCTGGGGTTGCAGCTTGAGCTTCTGGCGGACGGCGCGTAGATGATCGGCGGCGAACATCGCCCACAGACGGCCCTTTTCCTGGCTGCGGGCGTCGTCGCGGAGTTTCTCCCATCGGCGGGCGGCTCCGGCATGGTCGCCCAGGCGTTGTTGTCGCCAGGCCGTAAAGGCGTCGCGGGTCAGGGCGTCTAGGTCGATTTCGCCGCGTTTGTCGCGGGTGGCTAATTGACGCTCCACCATGCGGGCTTCCTCACGTTGCACCTCGTCGAGCAACCATAGATGGTAGCGAGCAGTGGCAGCAACCGCATCGGAGCCTTCACGCAAATCGTTCCAGAGAGTCCGGGCAGTGGTCAAGTCGCCGTCATACTCGGCCAGACCAGCTGCGAAGGCTTGTTTTTGGCGGTCGCTGCCCTCGACGGTCAACCCTTTGCCTTCACGTTGATGGCGGATATGTCGATCGATCAATTTATGCAGTTGCGTGACATTATACTGATCAGCCCAATCACGCATCTGTTTGGTCTGCGGCGTGTCCTGCTTGTCGTAGCGTCGCAGATAGTCGGTGATGGGCCCCTCGTAGGCCTCGTCCCACTTGCCGGTCTTGACCAACGATTCGGCCCGTTCATAAAGCGATTGCGGCGAAGGCGGCTGGAAAACCACATACAGAACGCCGAGAATGCCGACCAACAGGATGACTAAGCCGCCTGCTTGAAGCCACCAGGGCATGCCGCCCGTCGGCGGTTGGTCCTCGGCTTTGCGTTTTTTTTTGCGGCTTTTTTGGCCCAACAGACCCCGTGCGGCATTGCGATCCTCGGGACTGAGATCGGTCTTATCCCCCGGAGCTTCGCTTTGCCGAGCGCGAGCCACATCCAGGCCCAAACTGGCCTGTGTTTCCACTTTCTGTTGGATGGTTTCCAGAACTTCGCCGACCATGGCGGCGCTGACTGGCCGATGCTCCGGTTTTTTTTCCAACAGTTGGCAAACCAAGGTGTCCAGCCATATTGGCAATTCAGGGACCAGTTTGCTGGGGCGTTCAAACTTTCCCGTGACGTGTAGCATGAACATATCCATGGCATTTTCGGCTACGAAGGGCTTGCGACCGGTGAGTAGCTCGTAGAAGACAACACCCAGGGAGTACAGATCGCTTTTGTGGGTAAGATTCGGGTCCCCCTTGCATTGCTCGGGAGACATGTAGGCGGCGGTGCCGATGGCACAATTGGCAGCAGTGAGTTGGGTCACGTCGAGGTCTTTGGCAATGCCGAAGTCGGTGAGCTTGACGGTGCCATCGGCCAGGAGCATGAGGTTGCTGGGCTTCAGATCGCGGTGAACGATGCCGACATCATGGGCGTGTTGTAAAGCGGAGCAGAGTTGTTTGCCCAACTCGACGACCTGTTCCCAACTCATGCGGTCTCGCCGGGCAATCGTGCGGTCCATCGACTCCCCTTGGATGTACTCCATGGCATAGAACGGCATGCCGTTGTATTTGCCGCTCCCATAGTAGCGAACGATGTTGGGGTGTTTGAGTTGCTTGAGTATCGCCGCCTCACGCTCGAACCGTGCCACCGCTTTGGGATTAGTTTCGCCCAGACCGGGAGCCATCACCTTGATGGCTACCAGGGCACCGGTCTTGACGTATTTGCCGCGATATACGGCCCCCATAGCACCGGCACCGAGTTCTTTTTCGATGAGAAAAGGACCAATCTGTTTGCCTACGAGCATGGGATAGTAGCCCCGCAAGAGTGCGTGCGTCTATGAGCGAGCGTTTCAAGACCAGCATACCCCAGAGGATACGGTCGCGGCAACGTGTAGCAACGTGCAACATAAACAACATAAAACCAACGAGGGCAAAGGGGCCTCTTAGGAGCGTCTCATGCGAGCATTCTGAATCGGGCCACAGGACCACAGCTATCGCCTGTCCCTAAGTCGATGCGAGGTGGTCCCATGACCACGACGCGTACGCTGCACTGGACTTGCTAGCTGGGGTGCTTTTCTTGGCTGTCTGTGGACTGTCCATCAGCCCTGGGGCCGTCTAGGCCGACTACGCCGACCGCAGGAGGAGTTCTTTTCTTGGCTGGCTGTGGACTGTCCATCAGCGAACCGAATCCGGACCCTCAGCCGGAACACCCTCAGGGGACGGAGAACCCACGCAGCGACACCAGCGTTCGCGATCAGCAGATTCACACCCATCTCGACGGGGGTATCCAACGAGTCACCTTATCGCCTCGGGTTGGCTCTGAACCCATGCGGACCCCATTCTCTGACCGACAACCTATCCCTCTCCGACCGAACGGTCTGGTGGCCAAGGCTATCTGCAGGGGGCTAGTGGCCAACAGCTATCTTATCGGCAGGGGAGAGCAGCGGTTTTGGGCAAAGGGAGCGTGAACTGCTCTTTCATGCGACGTGCCCAGCGCAGCCAAGCCGGTTCCTTGGTGTTTGCAAAGGGCACTTCTGTTGAGACTCTGTTGAGATCATTTAGCTACAAACAACATTGAACATTCAGGCGCAACCCAACGCGGGCAGAGGTGCCCGACGATCCCTTCATAATTCCGATGCTACCGAATACCAAACGCTATTTAAGCCGGCCGGCCAGTGATCTGCAACGACCAGGAGGTCAGCACGCCACTGTTCGCCCCGCCGCGATCGACCACCCAGAGCTTCCAACTGCCAGCCGTATTCTTGCCGTTAAGCAGGTTCAAGGCGACATCCGGCTGGAAACGCCCCGTGTACGGTCCTTGGCCAAAGGCCACATGGGTAGCCCCCTGATCATCGAAGATGGTATTGACAAAGTTGGCCGAAGTTCCTCCCTTGCGGTTGAACAGAACGATGTTGGTGCCATCGGGGGCCTGCAAGTGGATGTACAGATCACTCAGCCGCGGATGAGTCATGTTCACCACGACGTTGACATCCGTAATCGTCATTCGGTCGGTCACTTCGATCACCGATACGCCCCGTCCCAACGGCGTCACCTGAGCCGGAGTCGTCGAGGTGTAGGTCCGGGAAGCGAAGTTAGAGGTGGTTGCCGCAACTGTGAAGGTCTTGCTGTAACTGTTGATCGCCCCCCCTGCGACACTACGAATGCCTGGAAGCAGTTGCACCGTATAGCTGCCCGCTTGGGTTTGGTTGGCAAAACCTATGTCAAAGCTGCGGCCGTTGCTGCTGCTCACCGGGGCTGTCCAGCTGATCGGGATCACTCGGCCCCCCGGTCCTGTTACCTGAATAGTGTTGGCGTTGAATGTCGTGGCATTCATCGCCGTGTCAAATGTCACGCGAATCTGTTTGATGTTGGTGCTACTGCCGCCGAAGCTCTCGGCACTTAGCACTCGCGGAGCCGTCCCCGTCACAGGCGCTGCCACCAGTGTGTACACCCGTGAAAAGTTGGGCAAGGCTCCCCCAGCAGCATCGCGAATGCCGGAAAACAGCCGCAGGGTGTAGTTTCCCGCCTCGGTTTGATTCTCGAAACCGATGTCAAAAGTTCGATTGTTGGTACCGGATACGGCAGCCGTCCAGCGAATCGGAATAACCCGGCCACCTGGTCCTGTTAGGCTGATGTTGGCCGCGATAAAGGTTGCGGGATTCATCGCACGGTCAAAAGTGACGCGAATCTGCTTCAACAACGTGGAGGAGCCGCCAAAGCTCTCAGCAGACACGACAGCGGGCACCGTGACCACTGCCGGGGGCGTCAGCGTGAACGTCTGGGAGAAGGGGTTAAGCGCGAGGCCGTTCTCGTCCTGTAGGTTGTTGGTCAGCCTCAGGGTGTAATTGCCGCCCCGCGTCTGGGTCTCGAAGCCGATCCCGAAGGTCTTATTGTCGGTGCCCGCAATAGGCGACACCCAGCTAATCGGGATGCGTTGGCCATCGGGTCCGTTCAGAGTGATGTTTTGCGGAATTAGCGTCGCCGGATTCATGGCTCGATTAAACGTCACGCGAATCTGTTGCATCGAGGTCGTGCTATTGCCGAAGTTCACCGCGCTGACCACCTGGGGCGGACTGGTCACGCTGGGGACTAGGCTGAAGGTGCGGCTGAAGCCAGTCATAAGCGTGTTGGAGGTGTCCCGCACCCCGTTAATGCGTAGGGTGTAGTTGCCCGGCAGGGTCTGATTGGCAAAGCCAATGTCGAAACTGGTGTTGCCCGAACTGGACACAACTGCCGTCCAACTGATCGGCACCGATTTGCCATCCGGTCCGGTGAGCGAGACACTCGCCGTGGTGAATGTGGACGGATTCATCGGACGGTCGAAGGTGACGCGAATCTGTCGCATCGACGAAGCGGAGCCGATCTGCACGACGGCATTGCTGACCCGCGGTGCAACCGAACTCACCACCGGCGCGCCCAACGCAGCCCCGACATCCAGCCGGCCAGTGGCCACGCGTCCTGTTAGCGACGACAGTCTGGTCGCGGAGCTAAGCACTTGATTGATCACCTGGGTGTATGACCAATTGGGATTACGCGCCCACACTAGAGCCATCGCTCCGGTCACATGCGGTGTAGCCATCGACGTGCCACTGTTGGTGGCATAGCCCCCGCCCAGTCGTGTGGAGAGAATCCCTTCTCCTGGAGCGGCGATATTCACGGTCCGAGGCCCGAAATTCGAGAAATCCGACAACTGATCGGAGCGGTTGGTGGCGGCCACGGCTACCACATTGTTCAAGTTAAACGCGGCCGGATAAAGTGGCGATTGGTCAATATTCGTGCTACTGTTGCCTGCAGCGGCCACGATGATGTGACCCTTGGCCCGGGCGTTCTCCACCGCCTCGGTGAGTAAGGAACTGGCCGTCGCAGCGGTCCAGCTATTGTTGGACACCCTAGCCCCATTGGCGACCGCGTAATTTAGCCCTTGGATGTAGCCAGCTATCGAACCGTTGCCCTGGCCATCGACGAAGCGAATCGGCATAACTTGGCTGACCCAGTTGATGCCTGTCACCCCGAGGCCGTTGTTACCCGTAGCTGCGATGGTGCCAGCGATGTGTGTGCCATGCCCGAAGGTATCCATCGGTTTATTGTTATTCTCGACGAAATTCCAACCGATCAGATCGTCGATATAACCGTTGCCGGCGTTGTCAATGCCATCTTCCCACCCCCCCTGGCTCATCGGACGCAGAAGATCGTCGGCATCTATGTAGCCATTGCCGTTGAGGTCAAGAGCCTTGCCCCAACCGATATTTCGCGGGTCGTTGAGGTCACGAAAAGTGAGCAGATTGTCGCCATCGACATCGATCAGCCGAGCGCGAATACTGGGGGGAATCTCTTTTTGATTGATCCAGATATTGAGATACAAATCCTCATGAGTGTAATCAACCCCCGTGTCCATCACCGAGACTGTTATCGCCGTACTCCCAGTGGTGACGGCCCAAGCGCGGTGGGCACCGATGTCGGCCCCTGGTTTGCCACCGTTTTGGCCGGTGTTCGCAAAGGACCATTGCTCGCTGCTGCGAGGATCATTGGGTACAGAAGCCAGAGTTGGACCATCATAGTGAATCTGCATCGACTCCATCGGCCGGTTAGCCGTGCCCAGCACTGCCAAACCAACCGTTAACAGGGTGCGCGATTCGAGATGTTCCAGTCCGGGGCGGCAGTGTGTGTCGCGGCGTGGCATAGGTCGATCCTCACGATCCGGCTGGTGGACACAGATTCATGCGGGGTCTGGAAAGCCCGATAAACACCTTATCAAGGACAGGGGCAAGCTCCGCGACAGAGCTTGCAGAGGACACTTGGGAAAGAGCGGCGATCAATCCTTCTTGATTAATCTCTTTCTTGATTAATTTCTTGAGGGAGGCTCCACTCGGATGAGCAGGCAAACCAAACAGCCGAAGACTGGATAATCAACGATACGCTCGTGTGTGAATGGCACGATGATAGTCCTCTTCCGTGAGGGGGAGAATGAAACCAACTCGGGGGAGGCCTCTCCGCCGAGCGGGGTCTTATTCCGAATACTCACGCTTACCCGGTGTCGCTTCTTCGAGGCCGCGGGACTTCACCCAGTTGGCCAAATCACTCGCTACGCCCCTGTTATCGGTCATCAGAACCCCCCACTTGAGTCTGAAAAACCTTTTGAACTCGGCCCGACCCAAACCTACTATCCACCAAGCGACGACTTGCAAGCAAGCCCGAATTTGCGCTCCCAGATCGAAGAAGGTTGCGGCCTCATAACAAGCAGAGCGTTCCGCGCCAAGAGAGGCTTTGGCCGATTTGCCGCCCTGAAAAACGCCGCCCTGAAAAACGCCGCCCTGAAAAACGCCGCCCTGAAAAACGCTCGGGGAAGTCGGGTGGTGAGACGATACAATGGAGAAAAGGGGGACCGGAGAGCCATTATGAAGCAACTCACGGTGGTCGTAAAACCGTTTCGCACCGAAGCAGTACTGAGCGTGATTGCGGAACTGGGCGTCGATTCGTTCGTCGTCCGCGAGGCCAAGGGCTACAGCCGTCAAAAAGGCTACCTGGATCGCTACCTGGGCAGCGAATACAGCATGGCATTCATCCCCAAGGTCGAAATCACCCTGTGGATTCGTGACGACCTGGCCGAACGAGCTATTCCCCGCTTGGCTCGCGCCGCTCGCACTGGACGAATGGGCGATGGCAAAATTTTTGTCGTGGAACTGGCCAGCGATCAAGTGATCGAATTTTGATCCGTCCGGTTTCTCGCCCGGGTTTAAACCCTTCCGATGCCACACTTCGCCTGCCTGGGTATCATGACAAGATGGCCCGCGTGGAGTGTGACAAGATGGCTCGTGTCCTGTTAGTGATCGGCGACGCCGCCGAAGTACTCGATACCTTTTACCCTCTGTTCCGTATTCGCGAGGCAGGCCATCAGGTCGTAGTGGCAGCACCGGCCAAGCGGACCTATGCTCTGGTCTTGCACGAGAGGCCCGAGGGCTGGGACATCACTCGCGAAACTCCCGGGTATCACCTAGCGGCCGACATCGCCTTCAAAGACATACGGCCCGACGACTATCAGGGGTTGGTAATCAGCGGCGGACGTGCCCCGGAGTATTTGCGCTACGATCCGGACTTGATGCGCGTGGTGCGGTCGTTTTTCACACGCAATCTGCCGGTGGCCAGTATCTGCCACGGCATCGAGATCGTAGCGGCCGCCGGGGTGATTCGCAATCGCACGGTGACGACGGTGGCCAAGTGCCAGTTCGACGCCGAGGGAGCGGGGGCGTTATATGTGGACAAGGAGGTGACGGTGGATGGGAATTTAGTCTGTGCCCGCACCTGGCAAGACAACCCAGCCTGGATGCGTGAATATATGAAGCTTCTCGAACAAGTCAGCCGCTGAATTGTAGCGCCCCCTACATAGGCCTGTGGCAGTGGCTGGCTGATTATTGCCGTGGGTGATTGCTCTGCTAGGCGATTGCTTGGAGTTGCTTCCGCCGACCGCCCTGACAAGTTACAATAACGAATGAGATGCTGAACTCGACGACGCTACCTCTGGCTCCGACTCGTGTTGGATGGCTCGACCAAGCCCCGCAGACACTTCGCGCTTGGCTAGAAGAACGCCGCCAACCGCCCATGCGTTTGGCCCAGATCCAACGCTGGTTGTTCACGGGCCGGGCAAGTGCCTTCGAGCAGATGACCGATCTGCCGGTCGCCTTACGTCAGGAGTTGGCCCAGGCGTTCGAACTGATGACCAGCCGAGTGGAGCGACGATTGACCTCGTCCGATGGAACCGAAAAGCTGCTGCTGCGTCTAAGCGATGGGCAACTGGTGGAGTGCGTGTTGCTGAAGGAACGCGAACGCCGCACGGTGTGCTTGAGCACTCAAGTGGGCTGTGGCATGGGGTGTGTCTTTTGCGCCTCAGGGCTGGAAGGCGTCACCCGCAACCTGACCCGCGGCGAGATACTCGAACAGCTGTTGCAGGCTCGCCAGCTGTTGATCCCGAGGAAC
>JBDNDE010000106.1:0-14183 GCA_046719305.1 Gemmataceae bacterium | reverse complement strand
GCTGCTCGGCGGCGCACCGAACAAACGCACTCCGCACGAGTCCTTCCAAGGTGCTGATCGCCGTCTTCTCGATGCGGTCGTTGAAAAAAGCCATATCCTCGGCACACTTGTTCAAAGCGTCGCTGAAGATACGCTTGAGAAAGGCCTCGGCTAATTCCATGTTGTCTTCTAACTCGTAGAAGGCCATTTCCGGCTCGATCATCCAAAACTCAGCCAGATGGCGGGAGGTGTTGCTGTTTTCGGCCCGAAAGGTCGGGCCGAAGGTGTAGACCTTGCCCAGGGCACAGGCGTAGGCTTCGGCTTCGAGTTGGCCCGAGACGGTGAGATAGGTCCCCTTGCCGAAGAAATCGCGAGAAAAGTCGATTTCGCCGGCGTCATTTCGGGGTGGCTTGGCCAGATCTAGGGTTGTCACACGGAACATCTGCCCGGCCCCTTCGCAATCCGAGGCGGTGATAATAGGCGCTTGCACATAGTAGAACCCGTTCTCGCTAAAAAACTCGTGGATAGATCGGCAAATCTGACTCCGCACCCGTGTCACGGCCCCAAACGTGTTGCTCCGCGGCCGCAGATGTGCTTGCTCACGCAAAAACTCCATCGAGTGGCCCTTCTTCTGCAACGGATACGTCGCTGGATCGGCCAGTCCATAAATCCGGATCGCCGAGGCCTTGACTTCGGTGGCTTGGCCTTTGGCCGGCGAAGCAAGAACTTCGCCCTCGACGGCGATGCTGCTGCCGACGTTCAGTTTGAGGATCTCCGTTTCGTAATTAGCCAGGGTCGCCTCGGCGAGAATCTGCACGTTGCCGAAGCAAGAGCCATCGTTGAGTTCGATGAACGAGAAGCCGCCCTTGGAATCGCGTCGGGTGCGGACCCAACCGCGCAATAGAACTTTTTTACCGATCGCTTGCACCTGACGCGCCTGCGCCACCGAAATCTTTTCCATAATCCCCTCACCACTACACTCCTGTCATGGTATCGCCGATGGGCAACAGTGAGCAGGGGGGCAACTCGTTCTACTTCCACAGCCAGCTCGTTCAGAGTCGCTCCCCTCTGGTAACGGCACTTGTTGTGTGATACGTTTTTAGTACCTGCCGCTTACGGTCTGCCGTTACGTTCTGCCGATACGGTTTCTAGGAGGCACCCTCCGATGCATCTCGCTTCTAGGCCTCTGGCTCGCTGGCTCTACTTTCTCTTGTTTGCGCTGTTGTCGGCTCCGGTGTCGTTTGCGGCCGAGCGGGTCGATTATGAGCGGACCATCAAACCGCTGCTTGCGGCTCGCTGTTATGCTTGCCACGGGGCATTGAAGCAAGAGGGGGGGCTGCGTCTGGATACGGTGGCACTGGCCAAGCAAGGTGGGGACAACGGGCCGTCGCTGCAGCCTGGCAAACCCGACGAGAGCTTGTTGGTCGCCCATGTCCGAGGCAAGGGCAAACGCCGGATGCCCCCAGCGCACGAGGGCGAAGCACTGCACGCGGATGAAATCGCTCATTTGGAACAATGGATTCGCCAGGGCGCTGAGGGACCAGCCGACGAGCAACCTGAGCCGGACCCCAAGGAGCATTGGGCCTTTCGTCCCCCCGTGCGATCTCAACTTCCTGAGTTGTGCGATCTTGCCTTCGGCCAAAACCCGATCGATCGGTTCGTGCGTGCCGCCCAGGAAGCACGCGGCTTGACCCCAGTTGCGCCCGCTGATCGCGCTCTGCTCTTACGCCGCGTCTCGCTGGATCTGATTGGTCTGCCGCCCTCTGCAGAAGAGACGGCCGCCTTCTTGGCGGACTCTCGCCCCGATGCCTACGAGCGCGTAGTGGAGCGGCTCTTGGCCAGCCCGCACTACGGCGAACGCTGGGGCCGGCACTGGTTGGACATTTGGCGCTATTCCGATTGGTGGGGACTTGGGGCCGAGGTACGCAACAGTTCGAAACACCTCTACCATTGGCGCGATTGGACCATCGAGTCGCTCAACGCCGATCTCGGCTATGACGAGATGCTGCGGCAGATGCTAGCGGCCGACGAGTTGTACCCAGCGGATCAGTCCAAGCTGCGGGCGACGGGTTATTTGGTGCGGTCGTATTTCCGCTTCAACCGCAACACTTGGCTGGAGGAGGTAGTGGAACACACAGCCAAGGGAATGCTGGGACTGACAATGAACTGTGCCAAGTGTCACGATCACAAATATGACCCGATCGAACAAGTCGATTTTTATCGCTTTCGGGCCTTTTTTGAACCGTATCAAATTCGCATGGAGATGACCCCAAACGAGCCGGACTTCGAGAAAAACGGGATACCCCGGGTCTACGATTGCAACCCCGAACGGGATACCTATCTCTTCATCCGGGGCGATGAAAAAAATCCGCGAAAAAAACCTATCTCGCCCGGGCTGCCGGCCTTGTTCGGAGCCAAACTGGCGATCCGGCAGGTGACGCTACCGGCCGAGGCCGCCAAGCCCCACCTACGCGAAGAGGTGGTGCAAGCCTATCTCTACCAAGCAAACAAGCAGATCCAAGCCGCCCGCCAACAATACAAACAGGCTCAAGCCCAGGGGGACGCGACCGCACTGGCCGTGGCGTCCAAAACACTGCTTGTCGCTCAGTTGCAACCGGCCTGGATCCACGCCGTGACAGCGGCCGAGCGAGCCAAAGAAACGACGGCTTACCCGGAAGCCGCACGTGCCGCCTACCAAACCGAACAGGCCATCTCCGTCGCCCGAGCCGAATTGGCTCTAGCTCAAGCCGAGGCGGAACTGGCCAAGGCGGACAACAAGACCCGCTCGGCTGCCGAGAAAAAACGCGCCGGGGCGCAGGCTGCCTTGGCCGCCGCCAAGAAAAAGGCCGACACCCCTGGCACAAGCTATACCCCCCTGCGTGGCGCGCTGAAGACGCAGGAGTCCAACGTCGAGACCGACGCTACCCGCTTTAAGCCGTTTCCCAATTCCAGCACGGGGCGACGGACTGCGTTGGCCGCCTGGATCACCGACCGCACCAATCCCTTGACTGCTCGTGTCGCAGTCAATCATATCTGGATGCGTCATTTCGGCACCCCGCTGGTCGCCACCGTCTTTGATTTCGGCCGCAAAGGAGCCTCGCCGACCCATCCAGAGTTGCTGGATTGGCTGGCGGTGGAGTTTATGGAATCGGGCTGGAGCATGAAACATCTGCATCGGCTGATGGTTACCAGCCAGACGTATCGCCTGGCCAGCACTACCCGCCAGGCCGTTGGGCAGCGCGGCACCGACCCGGACAATCTCACCTACTGGCGGATGAACTCCCGCCGCATGGAAGCACAATTAGTCCGCGATAGCCTGCTGGCCCTGGCCGGTGACCTCGACCCAACCCTGGGCGGCCCGCCGTTGCCGGCCAAGAGCGAGCATCGCCGTCGCAGCCTGTACTATTTCCACTCGCACAACGAAGAGAACAAGTTTCTCACCCTCTTCGATGATGCCAACGTGCTGGAATGTTATCGCCGCAGTAACAGCATCGTGCCCCAGCAAGCCTTGGCCTTGCAAAATAGTCGGCTGGCCCTGCATGCTGCCCAGCGTCTCACGGCCCGGCTGGATACCCCCGAGCGAGCGAACGACGAGGCCTTCGTCCGTGCTGCGTATTCCCTGCTGTTGGCTCAGACGCCCACCAGTGCCGAGGTCCAAGAGTGTCAAGCCGCTCTGGCCGAGCTACACGCCTTGGCGGAGAAAGAGAAACGACCCCAGCCGCACCGCTTCGCCCGAACAGCCCTGATCCACGCCTTGCTCAACCTCCACGATTTCCTCACCATCCGCTAACGAGGTGCCCTCTCATGCAATCTCCTGCTTCCGCTTGCCGTGGCTGTCATCGCCGCACCTTCTTGGCCGATGTCGGCATGGGCTTTACCGGCCTGGTGTTGGGTGCCATGCTGGCCGAGGAAAAGGGCGTCCAAGCGGCCGCTCCCGTGCCGCCGCGTAAGCGTGCCAAAAGCGTCATTTGGTTGTTCATGAACGGAGGCGTGAGCCATCTGGAATCGTTTGACCACAAGCCGATGCTAGACAAGTATGCCGGCAAGACCATAGCCGAGACGCCGTTCAAGAGCGTACAGGATCCCGACAAACTGAAATTGGCACGCGTCGTCGTGGTGAATGATGCCAACGGTCAGCAGCGAAACCGGCTCTTGGCGACCCAGATCGGGTTTAAGAAACGCGGCAAGGCGGGGCTAGAGATCAGTGACTGGTTCCCCCACTTGGGTGCATGTAGTGAACATCTGGCGATCGTTCGTTCGATGTACACTACCGACGACAACCACGGTGCCCAGACTCAGTTCCATTCCGGCCGACACATGCTCGATGGCGAGTTTCCAACCTTGGGAGCGTGGGTGCATTATGGCCTGGGTACGCTGAACAAGAATCTGCCGCAGTTCATCTCGATGGGCGTGCGTGAATACTGGAACGCCAAGGACGGCCACTATCTCGGCCCCGAGCATGACGCGGTGCCGTTGCGGATTGACCCGAACCAGCCGCTGGATTATGGCCAACCGGAGTTGCCCCGTAGCCAAACCGAGCAACAGATCAACTTCAAGCTAGTGGGGCGGTTAAACCAGTTGCGGGGCATCGAATACCCCGATGATGCCACACTCACGGCTCGCATCAAGGCGTACGAACTGGCCGCACGGATGCAAACGTCTATCCCCGAGGTGCTGAAATTCAGTGATGAGACGGCCGAAACCAAAAAGCTCTACGGCATCGGCGAAGGCCCGACGAATAGCTTTGCAATGCAACTCTTAGCGGCCCGGCGGTTGGTCGAACGCGGCGTGCGTTTTATCCAGATTCAGCACGGCGGCGGCGGAGCGGGAGCGTGGGACGCTCACGGTGGATTGAAAACCAATCATGCCAACAACTGTCGACAGGTCGATAAACCGATTGCTGGGCTGATCACCGATCTGGCCCGACGTGGCTTGCTTGATGAAACCCTGATCGTCTTCGGCACCGAGTTTGGACGGACGCCCGGCACCCAAGGTAGCGATGGCCGCGACCACCACATTTACGGCTTCAGTGTGTGGCTGGCAGGGGGCGGGATCAAGGGCGGTGTCGTCCACGGGGCCACCGATGAAATCGGCTTCCATGCAGTGGAAAATCGGCATTATGTGACGGATATTCACGCTACCATCTTGCAATGTCTCGGATTGGACTCTCGCAAGCTCGAAGTGCCCGGTCGCAAACGCCTGGAGATTGACCACGGCAAACCGATTTGGGAGATACTGGCCTAAGAGGGATCAGGCTGCTACCACAACAGGCGTCTGCTCCGGCATTGTGTCGCTCTGGGGCAGCGGATCGTTGCTCCAGAGCGTGGCTTCGGCAAATACCAGATCACGCCAAGACGTGTCTTCATCCTCGGGAGCGATATTTTCCGCCACAGGGGGCAGTTCCAACAGGGGGGGGTGCTGAGCCGCGCCTTGGAGTTGCCCAAGGGTCAGTTTCTTCGGTGCCGGTGGCGGGATCAACTCAAAATCCGCTGGCAGAAAGGTTCCCCTAGCGAACACGGCATCAACAGTAGCAGGGACACTGCCCATCAGGGGGGCACTGCCCATCAGGGGGGCACTGCCCATCAGGGGGGCACCAGGCGGATCGCTCGCCTGAGCCGCCACTGCTACCGCCCCCGCCCCCGCCACACTAGGTTGGATCTCAGCGAGATCGACCACAGCCGGAGCGATGGACGCGGTGGGCACTAGGCGGGCTTCCAACCACTCCAGAACGGGACGAAACGGCTGATCATATGTGTACATAGACTTCCCCCGAGAACACCCTAGATGGAACCCCTTTCTTGCCATCGGACGGGGGGAAAATTGGCTGAAGGCGAAACAACAGCCCTCGCCAACGACAAATGCCCTGGCGCGCGGCTGTGCCTTCCGGGCAAGCCAGGCAAACGGCCGAAAGTTTAACCGAGATGGTCCCTCAGTGGGAGTGAGGCAAACGAGTCAGCAACTCTTCAACGATTGTGAAATGAACCTGTGCCAAATTCAGTCGTTCCAGACGATCAGCGGGTTTTTCGTAGAGTTCCGGCTGGCCAGTCGCGGGTACACGCAAGAACCACGCCGGTGTTCGCACCCCGCGTTCTGCATGGCTGGATAGCACAACCGCTTCGGTCGATTCGCCCGAGGCAAGCAGATCGCGCCCCGGCCAGGCAACGCCGAACTGTTTGGCCAGGGTTGCGGCCAAATCTCCCGCTGAAGTGAGGCTGGCGATCCGACCACCAGCCGGGATGCCGGGACCGACAACGAAAAGAGGTAGATGGACGCGCGGCTCGTGCAACGGGCCGTTGAGCCCAACATACCCATGTTCCCCAAGAGCCAACCCCTCGTCGCTGGTAACAAACAGAGTCACTTCGTCGGGTAGACCGTCGAGCAACTCCGCCAAGATGGCGTCGGCTTGCATAACGGCAGCGGCATAGGTGGATTGCAAAGAGAGATAGAGTCGATCATCCTGGGGGTCGATTGCGCCCAGCGTGGGCGACAGGATCGCCTCCAAAGGCTCCTCATCGGGCAGGTATTCTAGCCCCTGGTCTTGTTGCTCTGTTGGCGGTTCGGTGGGATCGGCTTGGTCTTCGTCCTGCTCTGGCTGGGGGGCGAAATCGGGTTGCACCGGCGGTGGAAACAGCGTCTCTAGAAACGAGGCGGCGATTTGCCAGGGCGGCAACAGCATGGCAAACTCGACCCAAAGCAATCCCTCCAAACCGCTGCGAACGGCTTTGCGTGCGGCCTTGAGCATCTTTTCCACATCCTTAAAACTCTCCGCTTGCTCAGCAATCGTTGCCAGGCCGCGCGAGCCGTCTCGCAGGATACGCACCGATACCTTGGCCTCTCTCAAGCTGTTCAGCCACCCCTCGTGATGCACGGCTGTCGTACCCGGTCGGTCGGCAAAATGCCAATCAAACAGAGTTCCAGCAGTGGCCAGTAGATCGAAGTTCGGCGTGTCGATCCAACGATTCCCATACGGGCTGAGAAAAGCCGTCTGCAGCCCCCGCAAGACGACAACAACTGTTTTCATGAGGCCAGATGCTCCGGATCATTGAGGCTCCGTCCAAGCGGTGTGTGGATGGTAGCGGCGGAGTGGAGAGGTCACAAGACCGGAACCGGAAACAAGGCGAGGCAGAAAATATCGTTTAAGATTTTTCTTGCCTGAAACTGAGCAGATGGGTAGCTTAATTTTAATCTTTTCTTCTCTTCCCCCTCTCTGTAATCTTGTGAGGGTTCTATGTCAACCATCAAGCGTGTGCGGGCGTTTACGCTTATCGAACTGCTAGTCGTCATCGCCATCATCGCAATCCTCATTGGGTTGTTATTGCCGGCCGTCCAAAAAGTGCGCGAAGCAGCGGCTCGGATGCAGTGCAGCAACAACCTCAAACAACTCGGCATCGCCTGGCATTCCTTTCACGATACCCAGGGACAGTTCCCTACTGCGGGCGACAATGGGCCGGATCTCGTCAACTACTGCTGTAATGCCCAACCCGGTTTCGTCAGCCATCTCAACTGGACGTATCACATCCTGCCATACCTAGAGCAGGACGCCGTCTTTCGCCTGGTGCAGCCCGGAAGCGGCACTAATTGGAGCACCCTCAACCGCCAGATTGTCCGCACCTACTATTGCCCGACCCGGCGCAGCCTGCGGTTGTACAAAAATCTTGCTAAGTGTGATTACGCTGCCAGCCGGGGCACCGCAGAAAATGGCGTCGCCCAACGCAACAATCTCGGCCGAAGCGTTAGGATCGCGATGATTACCGATGGCACGTCGAATACCTTGATGATCGGCGAGTCGCGTATTCACTTGTCCTACATCGAGAGCGGTGGCTGCTGTGGCGACAACGAGAGCGCCTACAACAGCGGCTGGGCCGATGATGTAGTACGTCATGGCAACGTGCCGCCGGCCCCGGATATTCGCGATGCGAGCATTCCAGACAATGCTCCCGACGGCATGTTCGGCGGCTCCCACACTGGCGGCTTCAAGGGGTGCATGGCCGACGGCTCGGTCCGCTTCATTCGCTTTACGGTCAGTCAAGTCACCTTCCAACGGCTCAACCGCATTGACGATGGACAGGTGTTGAATAACGACTTCTGAGAAATGCGGATGAGATATTTTTTGCTCGTAGGGATGTTTCTTGGTTGGGTTGCCTCGGGGGGATGTAGCCCTCCCTCGGCTCGCGTCTGGGGCACCGTCACTCTCAATGGCCAACCTGTCGAGGCTGCCGAGTTATCCTTCCTCTTAGAGGGAAGCAATCAAACCGTCCATGGCAAGTCTGGTGCCGATGGCCGTTTCTGGCTCGATTATCCCTCAGGCAGTGGCATGCCTGCTGGCAAATATCGGATTCTCGTGAGCCGATACACGCTGCCCAACGGCAAACCGCTACCCAGCGGCGAGAAGGGCGAAGCGCTGCGAGCCAACGAAGAGCGAGTACGCAAATGGACGGTGCGTTACGAGAAAGAGTTGCCAGCCGGCAACAACACGCTCGATTTGGAATGGAATCAGGGCCAGCCCCACCAAGAACCGTGAAGCGTTTGCCCGCGAAGGCCAAGCCCCTCTTGACCGGCTAGCGGTTGTTGCTTTAGGGTGATCAGTCAAATGGTGGGGGAGGTTTGCCACGGATGGTTCGCGTCACGCTCTTGCACGATTGGCTTACCGGGATGCGCGGCGGGGAAAAGTGCCTCGAAGCCGCGGCCCGGCGTTGGCCTCAGGCTCGGCTGTACACGTTGTTGCACAAAAAAGGCAGCGTCAGCCCGGTCATCGAAGCGCTCAGGCCACGCACCAGCTTTTTGAACGTCCTGCCCGGTGCCCATTGCCAGTACCGCTATCTGTTACCGCTGATGCCGTCCGCTCTTGCTTCTATGTCGTTGGCTGAAAGCGACCTGATGCTCAGCTTCAGCCATTGTGTGGTCAAGGCGGCGCGGCCGGGACCCGCGTTACATGTGTGCTACTGTTTCACACCGATGCGTTATGTCTGGCACATGCGGTCGGCATACTTTTCTGGACGCATGCATGGGATCAAAGCCTGGATGATTGACCGGGTCTTGGACGCCCTGCGTGACTGGGACCGCCGCACCGCACAACGAGTGCATCACTTCATCGCTATCAGCCAGACTGTGCAGCAACGTATCCGCGAATGTTACAACCGGGACAGTGTGGTCATCTACCCCCCGGTGGATACGGAGTTTTATACCCCTGCTGCCCAGCCTGTACGCCGCGAACCGTTCTTTCTCGTCGTATCGGCCTTCGCCCCGTACAAACGGCTGGACTTGGCCATCGAAGCCTGTCGGCGGCTAAGGCGGCATCTCGTGATCATCGGGACCGGCCAGGACGAAGCCCGTCTCAAGGCACAGACCGGCGACACCATCACCTTTCTTGGTTGGCAGCCCGACGAGGTTATCCGGGATTACCTTCGGCGTTGTCGGGCACTGTTGTTTCCCGGTGAGGAAGATTTCGGCATCGTACCCGTGGAGGCCAACGCCTGTGGTACCCCAGTGATTGCCTTTGGCCGCGGTGGTGCCACCGAGACAGTGCGGCACGGCGTGACAGGAAGGTTGTTTGCCGAGCAGACGGTCGATTGTTTGGCAGAGGCGATCGAAACCTTCGAGCGCGAGGTCTACGATCCCCAAGCCTGCCGCCGACAAGCGTTGCAGTTCGCCCAAGCACGTTACGAAGCTGGGCTTTTTGGTTATCTCGATACTCTCCTACGTCCAGTCGCGTCTCGGAGAGCGGTCGCTTGAAACCCCGTGATAGGTGTATCCTCACTCCAAACGGTTTTTTTCTTCTCTGCCCCGGTCTTCTTCGCTCCGCTGCAACTCCAGACGCGACCAATGGCAAGGGAAAATGGTACACGGCCTGAGTAGTTCAGTTCCCAATCGCGTGGCCCGTTCTGCCTTTCAGGCGATTTTAATGGCAAGGAAAATGGTTCCCTGCCTCAGTGGTTCGGCCTTTCCCACCACGAAGGGACATGATATAGCCAAGACAGTTGGCCAAGATAGTTGGCCCCCCCGACCGAAATGGAGGATTCCCCCAATGCGTGGTCTGTTGATCCTGACGGTGCTTGTTCTCACAGTCGCGACGCTGTCCGCGCAACAGCCGCCAGTGGTCGCCAAGAAAACCCCCGAACAACTCACTAACGACGAACGCCGCCTCGATATGTACCTGGTCATGTGGGAAAAAAAGATGGCCGAGGTCAAATCGCTCTCGACGGTTCTTAACCGCGTCGATACCGACACCATCTTAAAAAAATCTACCCAGTATGAAGGCTGGGCCGCCTACATGAAAGCCGGCACCGGTGCCACCACGCTTAATAAAGCGATTCTCGAACTCAAGGTCAAAGGCAGCAAAGAGATTGCCGAAAAAATCGTCTGCACCGGTACTTACGTCTATAACTATCTACCGGTTCGCAAGATCATCGAGCAGCATGAAATGCCCAAAAATAAGATCGGCGAATTGTCCGATAACGCCTCCTTGGGGTTGATGTTCGGCATGAAAGCCGACGTGGCCAAGAAACGCTTCCACCTGACCTTGTTTAAAGAGGATAAAGATTACCTCTACATCGACGTGCTGCCCAAAGAGCCGGCCGACAAGGCAGAGTTTGTGCGGGCACGTCTGGTGCTGACCATCAAAACGATGCTGCCTCGTCAGGTGTGGTTGGAGCAGCCCAACGGCAATACCACCCTGTGGGATATGCCCAACAGTGGTGCTAATGTGAACCTGGACCCGAAGTATTTTGATAAGCCGATTGTCCCCAAAGACTGGAAGATCGTGCCAATTCTCAAGCAACGCGATGACCTGATTCAGGACAAATTCGGGGAAAAATCCACACCGCGGATCATCCGACCGGCCTCGAAATGAGAGGGCGACGAGAAGCTGATGAGAGGCCGGTGAGAAATGGCCAGCCTAGTGATTTTGGGCGAGACAAACCCCCCAGGGTAGGGTTATTATCCTCTAGGTCCGTTAAGCGGGCGCTCGCTATTCTCTTCTCAACCCGCGCGGAATTCCTGACAGCCCTAGGAGATGCTGACGATGCGTAAGTTGCTGTTGACCCTCGCTTTGATGATCGGCTTGGTACTGCCGGCCGTCGCACAGTTTGGCCCGGGCATGGGCCGTGGCATGATGTCGGGCGACATGCTGTTGACCAACAAGAGCGTGCAAAAGGAACTGAAGTTCACTGAAGAACAGACCAAACAGGTCTAAGAACTCACCGCCAAGCAACGCGAAGCCATGAAGGAAGCCTTCCCCCTGTTCCGCGAGGACCGCGAGAAGGCTGCCGAGATCATGAAAAAGGCCCAGACCGAGATGACCGACGGACTGAAGAAGGTCCGCGAAGGCCTGACCAAAGATCAGCTCAAGCGGCTGAGCCAGATCCAGCTGCAGCAGGCGCTCAAGAGCAAGGACCTAACGATCTTCCAAAACGAAGAGATTGCCAAGGCCTTGTCCTTGACGACCAAGCAAAAAGATACCATCAAGGAAACTATTGATAACATTGCCAAGGATACCAAGGAACTGCAAGACGACGCTAAAGGCGACTTCCGCAAAATGCGCGAGATGTTCAAGAAAATAAACGAACTGAACACCGAAGGCTGGGAGACCGTCATGAAGACCATGTCCGAAGACCAGAAAAAGGCCCTCGAAGAAGCCAAGGGCGAAGCCTTTGAACTTAAGATGGAATTCCCTGGCTTTGGCAAGGACAAAGGCGGCTTCGGCAAAGAGAAGGGCAAAGGCAAGGGCAAGGAAAAGAAAGACGACTTCTAAGTCGGCCATGACCTCCTAACCGTTTTCTTTGGAATCGCGAGGCTTCCGACGATTGTTCGGAAGCCGCTTTCTTTTCCTGCCTTCAGCACCTGGCCTGTCTGTCTTCTCCCTTTTCTCTGCTCGCTCGGAGCGTTAAACTACAGCGGTCCTTTCACCCCGCGTCTTTGTTTCTAGCGAGGCTATCCGTGAAAGAAGGGGATCGTTCACTCGCCGTCTTCATCGACTTTGAAAACCTGGCTCTGGGCTTTCAAAGCCGTCGAGATCGATTCGATATTAGCCGCGTTCTCGAACGGCTGGTCGAAAAGGGCAAAATCGTCGTCAAGAAGGCTTACGCCGACTGGAATCGCTTTTCCTACTTCACCCAGGCTTTACACGAGGCCGCTATCGAGTTGATCGAGATTCCCCGTCGAGCCGTCACTGGCAAGAATTCAGCCGACATTCGTTTGGTAGTCGATGCCATGGATTTGGCCTACTCGAAAGATCACATCAATACCTTTGTCATTGTCTCAGGTGATAGTGACTTCTCTCCTTTAGTAAGTAAACTCAAAGAGCTTGGTAAGCATGTGATCGGTCTAGGTATGCAAGAGTCAACTTCTGATCTGCTTCGTGATAATTGCGATGAATTCATCTATTACGAAGACCTTGGTCGCGAACCAATCCTCGAAACCGAAATCGTTCTCGATGTCCCCGAGGCCAAACGCAAAGCCTTCGCCATGCTGATGGATGCCCTTCAAGCCCTCCGCCGCGAAAACAAAGATGTCCTGTGGTCCTCGATGATCAAAGACACCATCAAACGCAAAAAACCCTCCTTTAACGAATCGTACCACGGCTATCGCACCTTCAGTGAGCTTTTAGAGGATGCTGCTCATCAGGGGCTGTTGACTCTGGAGACGGATAAACGCAGTCGCACCTATGTCGTCACCCGCTTCGGTGCCGAAATGCACGATGCTCCACCTCCACCGGCGGGTACGGCTCCTGCGGCTGCTTCCAGCGAAACAAGCCCGGAAATCGCACCGGTTGTGGTGGTTCCTTCCCCCTTGGGAGTCCGAGTCGATCCGAATCTATTCCCTGCGTCACGCCCGCCCTCTCCCGATTCGACGCCTGCTGGGGCTGCTCTAGTCTCGACCGATGGTCAGCCGATGCCGCCTCGCAAGAAATCTCGCCGTCGTCGCCGTCGCGGTGGGGGAGGAGCTAGCAACGGTCAGCACGCTGCCGCGGCTCTGGCCGGCTCCTCTGCGGCCCCGTCGTTGCCCCCTGCCTCCTCTGCTCCGGTGCAAGAACTGACCGTCGAGGTTGCCGATGCTGAGCTTCAGGAAGAGGATGAGAACGCACCACAGGTCGATCTGGAACCGGTCCACGGCTTAGCTGGAGCCGAACCGAGTGAACCACCCCTCCCTGTGCCGGTCAACCAAACCGAGCAATCCTTTGCCCAAGGAATCTTCGAGGAACCAAATCCCGTTCCAGCCCCCCAAACCGCTCCGGAGCCGTTAGCAACGCCTGAATCTGAACCGTCCAAGCCTGCCACCAAAACAAAACGTACCGCGACACGCAAAAAGACAACCACAAACGCCGACTCCACGACAAGCGCCAAACCCAAGCGTGCTTCAACGTCTCGAAAGAAAAAGTCCCAGAAGGAGGAAGCATCCCAAGGCAGCGAAGACCGCTCTTAGGCCAACCCCCAGATTCTTCGTAAAGCCCACTCAAGTGAAGCAACCGCGCAGAATACAACCAGATAGCCGGCCAGGAAAGCGGAACGGTCCGTAGTCTTCCAATCTGGCACAGTCCGAAACCGGATGGTTTCTGTCGGGTTGGTTTGCGTCGCCAACCGTTCCAACAGGCTAGCCAAATCTTCGAGTCGATAACTCTCGCCCCCGCCTTGCTGAGCTAGTTGCTTCAAAAAGGTCGGGTTCGCCGCCACTTGGGTGGCCTCACGGTTCTCACTGAAGACGAGCACCCGAGCGCTGGCTTGCCCTTGGATGACCGCTCCAGTTGCTTCTTTAGCCTGGCCCTGAACCTCGATTCGATAAACACCCGGGGTGCGGGTTGCTCGAAACACTCCGCGTGACTCGTTTTCGTTACGGCGGAGGCCCACTCGCGAACGGTTGCCCTCCGGGTCGACTACTTCTGCCTCCAGACTACCCAGTAAATCGACCCCTCCTTTGCCTTTGATCCCTACTGCAAACTCCAGATCGCTGCCCACGGCCAACCGCCGGGAGGGAGCTTCGGGACGCACCCACACGCCGCCTTCGGATTCCTTTTGCTGACTGAGCCACACCACCAGTTGCTGCCAGAACCGCTCGAAGCGGCGTTTGGATTCCTCGTCACGCACCCAGCGATGAGTGGTATCGGCCCCAAAGACAGCCACACGGGCGGTCGCTGCCCCTTTGGCAGCAGCCAACGTCCGGACAATTAAGAGTGGCTGATTGGTGCTGGTTCGTGCCAGTTCCAGATCTGT
>JBDNDE010000105.1:0-14306 GCA_046719305.1 Gemmataceae bacterium | reverse complement strand
CCTAGATCAGTGAAGTGCTTTTCGATGAGCTTCTGCTGCTTGGTCATGCCCTCGGTGCCACTGATGCGAGGACCAATCACACAGATGGCTTCGAGATATTTCATGACCCGTGTTTCATCGATGAGGACGGGTTTGATCTGGGCCGGTTTGTCAGCCGGCGCGGAATTGAGCCACAACAGGGCGATCCCGCCGATGAGCAAAACCACCAGGCCGCCCCAGGTACTGCTCCAGGTCCGCCAAGGGGTTGCACACGCGCTCCTCGCCATCCTCGGCCTCCCATCCATCTTTGGGGGGTTGAGGCACCAAGCGCCATGGTGTCATCGCCCCGGTATCGTCTGCCAGATGCAAGCATCATCTAGCTTGATCATACTGCTTGGCTGGGTGGCTTTGCAACCTTCACTGCTTCCAGTAGGTTAATGGCGTGGCCTTTTCTCTCCCCTGACTCATGAGGTACGCGACCATGACCACCCTGAGCGCTCCCAAACATCGCACCATCAAGGCTCCCCCCGTCTCCAATCGCAAGATGCTCATCGGCGGCAAATGGGTTGACAGCGTCAGTGGCAAAACCTTTGCCACCCTCAATCCCGCCACCGGTGAGGAAATCTGTCAGGTAGCCGAGGGCGACAAGGCCGATATCGACCTGGCTGTCCAGGCGGCCCGCAAAGCATTTGAGAGTGGCCCATGGCCCAAGATGAACGCCAGCGAACGCGGTCGATTGCTCAACAAATTGGCCGACACCATCGAGGCTCATATCGAGGAACTGGCCGCCCTGGAGACACTCGACAACGGCAAGCCGCTGCGTGATTCGCTCTATGGCGACTTGCCGCTGACCATTAAAGTTTACCGTTACTATGCCGGTTGGGCCGACAAGTATCACGGCAAGACGATTCCAGTCGATGGACCGTTCTTCTGCTACACCCGACACGAACCAGTCGGCGTGGTGGGGCAGATCATCCCGTGGAATTTCCCCTTGCTGATGCAGGCTTGGAAATGGGCACCCGCCCTGGCGATGGGCTGCACGACGGTGTTGAAGCCCGCTGAGCAGACTCCCTTGACAGCCCTGCGAGTGGCCGAACTGGCTATGGAGGTTGGCTTTCCTGAGGGGGTCATCAACGTAGTGCCCGGCTACGGACCAACGGCAGGGGCCGCTCTGACCGCGCATATGGACGTGGATAAAGTCGCTTTCACTGGCGAAGGTCGCACCGGCCAGATCATCATGGAAGCGGCCGCTCGGAGCAACCTGAAGCGTGTCAGCCTCGAACTGGGCGGCAAATCGCCGAACATTATCTATGCCGATGCTGACCTGGACGCGGCGGTCGAGGGGGCGTACATCGGGCTGTTCCTGAATCAGGGCCAATGCTGCTGTGCCGGCTCGCGGATCTTCGTAGAGCAGAAGATTCACGACGAATTTGTCGAGCGGATAACGAAAAAGGCCAAATCGCGTAAGCTGGGAGATCCGTTCGACCTGGAAACGGAACAAGGCGCGCAGATTTCCCAGGAGCAATTCGACCGCATCATGGGTTACATCGACCTTGGCCAAAAAGAGGGAGCTAAGCTGCACCTGGGTGGTAAACGCTGGGGCGATCGTGGCTACTTTATCGAGCCGACCATTTTCACCGGTGTGAAGGACGACATGCGTATCGCCCAAGAAGAAATCTTTGGACCGGTCATGAGCATTTTGCCTTTCAAAGACACTGACGAAGTCGTCGAGCGCGGCAACCGCACCTTCTACGGCTTGGCTGCCGCCGTGTGGACGCGGGACGTGCAAAAGGCCCATCAGTTGGCCCACCGGCTGCGGGCCGGCACCGTGTGGATCAACTGCTACGACATCTTCGACGCTGCCGCCCCATTTGGCGGCTATAAGATGTCGGGCATCGGCCGGGAGTTGGGCGAGTATGCGTTGCAACTGTATTCAGAGGTCAAGACGGTGTATGTGAACATGGGTCAGTAACGCTTGCTAGGTGCGCAGTCAGGTGCGCACCTGTCCGGTCCTCAGGATTCCCAGCGGCTCGGCCGAGACTTAAGTAGATCAACCGAGAGAACTCGTCCCGGCATGCACAACGCTTTGTCCTGCCGGGACTCTCGGATTTGTTCAAAGTGAGATGAGCAAGTTCCGGCTCAGCGACATCTCACGCAAAACGAATCGAAACGGGTAGCACTCAGGCCACGTCTGGTGTAAGGGGGGGCTGATGAACGAGGAACATCTTAGCCAGATTACCACCCAGTGGACGATGCTGTTTGATGCGCACCGCGGCCCGGAAGATGCTGCCCAGAAGGCTCGTAAAACGCTGATGCTGCGTTACTGTGGCGCGGTGTACCGTTACCTGGCTCGGGTGGTTCGTGATCCAGCAGTAGCGGAGGAGTTGACCCAGGAGTTCGCGTTGCGCTTCCTTCAGGGCAAGTTTGCCCAAGCCGACCCCAACGCCGGTAAATTCCGTAGCTATGTGAAAACGTCGCTGTTTCGCCTCGTGCAAGATCACTACCGCACCAAAGCCGCCGCCGCCCGCCAGATCCCCTTCGACGACCAATCCCTAATTGCTGCTCCTGACGAGTTGGCCAGCCAAGAACAAGCCTTCCGTGAAAGCTGGCGACAAGAATTGTTGGCCCGTGCCTGGCGCGCTTTGGAAGCTGTGCAACAGCAGAGCGGTCAGCCGTATTACACCGTCATGCGGCTGCGGGTCGATTACCCTGACGACTCTTCGACGCAGCTGGCCGAACGACTCGCTCAGCTGCAGGGCAAAGCTTGTAGCCCAGCGGCGTTGCGACAATGCCTGCATCGCGCTCGCGAGCGTTTCGCCGAATTACTCTATGAGGATGTGCGAACCTCGCTCGAAGACCAAGCTTCGGAACGCATCGAGGAGGAATTGGCCGATTTGCATCTGCTGAAATACTGCCAGGAGTTGGTCGAACGACAGAAGAAATAGGACTGGCCTCAGAGGGTCGGCACAGGAACCCCGCCTGCGGGAACGGAATGGCGGGAGATCCTGTACACAATTAGAAGTTGTCGATTAGCCGGTAGCCTGTGCGTTGTCGGAGACGGGGTCCAAGAAATGCTCCTGAGCGAGGGTTGGCACGCAATCGGCGGGGATCTCGCTCTCCTTATGGAAACACAGTACTTTACCGGGGAACCGGGGGCTAGTGTAGTGGAAATAATGGCCCTGGGCATGGAGCAATCCCATGATCTTGCGGGGGCATTCGCGGGCCAGTTGCTCCAGGGCTTGTTCGTCTGTCATCCCTGTTTCTCCTCTTCGCCTCGCCTGCATACGCAAAACCCTCCACGGCCCGCTAGCAAGGCCAGCGGAGGGAGCGGGTCGAGCGGCGTGCTATTTTCGATGGGACAAACCAAGCTCAGCGTACCATACTTTGGGCACCTGTCCAGCCTTTCAGGTACCCTTTCGTTCAAAAAAACTTCTCACTTCCGCGCCGCTTTCGCCGTAATCGGTAAACTCGATCGAAATCTCCCCCTCGAATCGGGACCGCCTCTCGGCTGCATCACGGTTCCAATGCGGCGATAAAGGGGAGATGACGATATTCGTCGTTGTAATCGAGGCCATAACCTACAACAAATTTGTCGGGAATGGCGAATCCGATATAGTCCGGTTCCAGGGCGACGGCCTGTCGGCCAATCTTGCGTAGCAGCACCGCTACGCGAACGGAAGCCGGCCCGCGCGAGCGCAACTCAGCCACCACTCGGCTGAGCGTCTGGCCGGTGTCAAGAATATCATCGATCAGCAAGACATCGCGGCCGGTAAGATCGGGCAAGCCGTCCAAGCGAAGGTCAAGTTGGCCAGGTGTCGTAGTGTCACCGCGATAGCTGGACGCCTGCACCAAATGAATGCGTATGGGGAGATTAATCTGTCGGATCAGATCAGCCAAAAAGATCAGACAACCTGTCAGGACGCCGATGACGACCAGGGGGCGTCCTTGGTGATCGCCTTCGATCTGGGCGGCCAGTTCAGCAACCCGTTGGCGAATGGCATCAGCGGCGATGAGCGTTTTCATCTTGTCAGCTTAGTGAAGCTCTTATCTGATGCCAATGGGCCACCACTCACCCTGCAAACGCTGGAGACGGTAGCACCTTGCCACTGGCTTCACCGAACCCGACACGCTGGCCGTTGGGCAGAGTGGCAGCACCGGTTAGGGTGACTAGGTCGCCGTCGTGTAAGAAGCTACGCGTACTACCATCCGCCAAGGTCAAGGGAAGCGAGCCGCGTCGGGTGCGCTCGAGCAAACAGCCCTGGCTCTCGGGGGTCGGCCCACTAATGGTGCCCGAAGCGAGGAGATCACCCGGACGCAGGTTGCATCCGCCGATGGTGTGGTGAGCTATTTGTTGCCGCAGACTCCAGTATAAGTAGCGGAAGTTGGTTTGCGTCGTGAGCGTGCCGTTGACGTAGGCCTGCAACGGCAGGTCAAAAGTGGTCGGCCCGCATTGGCGCAGATAAGGCAGCACCGGCTCCTGGGGCGGTCCTTGACAGCGGAAGGGTTCCAAGGCAGCTAGCGGGACAACCCACGGCGAGATGGTCGAGGCAAAGTTTTTTCCTAGAAACGGTCCTAAGGGTTGATATTCCCAGGCTTGAATATCCCGAGCACTCCAATCATTGAAGAGAAGCAATCCGAAGATGTGATCTTCGGCCTGCTCGATAGGAATCGGCTGCCCTAGTTCATTACCTGGTCCAATCACGGCAGCGACTTCCAGTTCATAATCCATCGACCGGCTTGGGCCGAAGATGGGCGGTCCTTCGGGTCCCGGTCGCATCTGACCCAACGGTCGGCGAATCGCCGTTCCACTCAACACAATCGACGACGAGCGGCCATGATAGGCAACAGGCAGATGCAGCCAGTTGGGCATCAGGGGGTTGTCGGGGCGAAACATTGCGCCCACATTAGTGGCATGTTCCCGCGAGGAGTAGAAATCGGTGTAGTCGCCCACGGTTACGGGCATGCAGACCTGCACCTGCTGCACCGCTAGCAGCGCCCGATTACGCAGCGACGCGTCGTCACGCAAACGCGGTTGGTGAGCGGCAAGCAGATCAAGAAGGGTCACACGGGTGGCGTTCCAGGCGTGTTTTCCCAGGGCGGCAAAGCGATTCAGCGGTCCGAGAAAAGGATTGGTCGTGGTGCCAGGCAGCGAGAGCAGCCCAGCCTCGTAAAGGACCCAGAGATCAACGACCCAGTCGCCGACGCGAACAACAGCGTGTTGGTCGCCTAAGGGGGTGCGAACAGTGCCGTAGGGCAAGTTGGCGAGGGAAAAAGGGGTGTCGTCTGCTAGGAGTAACCAACTGTTCATAGCAATTAGATCCATCCCAAAGCCCGCAGGTCGTCGCGTGGTTCATCGAAGCTGCACGAGCCAAACGAGCGGACAAAACTCCGCCGTGCCTGCTGAATCTGGGCCAGGCTGACGGCCTGACCGCGCCACAGCAGCGCGTCCTGCTGCAGGACAAAGTTCTCCGGCGACATCTCTTCCAACAGTTCGACCGTCTCGCGCGGGGTAATCCGTCCCGCGGCAATAAACACCCCTGCCAGGAAAACATTTACAAACCCATGCATGCGTACCTTCAAGGCAGCATCGTAGCGCGGCAACGGATGATGCAGCCCGGCCGTCGCTTTGAACTCGAGTCCCTCGGCCGAGCAACTCCACAAAGTGACGGCCACCTGTTCGGCACTGGGAAAGGCAGCGGCCTCCAAGCCGCCCGTGCGTAGTTTCACGCCAGGAGTATCCGGACCGCTGCCGATGCCGCTCAGCGCCTCGAAGACCGGTTCGGCCACAGTAGCGGGCAACTCCAAAAACAATTTCACCCCCGCGCGTTCGTACATCTCACACACCGGCGTCAGGAATGGCCGAATCGCCTCGGGGCTGAGAACAAATTCGCTAGGGAGTTTAGTCTCCAGGACATCGACGACCAAGCGGCCCTCGCTGATTTGACGTGCTTCCTCGATGAGGCCAAGATCGGCGTGAAGTCCCTCAACAAATTCGCGTGCGTTGCCTCCACGTCCTAGGGCCGCGACGCTGATCTCGGTAGAGGCTAATTCTTGCAGCCGGGCCACCGGCAAGACGAAGCGCCCCAGCATCCAGGCCTCATCGCCCCGCCGGTAGGTCAGATGGTTGACCACCGCCTCCCCCAAGGGCAACTTGGCCGGGGGGAACATGCCGGCATAGTCAATCAGTCCGCTTAACAAGGCCCGCAACGATTCCTTCATCTGCTCACTCTCCCGATCGCCTTGCTGTGCTTTCTTAGTAAACCCCGGCGTGTTCGGCTCTGGCGGGTATCTGGGTTTCAGCGTACACTACTCACAGTAAGAGCGAAATCCCTTCTCCGAGGTAAACCTCCGATGGATGCCTTTCTCAAATTTGTCAAGCATGACTGGTGGATTGCCTTCCCAATGTTTGCTATGTCGATCACTGGATTCATGCTCGTCTTGTGGCGATTGTTGCTCAACCTCAATGCCGGCACCAAGATGAGCGAATTTCTGCCACAGTTTCAGCAGCGCTTGGATAAAGAGGGCATCGAGGGGGCACTGAAATTCTGCCGTTCGCGAACCGACATCATCCCGCGACGGCTGTTTGTGGCCGGGCTGGAAGTGTCCAAGCAGGGGTTGGCTGCATCTCGTCGAGCGATGAACAACACCATCGAATGGGATATTTTGCCGGAACTCAATACCTTGCTGCCCAGCATCTTGGCGATTGCCAAGATTGCTACCATGGTTGGCCTGCTGGGTACCGTGATCTCAATGATCGGCACCTTCTCGGCGATTGAAAAAGCTGCCAAAGATGGCCTGGGAGCAGCAAGCCAATCGGGGTCGATCGGCCTGGCGTTGTTTGCAACCGCCCTGGGACTAGTGACAGCCATTCCGCTGGTCTTTTCGCACGTGTTGTTCAAGGCTTGGGTGGCCAAATTCGAGACCAAAATGCGCTCGTCGGCCCAGAAGCTGTTGTTGTTGTTGCAGACGGCCAAGCAGAAGCCAGCCAGGAGTAGCACAGCCGGGACCGAGTCGGCGACAGCAGGGACAGCAACGACACGCAAGTAGCAGCGATAGGCAAGCAAAGTAATGAGAAGGGGTCGGTTGAATGAGTGTGGAGAAGCGGCGGTTTTTGGATGTATGGATTGTCGAGAGTAACACCATCTACCAAGAGGTGCCCTACGATGTCGTGGTCGACTGGCTCGGCCAAGGGCGTCTGCTCGATGACGACTACACCCGCCGTTCGGGGACGGCCGACTGGCAGCGGATCGGCCAAACGCCGGAGTTGCGGCCGTTTTCCTTGTCCAACCGCTCGAATCAAAGTGAGGCCGGCTCGGCGGAAGTACCCGAGGACAAAGCCGAGCTACTCGAACCGGCCGAGGTGGATTATGTCGGACCGCCGCGTCGCTTATACGAGTCAGAAGATGACGATGTGGACATGATCCCATTGATTGATGTGTCGCTGGTGTTGCTGATTTTTTTCATGATGACTGCTACCACGGTGGGGGCCGCTGCCTTTGTCCCAACGCCCCGCTCGGACTATGGCCAAACCGTCGATGACCCTAACGGCATCCGCATCGACATCGAGATCGACCCGACCACCGGCAACCCACTGTATGCCGTGGCCGAGGGCAACAAGCCGGCCGCCCCAGATGACCGCGATCTGGACAGCTTGCCCGCGTTGCTGACCCGGCTGAAAGCCTTGCTGGAGACTCGCACCACCCCGGCCAACCTTACCATCAACGCACACAAGGATCTCAAGGCCAAATATGCTCGCGATCTGATTCTCGGCCTGCGTGCCGAGCCGTACCGTAGCAAACTGTCGGAGAACTTTCTGGGCGTCAGCCAGGAGTAACCATGAAGTGGAAAGTCCGACATCAAGGCTCCCCCGAAGCGGTCGAACGCTCCTTGGAAACCCTTACCGACGAGTTGGCCGACGGTGTCTGGGAGACGACCGACGAGATTCAAGAACCCGACAGCAGCCAGTGGGTGGCGTTCGAGAACCACCCCGCCTTCGAGGAGATGTGCGAAGAACTGGAGGCTCCTCCCAAACCGGCCGCCGAGGGTGAAGCACATCTAGACTTCAACGCCCTGATTGATGTGACCATGGTGTTGTTGATCTTCTTCATCCTCACCACCACCGTCGCTGCCCTGCAAAAACGCATCGAGGCCCCCACCGCCGACAAAGGCAAAAAGGGGATCACCGTCCTGACTAAGGAGAAAGCCGAGGCCACCACGATCCTACTGAAAGTCAGCGTTGAGAACGGCGAACCAGTCGTGATGCTCCAAGGCCGCAAAATCAGCCTGGACGGGCTAGCAGGGCAGATTCGCGCGGAAGTGACGCCGCAGAAGACGACGCTGCTGCTGGATCATGATGATTTCGTTTCGCAAGATGTGGTGGTCCAGATCATCAGCGCTGCCAAGGCGGCCGGTCTGGATCGGGTGCAACTGGTAGTGCCTTGAATCTGGTGGCCCTAGCATTCTCGTTGCTGCTGAGGAAATATGCCTTTTGAATTACTCTGCACCGATGGAACGGCTCGACGCGGTCGCTTGTCCCTCCCCCACGGGGTGGTCGAAACCCCGATCTTCATGCCCGTGGGCACGCAAGCCACGGTCAAAGGCTTGACTTGTGAACAACTCAAACAGGCCGGCACGCAAATCCTCTTGGGCAACACCTATCACCTCACCTTGCGCCCCGGAGACGAACTGATCCGCGACTTGGGCGGCCTGCACCGCTTTATGGCTTGGGACCGGCCCATTCTCACCGATTCGGGCGGCTATCAGGTTTTCTCGTTGGCTCAGTCCCGCCAAATTACCGATCATGGGGCGACCTTTCGCTCCCACATCGACGGCGCGTTGCTGGAACTGACCCCCGAGAAAGCGGTCGCCATCCAAGAAAACCTCGGGGCGGACATCGCCATGTGTTTGGACGAGTGCCCGCCAGCTGATTCCTCGCATGAACAAATGCAACAGGCCGTCGAGCGAACTTTGCGTTGGGCGGCACGCTGTCAACAAGCTGCTCGCCGGCCGGATCAAGAACTTTTCGGTATCGTGCAGGGCGGCACCTATCTGGACCTGCGGGAAGCGTGTGCCCGCGAACTGGTGGCCATGGATTTCCCCGGCTACGCCTTGGGTGGTTTCAGCGTCGGTGAGACGCCCGCACAAATGGTCGCTGCTCTGGGGCCGTCGGCCTCGTTTTTGCCCGTCGACAAACCCCGCTACCTGATGGGAGTCGGACGCCCGCAAGACCTCGTCGAGGGGATCCACTGCGGCATCGACATGTTCGATTGCGTCATGCCGACCCGCAGTGGGCGCAATGCGTTGGCCTTTACCGATGAGGGGGTAGTACGGCTGCGCAACGCCAAGCACCGGCGAGATCCGGCCCCGCTGATGTCCACTTGCACATGTTATACCTGCACGCGCTTCAGCCGGGCTTACCTGCACCATCTATTTGCCGCCGACGAGATGCTTGGCCCGACGCTGCTGTCGCTGCATAACGTGCATTATTACATGAACCTAGTGGCGCGGTGTCGGCAGGCGATCGAGCAAGGACGCTGGGAAGCCTTTCGGGCAGAATATCTTGCCCAGTCGGCCTCCGATGCCTATGATAATCGCTTTAATCGCCACGATGCGACGTGAAAGGCCGCTGATGTTGGTGCAACTGCTGTTGTGGGCACAAGAAGAATCCCAACCCAAGGGACCGCCCCCGGGGGGAGATGGTGGCCTGGGCATCCTTCTGCTGCTGCCGCTGTTTATGCTGCTGTTTTGGCTGATCGTGCTGCGGCCAGCCCAAAAACGCCAGGAACGCGAACAGGCCGAGAAGCTCAATAGCCTGCAGAAGGGAGACGAAGTGCTGACAATCGGTGGGATTTATGGGTCTGTGGTTTCCATCAGCGACCAAAAGGACAAAGACGAAATCGTCGTCAAAATTGACGACCATACCCGCGTGAAGATGACTCGCAACGCCATCCACCGCAACCTCAGTCACGAAGAACGTCAGAAAAAAGCAAAAGAGGCTCCCAAATCTTAACGGTTCATCCTCGCTGCTCGATCCTTCCCAGATGCCGGAGCAGGTTTTCCCAAGAAAGGGCATAACGGCCGATCATGAAACGGTTCACGACCCGGATACTGGTTTGTTTGATCCCGACGATTGTCTCGATCGTGATCGTCGCCTGGGCGGTCAATCAGTACGTCCAAGGCAAGGGGGGCTTCCGCATGGGTGTCGACCTGGTCGGCGGCACCATCCTCGTCTATGAGGTAGACGAAACCCGCATGCCTGAGAACTTCCAGGCCGAAGATCTTGCCGCCGCACTCAAACGCCGCATCGACCCGGCCGACCTTTACAACATTACCATCCGTCCGGTGGCCGGTACTCCTCCTCGCGTCGAGATCATCCTGCCAACCGGGGGCCGTTATCAGATGGCTGCCGCCCAACGCGCCTGGGATAACCTGCTTGATGCCGTGGTCAAGCAGTACGAAGGCAGCCGCAAAGACTACGCCGAGGTGCGCCGCGGCCAAACCGCTGATCTGGTGGACAAAATCTTAGAGAAGAACCCCAAAGAAGAACGCTCCAAGCTGGCCGCCTGGGTCGATCGCCAACTGGGGGGGACCGGCAGCAGCACGGGCCGCAAAACACTGACCGAAGCAGACATCGACAACATCAAGAACCTAATCGAACGCCAGGGGCGCCTGGAGTTTCGCATCCTGGCCAACACGGTGGACGACAGCGAAGCGATCGAAGCAGCCCGGAAATGGTTTACTGATCCCAAGAATCAAGAAGAACTGAAACGGCTGGAGGTGCGTGCCGAGCCGCCGCCCCCACCCCGTCGAGCCGATGGCGGCACCGAATTTACGATTCGGCACTCCAATGGAGTGGAGGACCGGTACGCTTACCGGTGGGTCGAGTTGGGCAAAAGTGAACTTTACACCCTGGGACTAAACAATGACGCGATCAACGCCACCGGCAACGAGACGATCCGCAAGCAGTTAGAAGACTATCGCAACCGGGGGGTGGCTTTCCTGGGCAGCGAATTGATCGGCAGCAAGCTGTCAACGAGCAATCTCCGCGAATCGCTGCTGTACACTCGTGCTATCACCGACTGGGGCCGCCGCTCTCAGGCTGATCGCAAACAAGGTCGCCTGTATGAGTATTTCGTGCTAGTGCGTGAATCGACACCAGCGACGGAGGTACGCGGTGACGACTTGACCAGCGCGCGCGAAGGCCAAAGCATCGGGCAACAAGGCGGTGGGCGTACCATTGACTTCACTTTCAGTCCTGATGGAGGTGAACGGTTCTATGAATTAACTAGCCGCAACAAACCTGAGGGCAGCAGCGAAGGGGCCTTCCGTCGCTCGTTAGGTATCCTGTTCGATGGCCAACTCATCAGTGCGCCACGACTGAATGCGGTCATCCGTAGTTCAGGCCAGATCACTGGCGAATTCACGACGCAAGAGATCAACGACATGGTACGCATCCTGCGTGCCGGTGCGTTGCCCGCGACACTCAAGAAAAACCCCGTCAGCCAAAACAGCATGAGTTCTACGCTAGGCGAGGACACCATCCAACGTGGCTTCTGGTCGATCTTCTGGGCCTTCGTAGCCGTCATGGTGTTCATGGTGTTCTACTACCGCTTCGCTGGAGTGGTCGCCTGCATCGCGTTGCTGGCCAACCTGGTCATCACGGTGGCCTTCATGGTGGCCGTGCAGGCGGCGTTTACTCTACCGGGCTTGGCCGGGCTAGTGCTGATGCTGGGCATGGCGGTAGATGCTAATGTGCTGATCTACGAGCGCATCCGCGAAGAACGCAAAGGCGGAGCCAGCCTCGCGCAGGCGATTCGCAATGGCTATGATCGGGCCTTCCCGACCATTCTCGACACCCACTTATCCAGTATCTTCACGGCCATCGTGTTATATGTAGTGGGCAACGACCAACTCAAGGGGTTCGGTATTTCCCTAACGGCCGGACTGATCATCAGCCTGTTTACGGCTCTATACATGACCCGGACCATCTTTGACCTGAGCGTTAGCAAGGGATGGATCAAGGAGTTGAACTTCTTTTCGTATCTTGCGGATTTCATCCACGCTCGCTACATCGACTTCATGGCTATCCGCCACTACTGCTTCATCGTCACGGTAGTATTGACCCTTCTAGGCGGGGCGTTGTTCCTGTATCGGGCGGACAGCGACCCCAAGTCCGGCAAAGCCACGGTCTTGAACATCGACTTCACGGGAGGTACGGCGTTCACCGGCCGATTAACGGAGCCGATGTCGCTGCGTGAATTGCAAGAAAAGCTCTCGAAAGACCCGCTGCCGGACCAGTCGTTGGAGCAATTGTTTGTCTCGTCAGAGGCCAATCTGATTAACGAGCGCGGCGAGGCAGTCAGCCGGTACTTCACCTTGCGAACCAGTATTCGCGAGATGGAAAATGTACAAGCCCGAGTGGTGAGCCAGTTGGGCGATGCCCTGCAAAAGGTCCGCATGAGCTTCCCCGAAACGATTGACGAAAAAGCCCTTCAGGTGCCGTTGCAGTTTACCGACTCCAAAGGGAACCCCGACTACGTCTCGCCGGCGACGATCGCCTCGCTGCTCAACGAGAGCTTCAACCGTCGTGGCCTGACACGCGCGACCTTCTCGCTGGATCGCCCGACTGAACGCAGCAAGGAACGCGAAGAACGCTTCAGCGAACTGATGCTTCGTCTCAATGAGCCGGTCCCGATCACCACCCTTAAAGAGATCCTCCGCGAAACCCAAGAACTGTTGGACAAAAACCCAATCCCCGAACGCCTTGAGAACTTCGACAAACAGTTGGCCGCTAGCACCCAGGAACGCGCCCTGTACGCCATCCTCGCCAGCTGGATCGCGATGCTGTTGTATCTGTGGTTCCGCTTCGGCAACTGGACGTTCGGTTTGGCCGCGGTGCTGTGCCTGATGCACGACCTGTTCTTCACCTTAGGGGTAGTGGCGGCCTGCCACTACATCCACGGCACTTGGTTTGGCAACCTGTTGGGGATTCAGGATTTCAAGATCGACCTGCCGGCCATTGCCTCGTTGCTGACCCTGGTGGGCTTCTCGGTGAACGACACTATTGTGGTGTTCGACCGAATTCGCGAAGTTCGCGGCAAGAACCCTGCCTTGACGGTCAAGATGATCAACGACAGTATCAATCAGACCCTCACCCGGACGTTATTGGCCTCGGCCACGGTCATGCTGGTTGTCGGCGTGTTGTATGCGTTTGGTGGCGAAGGGGTGAAACTGTTCTCGTTCATCATGATTATCGGTGTAGTGGTCGGTACCTACAGTTCGATTTATGTGGCCTCGCCGTTGCTGCTGTTGCTGGGTGAAGGTCAGATACCGGGCGTCAAGACCGACGAACGACCGATCGAAACCACCAGCGGCACCGCTACGAGTTAACCCCATCGCTTGGATCGGTCGTTGCTCTTGCGACCCGTTGGGTGTGACCGACGGGTCGACTCCTTAGCTCCGAGGTGTCCCAGACTCACAAGGCCCAAGAGGAAGGCCCCATGAGCGAAACCCGCTGCCCGTTCTGTAATGCCCAGTTCACACCGGCTCCGGCCAGTTCACGGTTCGAATGTCCTCGCTGTGGGGAACAGCTGGCCCTAGACGCGGCCTTTTGTACTCCACCCAGTTCGGCGGCGACGGTGGTTGCTACGCCGGTTCGCGTTCCCGAGGCGGCAACCAATCGCCGGCTAGCCTGGGGAGTGGTGGGCGGTATGCTAGCCATCGCTGGGCTAGCGCTCGTGTTTGCTCTGATCACGGTGAACACTCGTCGGGAACAGGACACCTACTTGCCCCGCTCGACCCGTCAGCCGTTGTTGCCGCCCCTGACCCCCACTGCCTCTGGCGAACTGGTTCCGCCGTCTCGCCTGGCTGCGTTAGGCTATTTGCCGCCGGGCTGCACTTTGGTCGCGGGGGTTCACGTCGAGCAGTTGCTACAAAGCCCCGTGGCTGAACCATTTAAGCATCAGCACCTGTCTCTGGGCCGCATCGACTTATCTCTTCAGTCCCTGGAGACAACTCTAGGTATCCCGGCGGGCAATATCGATCATCTGGTGATTGGCAGTGTGCTGGAAGAGGCTGGCACCATCTCGTTGACCCCGCCGACGGTCCTGGTCCTCCGCACACGCCAACCATTAGGAGTCAATCGCTTCCGCGAGGCTTTACAAGCTACTGCCCCCCGTGAAGTGGCCACTCCAGATGGCCAAGCCCGTGCGATTTCGCGTGGCAAATTCCGCGATCTGCCCTTGACCCTCTGGTTGCCCGATCCCAACACTGCGGTAATCGGCCTATTCACCGATTTGGCCTCTCTTCCGCATCGACCAGGCAAAGAC
>JBDNDE010000104.1:0-14328 GCA_046719305.1 Gemmataceae bacterium | reverse complement strand
GCACCGTTTGGCTAGTGGTGTACGGCAAGCTGGGCCAACCTGCCGACGAGTTGCTGCGTGGCCTGCACACCGGCGACGCGATCGAAGTGAGCGGCCGACTGGAAGCGTTGGAGAGGCCCGGCCAACCCAGCGACCGCGACCAGGCGTTATGGGCGCGTGTACGGGGCATTCAGGCTCGCCTGCACGCGAGGCCGGAGGCGGTTGTTGTTTTGGACCGCGACCCGTGGGCAGCCTGGAGCCTGGGTCGGCTACGGAGTTTCGCCCATGAACGCTTGCAAGCCTCTTTACCCGAGGGGTCGGCTGCCTTGGCTCGCGCCCTGCTGTTGGGCGAAGGCGCTCCCCTGCGTCAGGAAGATTGGCAACGCTATATCCGTGCGGGGGTGGTGCATGTGCTGGTCATCTCTGGGCAACATCTCGTGGTGCTAGGCGGTGTGTTGGGCTGGACGCTCCGCCGTCTCGGGCTGCCGTTTCGCTGGGTCGCCCTGATCGTTGCTTTCTTCCTCGTGACCTATGCCCTGCTCACCGGAGCGCGACCGCCAGCCCTTCGTGCTGCTGTGTTGGTGGCCGCCCTATGCCTAGCGATCTGCCTAGGCCGCGCTGTCAATCTCGTCAACCTTTTCGCGTTGGCCTGGCTAATCGTCGGCATCGTCCAGCCACACGATCTAGCGGAGATCGGCACCCAGCTTTCATTTTGGTCCGTGGCGGTGCTGACCTGGGGCGTCGGACCTCTTGTGTTGCCTGCCGTGCCAGACCCGTTGCAAGTCGTCCTCACGGAGTCACGACCTCTCTGGCAGCGGGTTTTGCTCGACCTCGCCAGCCACTCGGTGTTCGTTTACCGCGTTAATGCCCTAGCTTGGTTGCTCATCTCGCCTTTGGTCGCCTATCACACCGGCGGATTGGCTTTCGCCGCTCTATTACTCGGGCCACCCCTGGCGTTGTTCACCTCGCTGGCCTTAATCGCTGGCTTTTTCCTCCTGCTTTTCAATTGGCTACCGGGTTTAGCTTGGCTTCTTGCTTGGATTGTTCATCTATCTCTAAGGTTTGCCGATATTCTTGTCCATTTCATTGAAACATGGCCACTATTTATTTATGTGGATGTAATTCCAGGATGGTGGATTGCCGGACTGATGATCGGACTGGCAGCATGGATGCTGTGGCCCATTCGCTCTGGGTGGGGGATCGTTGCCGCTGTAGGCTGGCTTGTTGTGCTGCTGACGCTGTGGTGTCTGCCGCACGCTAGCTCGACGCTTGTCGTTACGTTTCTCGATGTCGGCCACGGCAATGCCACGCTGCTACAGCTGCCCGATGGACGAGCGATTCTCTACGATGCAGGCAGCCTACGAGGACCACGCAGCGCTCGTAGCATTGCGGACTGGCTAACCACCCAAAGGGTCAAACGTCTCGATGACGTTATCGTCTCACATGCCGATCTGGATCATTACAACGCCCTGGTGGGTCTTGCCGAACGCGTTGCTATTGGCCGGCTGCTCACTTCGGCCACTTTTGCCCAGCGGACCACCCCTGGCGTGCGGCACACCCTGTGGCATCTGCGCCGGGTGCCACATGAACGGCTTAAGGCTGGCGATTGCCTCGATGCCGGTTCGGTTAAACTGGAGGTACTGCATCCGCCGCTCGGTTGGGAACTCGGCAACGAAAACGCCCGCAGTCTCGTCGTGCTGGTGACACATGGCCGACACTCGATCCTACTGACAGGCGACCTGGAACAAGAAGGGTTGGCCGCCTTGTTGGCTCAACCGCCGCGTCAGGCCGAGGTGTTGATGGCTCCGCACCACGGCAGCCGTCGCATCAACCTGCAAGCACTGATTCGCTGGTGCGGGGCCAAGCTGGTGGTGTCGTCGCAAGCGGCCCCTGCCAGGTGGATCGACGAGCCAGAGCCTCTAGAAGGCCAACGGCTAATCGTGCCTCGCTGGGAGACCTGGCGCGAGGGAGCCGTCACCGTGAGCAGCGGCACAAGGCTAGAAGCGTACGCCTACCGTAGCGGTGAGCATCGAGTGATTGTCCCTGAAGAATGAGCGTATCATCGTCAGAACTCTTCGTCCTTTCCCTCGTTCCTGGGGCGCGTTAGAACATCTGGCATCTTCACCAGACGGAGAAAAGACGGATGCGGGAGCAATTTGTTTTGCCGGGACGCGCTTACTTGTGTGGCCATTCCCTGGGGCCGATGCCACGCGGAGTGCCCGAGATGCTCCGCGAAGAGCTCGAGGCCTGGCAACAACTGGGTGTAGCGGCTCACTTTCGCGCGGCTCGACCTTGGATGTATTATCATACTTTTGCTCGTGATCCCTTGGCCCGTCTTGTCGGGGCCTTACCTCACGAAGTCGTGGCCATGAATGGATTGACAACTAATCTGCATTTGTTGCTGGCCACCTTCTACACCGGTCGGGCCGGCATCGTGTTGGATACCCCCACCTTTCCCAGCGATCGCTACGCCTTGCAAACGCATCTGCGGCATCGGGGCCGGGATCCGCACACCGACTTGCACGCCATCGCCTCGCTCGATGAACTCGACGAGCTATTAGCGCGGGGCCAAATCGAACTGGCTCTGCTGGCGGGCGTCAATTTTCTCACCGGTGCGGTGCTGGATATTCCCCGCGCCGTCGCCGTGTGCCGCAAGCACGGTGTGACGCTAGGGCTGGATCTGGCTCATGCAGTTGGTAATATCCCGCTGGCCCTGCATGAGTGGGGCGTCGATTTTGCCGTGTGGTGCAGCTACAAGTATCTCAACGCGGGGCCAGGCGCGGTTGCGGGAGCGTTTCTCCACGAGCGACATGCCCGCGACACTTCGTTGACTCGTTTGGGCGGGTGGTGGGGCAACGATCCCACAACACGCTTTCGCATGCACCTCGAACCCGATTTCATCCCTGTACCTAGCGCAGAGGGGTGGCAACTGTCAAACCCCCCTGTACTTGCTTTTGCACCACTTCTTGTGTCTCTGACACTCTTGGATACCGTGGGAATGATCCGTCTACGCGAACGGTCGCTCCTGCTTACCGAAGCTGTTCTCGCCCGTTTACCTGAGAGCGTGACGCTTCTCTCGCCACGCCAACCGGAGCGACGCGGCAACATGGTCTGCTTGCGTGTGCCCGGCGGAACGGACACCCAGGCCCGCTTGGAAGCAGCCGGTATCGTGTGTGACTTTCGCCCGCCCGATGTAGTGCGGGCAG
This sequence comes from Gemmataceae bacterium, assembly GCA_046719305.1. Taxonomy (GTDB): domain Bacteria; phylum Planctomycetota; class Planctomycetia; order Gemmatales; family Gemmataceae; genus RGDT01. Next base: position 11,143 of record JBDNDE010000104.1, on the reverse strand, counting down.
CGTTTTGCCCGCTGTACAATAACGAAGAAGACATCGATTGTTTCCTGCGGGCTTTGCATGAACGACACTGAGGCGATACCGATTGTTGGCTCGGGTCTGGCGGGAGCTATGCTGGCGTGTCTGCTCGGCCAAGCTGGACGCCGGGTGATTCTCTTCGAGCGACGTGGCGACCCGCGCTCGGCAGCCAACGCCGCCGGGCGGTCGATAAATCTGGCCCTGTCCACACGAGGGATGTACGCCCTTGAGCAAGTAGGGCTGCTGCAGGAGGTGCTACGCCAAGGGGTGATCATGCGGGGCCGAATGATCCACCACCGCAATGGCTCACTTGACTATCAGCCCTACGGCACCGACGATACTCAAGTGCTGCACTCTGTTTCACGGGCCGAACTGAACCGCGCTCTGATAGAGAAAGCGGCCAGGCTACCGAATGTGGAGATGCGTTTTGAGCATCGCTGCACGGGGGTTCATCTCGAAACCGGGGCAATAGAGTTCACCACGCCTCAAGGATGCGTCACATATACAGGTTCGTTGATCATCGGGGCTGATGGTGCTTACTCCGCCGTGCGGGCCTCCATGCAACGCCGCGAACGTTTCAACTTCTCCCAAGCGTATCTGGATCACGGTTACAAAGAACTCCATTTCCCGCCTGGCTCCACGCTGCAGCCACATGCTCTACACATCTGGCCGCGCGGCGGCTTCATGATGATCGCGTTACCCAATGCGGATGGCTCATTCACGGGCACTCTGTTTTGGCCCTACACGTTGTTCGACCAGATACAAACAGCTCAGCAAGTGGTAACCTTTTTCCGCGAGCAATTTCCCGACGCGGTCCCTCTGCTGCCGACGCTTACGCAGGATTACGCCACCAATCCCATTGGGTCGCTGGTCACGATTCGTTGCGCCCCATGGCATGTCGGCCGGGCTGTGCTGGTCGGCGATGCCAGCCATGCCGTGGTGCCATTTCTCGGACAGGGAATGAACGCGGCGTTTGAAGATTGCACGACTTTGGTCGAAGAGCTGCTAGCCCACCCCGACCAGCCCGAGCGAGCCTTTGCGGCCTACGATGCCCGTCGGCGGGCGGATTGCGATGTGCTAGCGCAGTTGTGTCTCGACAATTTTCATGAGATGCGCGATCATGTCGGCTCACGCTGGTTTGTTTGGAGCAAACGGTTGTCTTTGTGGTTGATGCGTCTGCTGCCTGGCTATGTACCGCTTTACACCCTCGTGGAGTTTACACGTGTTCCTTATGCCCAAGCGCAACGTCGTGTCCGCCGACAACAACGCTGGATCATAGCGTGGCTCAGCGGACTGCTCGCATTGTTAGGGGCTATCGTCGGCTGGTGGTTAGTCGTTGGCTAACAGTTCAAAGCGCACTTTGCCCACGATTTGTTGAGCAGGCAGCATTGGTGCTAGAGAATCCACCTTTGCCCAATGATGATCCGTAATTTTGATATGGGCAGCACTGACGCCCCCCTGGAGCAGGGTGGAATCCAACCCACGCCATTGACCGTCAATCAGCACTTCACTCCACATATGAAATCCAAACACCGGCGAGCCACGATACACATACAACAACCCAATCGCGGTTCGCGCTGGTAGGCCGTTGGCCCGTAGCAACGCGGTGGTCAAGAAGGCGTGATGACGACAATCGCCACGCGGATCGCGGACAATCTTACTGACCGGGACCAGTTCGGCTCGATTGTCGTTGCGAAGAAACGTCCGCACAAATCGCTCGATTCGTTGCGCTTTTTTCCAGGCGTCTTTCTCCTCGCCGGCCGCTCGACGGGCGAGCTGCATCACCTGTTGCTCCTCATGGTCGAGATAGTAGTTAGGAGCAAGCTCCTCGGGAGCGGCTTTGGCCGAGCCGGAGCCGCAGCGTGGTGGAGCGACCGTCAGTTCAATCGCGCCATCGACCACGCGGGCGGTTTGGTGATCGTCCGATACGAAAAGCCCGGTCAATTCGGTCTGCTCGCGAACCGTTACCCGATAACGCAGCTTGGTTTGCTGATAGGGTAGATGCAAAGGTTTGTTAAGTGGTGCAAACGAGGCCTTACCCACATCCGGCACGCCACTCGTGATAGAGGCTGTTGCCGTCGCCTTGTCACTACGTAGCAACGTCAGTTGGCCCAGGCCATCGAGCGTCGTTTGCCGGCGTTGGGGTATACCCTCGTCGTCTAGCCACCACGTTTGCCGGGCGGGTACAACCCGTTGGGGGCCAGCCACGAGAGCATCGGGCACCAATTCAAGGCGTCGCAACTCACGGATTTTGTCGCCGACCGCAGTGCGTTCCTTGTTCCGAACCGTGACACGAACGGTTATCACCCGGTTGTACAGCGGCTCCCAGCGGCAAAAAGTGAAGGAGTCGCCCGGTTGCAATTTTTTGCCCATGAATTGATGCAAAGTAGTCCACGGGTCCAAGGCGGTCGGTTCCCAAGGGACGCGGCGCTCGGCATCCAGTGGCAACACCCGCACGAGCAGACTGTTGTCGATCACGGTGCCGATGAGACTTGTCCCTTTGCCGCCGTCTTGTCCCTGGTGCATGAAGGTGCCGAACAGGGTGCCATCGGCCGTGAGGCGTGCACCTTCTTCCCTGCGAATTTGGACAAGCGTGCCAAAGCGAGAGAGGGTGAGATCAAGAGTTGAAGTTACCCGCGTAAATTTGTCCTTGGCTTCTCGAACCACACGCACGGTATGAAATCCGATGCGTTTGCCTTCAAAGAAGACTGTTTCATACATGACACCTTCGGGCGGTGGAGAATTGGCCTGGGCGACCGTAGGCACCAGGATCATCAGGAACGCAAACCATCGTAACATACCCAAGACTCCTTTCTACTGTCCCATCGGACCGCTAGGCCGTTGGCCATCAGCCGGGCCGACTGCGCAGGCTGCAACGATCCGAGGCTGGCCTGCGTGATCGGTGTGGCCCGAAGATTTTCCCCGCCGCTGGTCTGTAGGCTGGTTGGCATCTATAGTGGAGCCAGAGTCTCCGTTATCTGGAGGTGCCGCCGTGGTGCGTCCTTCGTTGCGTAATCATTTGTGCTTGGATCGTTATGGTGATTTTCTGCTGACGCGGGCTATCCGCCCTGGGCGAAATCTGCCGATTGTGCCGCGCCAAGGGTTTCGCATGGCCACCTATGCCACGGCAGCAATTACAGTCCCGGTGTTGGTGGCAGCGGTATCGCGCGAGCGGTTGTTTGAGACGTTTTTGGCGCTGCTGACACCTTTGGGCGACGAGGTAGACGTATTGCTGGAACGCCGCGAATCGCACGATTCGTCTGGACAGCAAAGCTGGCGTGAAGCAATGGAGCGCACCGTGCTGCTGAGTCCCTTTTGTGCGTATGAGGAACTTTTACTAGATGATGGCTGCACTGGTGTCGTGGTCTTCTCACGCACCAGACCGATAGAAGTCCATTTTGATGAGCATAAGCTATTGATCATCTATGCCCGCGATCTGGAGCCTTTTGAGGCCATCCTAAGGCAACAAGATGTGCCACGTCGGGATGATCTACAACTGATCACACAAGGTGAACATTTGCATTACAGCAACCCTGCTTTCGCCTGTTCTTACGACCGACTGGCCCACACGCTGGGTATGAACCGACGATGACACGGGTGCAAGTACGCACGGCGAACGTTCATGAACGAGGGGCGGCTCTGCGGTTGCTAATGAGGCACCATCCAACCGCCGAGCGCGAAGCACGGGTCTTTGGTTTGCTCGATTTGATTCGAGCCGGTGAACTGAACCCAGCGGGGCTGTTGATCACCGACGACCGACGCGGAGCCATCCTAGCCTTGCCCGTGGCGGGGGCGGGCGGCTTGCTTTGGCCGCCGGTGTGCGAAACGCTTGCTCAGGCTCAAGCGTTGGTGCAAACGGCGTTGACCTGGCTGAAATCCCAAGGCACCCGGATTGTTCAAGCGATGATCTCCCTGCCGGAACGCCACTCGGTGGAGTGGCTAGAGGCGTGTGGCTTTCAGGGGGTGACCGAGCTGTGGACACTGTCTCGCGAAACCAGGTCGCCTCTGCTGCCTCGCCAGGGCGGCACGTGGCCAACTCTCCAGTATCAACCATACGATCCGCATCGGGGACAACTGTTTGAGGCGACCTTGCAGGCGACGTATGTTGATTCGCTCGATTGTCCTGAGGTAAACGGCTTGCGCAGTATTGCCGAGATTTTGGCAGGGCACCGGGTGCAGGGTGACTACGACCCCTCGCGGTGGTGGCTGGTCTCTCAGGCCAACCACCCCGTTGGCGTGGTCATCCAGGTGGACCACCCAGCCAACGATGAACGGGAGTTAGCCTACCTGGGTTTGATTCCCGCGGCACGCGGTCGCGGTTTGGCCTCTGCCATCCTGGCTCGGGTGCTGGAATGTGCCGCTCAGGATGGACGGCCTTGCGTTGTTCTTGGAGTGGACGCCCGAAACCAACCTGCCCTGCGTTTATATACCGCTGCGGGGTTTGAAGAGGTGCAACGGCAACGAGTGTACCTGTGGGTGGATATATAACGCGCGGGCAACTTTGGAGATTCGGGCAACCTGGCTAGACAGGGCGAAACGGCGCGGCAACGCTTTGCCTGCAAGGCCGATAGACTCGGCCCCGATTCCCTCCTTCGCCGCTCAGAAAGCGGCCCGGCAGGAGCCAGCCATGACCGCCACCAAGACCCGTTCGAGTTCGGATCTCTCGTTGACGCTAAACGCGGCCCTGATCGCGCGTATTGGCGAGCCGCGTTTTCGCACTTGGTTTGATCAGCGGACCCGCTTTCGCATGGAGGGCGACACCCTGCTAGTCGGTGTACCGAATCGCCATTTTCAGGAGTGGCTCGAACGTACCTTCCGCGCTGAGGTAGCCGCCGCTGCCCAGATGGTTTTGGGCCGGGCCGTGGCAGTGCGTTTTGTCATCGAGCCGGAATTGTTTCAAGCGGCCCGTCAGGAGCAGCAGGCCGTCCAGGCAGTCAATGCCGTGGCAAGCCAAACGAATGACAAGCCGATGTCACCATCCCCGCAGCCCAAACAGGCCGAACTTCTACGACGTACTCGGCGTTGGCGTAAGCTGAGCGAGTTTGTCGTGGGACCGTGCAATCGCGTGGCCCATGCAGCGGCCCTGAGCGTCATCGAGGCCCCGGCAGAATGCCCCAACCCGTTGGTGTTCTACGGCAGTGTCGGCACCGGCAAAACTCATCTACTCGAGGGCATCTACGCGGCCATCTGTCGGTTGCATCCCGATTGGCGAGTGATGTATCTTACGAGTGAAGAGTTTACCAATCGTTTCTTAGCGGCGATGCGGCACGAGCGTTTGGGTGGTTTCCGCAAACAGTTCCGCGAACTGGATTTGCTCTTGCTGGACGATCTGCATTTTCTGGCCAGCAAAAAAGCAACCCAGGTCGAGTTTCTGCATACCTTCGATGCCTTGTTAACCGATGGTAGGCAACTGGTGTTGACAACAGATTGTCACCCACGGTTAACCGAGGAGTTCGCTCCGGAACTGATTGATCGCCTGTTGGGTGGTGCTGTCTGGGGCTTAACCCCGCCTGACGCTGAGACCCGCTTGGAGATTCTACTGGCTAAGTCGCGCAGCCATCAAGCTGAGCCGATTGCGTTGGAATCGTTGCGGTTTATCGCGACGCAACTACGCGGCAACGTGCGCGAGTTGGAAGGGGCCCTACAAAGTGTGCGACACTATGCTCGCGTCACCGGTCGCCCGATTGATGTAGGGCTGGTGCGCGAGGCGCTGGCTGACCTTCTACGGCATGCCGTGCGGGTGGTGAAATTGCCAGAGGTAGATCATGCCTTGTGTGCGGTGCTTCGCATCGAGCCGGGCGAACTGCAAAGCAAAAACCGCTGCTGGGCCGTCAGTCATCCGCGTATGGTGGCGATGTATTTAGCCCGCAAACATACCTCGGCTTCCTACAGCGACATCGGGTTGTATTTCGGTGGCCGCAATCACAGCACGGTGGTGGCAGCGGAGAAGAAAGTCCGGCAGTGGTTGGAGAAGAATGAAGAGTTGAAGATGGGAAACCGTCGCATCCGAGTGCGTGAGCTGGTGGAGCGCACGGAACGCGATCTCTTGCGATGAATCGAGGCGACCAAGAGCTTTTCAGCCCCAAATAAGCGACCCCCTCTTCTTCTTTTCTTTGCCTGGGGTTGGTCTAGCTGTTGTTCTGTATGCATCGCACTAGGTCACGCACACGGTATTCCTGCACGCGGCCGTGGCGACCTCCTTCGCAAGCGGCTCCTCGAACAGCAAACCAAGTCGGACGCAGCGGCAACAATCTCTGAATGGCTGTGATGTTTAGGCTGCCGGCCAGGGCCAGTTGGACGCCGCCGTCGCGGCAGCGTTCGGCAATGCGGGCCAGTTGCTCTGGCTGGAGGTAATCCAGGAGTGTTTGATCGTTTTTATGGAAGGTATCCACGAGTAAGACAGGAAAGCGATGTGTGGCGGCGAAGATGGCGACCTCTTCTGGGGTGGGCGAGTGAATCGAATCTGCTTCGGCATAAGCACAAGGCACGACGCAGCATGAGTAGGACTCTCGCAGACGCAGCAGGGCTTTTTGCCAGCCATAGAGATTGGCCCCGTACAAGCCCCATTTGGCAAAGGTGAGCTGTCGAGGTGGGGCAAATGGTTGTTGTTGCACCAGCAGTTCGCCCATGGCCGCGCTCACCGGGGTACGGCGATCCACCTGGTGTACGATCGCTTCGATGATCTCTATGTCCGCCCGGCCCATAGCTCCGCGGCTGGGTTCTTTCACGTCGATCAAGGCAGCCCCGCCCCTTAGGGCAGTTTCAGCCTCTTCGCAAGAGCGCACACTCACAAGCAGGGCGGTCATCTCACCGAATCTCTCGACGCAGAAGTTTGCTTAGCCGATCGTTCATACAGGGGGGCGGACTAGGCGGAGCAGGGGGACTAGGTTCCTCCCAGTCGATCTCGAACAGCCGTACAAAGCCCGGCATGGGAACGAACGCTACGATTCGCGGATCTTGGAAACACAGCCCATACAAACCGGCTGGCTCGAACCATTCCGGGGCGTTGCCATGGAGCGATTGATCGGCCACAAACGACTCGGCCTCGTTATAGAAGCGGCATTCGACCAGTTGGGCCTCGCCGAGGATGCCTTGCCGTTGCTGGGCCAAGGAGTGCAGCTGGGGCGGGAGTAAGGCCCAGCCTTCGGGGCGTTGATCCTCCAGGCGGGCGGCATGGATTAAGATCGGGCCGCGGTAAGCAGTGGACCAGCGGCGAATCTCGATGGTCTTTAGCCCGGCGACAAGCAAGGCGGCCCAGGGTTGTTTGAGGGATAAGGCCCGACGACGAGGCATACTAACTCCTGTGGAATTGAGTTATTGTACGGCCTGACGATAGTGTTTGCGAGGAGGAAAACTACAAGCTATGATTAGGAGAGTTTTCACGATACCAACGTCGAGATCCCCGCCATGGGAGTGCGTCTCGAACAACATGCAGAACCGATTCCTGGCTATCGGCTCATCGATCGCTTGGGTGGGGGGGGATTTGGCGAAGTTTGGCGGGCCACGGCTCCCGGTGGCATGGTCAAGGCGATCAAATTTGTCTACGGCGACCTGTCGCATGCCGGAGATAACGGCCAACGCGCTGAGCAAGAACTCAAAGCGATGAAGCGGGTGCTGCAAGTGCGGCATCCATACATTCTTTCGCTGGAACGCTTTGACATTATCGACGGTCAACTCATCATCGTGATGGAGTTGGCTGACCGCAACTTGTGGGATCGTTACAAGGAATGCCGCGCTCAAGGGCATCCAGGCATCCCGCGAGAAGAGTTGCTGCGCTATATGGAAGAGTCGGCCGAAGCGCTGGACTTAATGAATCAAGAATATCAGCTGCAGCACCTGGACATCAAGCCGCAGAATCTTTTCTTGGTACACAACCACATCAAAGTAGCGGATTTCGGCCTAGTGAAGGATTTGGAAGGCTCACAGGCTTCCGTTACCGGTGGCATCACGCCTGTTTATGCCGCCCCGGAGACCTTTGACGGCAAAGTGAGCCGCTACAGCGACCAGTATAGCTTGGCAATCGTTTATCAGGAGTTGCTCACCGGAGTCAGGCCGTTCAGTGGCAGTAATGTGCGGCAGTTGATCTTGCAGCACTTACAAGCGGTGCCGAATGTCTCGCCCCTGCCTGAGGCTGAACAGGCGGTAATCGCGCGAGCGTTATCTAAGGTGCCCGACGAACGCTACCCTTCCTGCCGGGAGATGGTGCAAGCGTTGCGCGGTACCACGGCGGCGGTGACGTTTTCCCCCAGCCATCTGGGAGCAAATCTAGCGCCATCCGCTGCCAGTCCTGTAGGGGTCCCGCCTACGCCTCATGGCGGGATGATAATGCCCACTCCGCCGACTTGGCATTCCCCAGGACCGACCCCGCCTCCTAGTGTGCCGATGACCGCCAATTTGCGCGGGCCGATACCGGTTCCTCCTTCGAATCAGGGCAGCACGCAAAACCTGCGGGCGTTGGATCAGTCCGTTTTACGCGAGGGAAGCGAGACACGTCCGGCCACCGAGACCACAGGGCCAGGCGTGTTGTTCCCGGCGTTGCTGCTGGGATTGGGGCAAATGGGCCTGACGGTGATTCAGCATCTGCGTGGGCAGATTCAATCGACGGTTGCCCCTCTAAGCCAGTTGACGAATCTACGGTCGCTGGTGATTGATACCGACCCGGATGTCGTGCGTGAAGCCACTCGGCGTGGGGCCGATCTGCCCCTCAGTCCCGGGGAGATCCAGATCGCGCCGTTGAATCGGCCCAGTCACTATCTGAAGCCGCGCGATGGCCGCGTCGCTCTGGATAGCTGGCTTAACCCCAAAGTGCTGTATCGCATCCCGCGTTCGCAGGTAACGACCGGCATTCGAGCCTTAGGGCGGCTGGCGTTTGTGGATAACTACCGCTCGATTGCCCGGCGGCTCCAATTAGAACTTGAAGCGATTTGCGATCTGGCGGGACTGCAACAAGCTGGACGCCTCACCAAACTCGGATTCCGTACCTCTCGGCCTCGTGTGTATCTGTTTTGTTCGTTGGGGGGCGGTACAGGCAGCGGAATGTTGTTAGACGTGGCCTACACCCTGCGGGCGATTATGCGGCAGATGGGCTACGAAAACCCCGATCTGGTGGCGATGCTACTTGCTCCCCCTGTTGAAACCTCGCGGGGCCGTTCCCAAGCGATTGCCAACGCCTACGCCACGCTGAGCGAATTGAGCTATTACGGCCGCCCCTCCACCACTTTTCAGGCCAAATATCACGATCGCGAAGCAGCCATCAACGACCCCAACCCGCCCTTCTCGCGGATCATGATTCTCCCCCTACCTGAAGAAGGGGATGAAGTCGCCGCCCAGGAGACGATTGACCTGGTGGCTCAGTTGGTCAAACGCGAACTCACCACTCCGTTTGGCAAGATAGCCGACCTGAGCCGCGCGGGACTGCCTGGGCCGGAATGGAGTGCCCGAGGGCAATATTTCTCCACCTTTGGGATGTTCCAAGTCACCTGGCCGCAACAGCTAACCGTGGCAGCAGTAGCCCGGCGGTTATGCGTGCAGATGATGCAGCGCTGGAGCAGCAAGGACAGCAAACCGATTCGCGAGGCGATTCGCGACTGGGTACAACAACGCTGGGTCGAACACGAACTGGCCGCCGACATGTTTATCCATCGGTTGCAAAGCGCGTTGATCAAGGATCTGGGCCGGCCGGCCGATTCGATTTTTTCCGGGCTGATCGAGCCACTCAAACCCCCCAGCATGCAAGGCGACCAGAAACGCTCAGGCATCGGCCTTGGCTTCCGTTCGAGCGTTTCGGGGACTCCTCCGTTGGATCCTGAGGCTCTGCATCAAGTGCTCAACCAACTTGATGCTCTGCTTGGTAGTCCCGATGACAGCGGGCCGCCTCTGGAGGAGCCGCCCAAGCTACCCGAGCGGCTACGTTATCATGCCGATCAACTTGCCAACGAGTGGAGCCAAAAACTAGCAGAACTGTCGGTGCAACTGATCGAGGAACCGCGGTTCCGCTTGGCCGGAGCCGAAGAAGCAGTGCGGCAGATCATCGCTCTGGTGGAACAAGTGCTGCAAAATCACGAGCCGCTTACTGCCGACCTGACCCAAAAGGCTCAGGAAGCCTACAGCCATTTACGGGCGTTGTCGGCTCCAGTGAAAAAGGGGGAGCGTCGGCCCTATCTCAGCGGTCCCGAGGCGTTTGAATTGTTGCGGGCCTATCCCAAGTGGCGTTTGCAAAGCATGATCCTGGGCCATCTGGCGGCCGCCTTCGTCAGTTTGCGTGGTCACCTGTCCGACTCGCTGCGGGAGATGAATTTCTGTCGGGTACGGCTGGTGGAACTGCAACGGATGTTTGAGGAGATACCCAGCGAAGAGAAGTCGCTGTCGCATCAGGGCAGCAGTTCGGCTCGCGAGTCGAGCATTGGCCGCAAATTCTACCTCTCGGGCTGCCGAAACCTGCGTGAGGCAGTGGAATTATGTCTCAAAGAGATCGGGCCAGAGCAACTGCTCGAACTGGATGAACGCATGGAACAGATGCTCAAAAGCCGATTCACCGCGCTAGTGCATGTGTGCCTGACCAATCAAAACATCCTTCGTGATGTCTTTCTGGCTCTGCATGAGACCGCTCGGACCTTCGCGCTAGAACTCTTGCCCCCGGTCCAGGCTAGCGACTTGTTCTTCGAGCAATACTCCAACGAAGAAGAGGCCGAGGCCGAAATTTCTCAGTATCTGGATGAGGCGGCTCCCGAGCTAATCGTCTCTGCCCGCAAATCGTTGTCTGGCCCACCTTTGGCCGAGTTGTATGTCGTGGCGGTGCCGCCCGGCGAGGCAGGCCAACGCTTCACCGAGATCCTCACCCGGCTCGCCCCAACAATCGAGATACAGTTGGCCCCTAGTCCGGACGATATAGTGTTGTATCGAGAGCGGGTCAATTTGCCGTTGACGGTTCTGGAGCAACTGGGGCCTACCGCTCACGATGCTTATTTGCAGTTCACGACGGCGGATCTGACCCCGCACTCCCGGGGGGATGTCGATTTTCGCTCCGATTCCTAGACGTTTCTGCTGGCGATTCGGTCGCTCTTTCGATAGCTTGCCAACGGTGTAGCGTCTAACAACAGACGATGCATTGCCGATGGCTAGCAGCGAA
>JBDNDE010000103.1:0-14372 GCA_046719305.1 Gemmataceae bacterium | reverse complement strand
GCGTCTCGAGCGTTCACGCGACCACCTCCAGTTCCTCGACCTGCTCGACCTGCACTTGCGGCTCCTCTTCGGACGGCAGAGCCTTCCGCACCGCATCGAGATCGACAATGACGAAGGCATGCGGCCCGACACCGCTGACCCGCTCCAGGCGGCTCTCTTCGTTGCAGAGGAAGCATTGCTGCCGCGTTAGGAGAAGCCATCGCTGTCCGGCCTCGACACGCTGGTCAAGGTCGGCACGGCTAAGGAAGCGGACGACCCGCCAGACCGGCTCGCCGTCGAGGCCGATGTCCATCAGACGACGGGCCACGACGCACGCGATGAGGGTCTGGGTGCTGAACGACTTGCGAGCCGACCCTGGCAGGGTCACTGCCGGGAACAGCCCACGCCGAAGCCAATCCTCCAGCGTCCCCCGGCTGATGCCGGACAGGCGCGTCAGACCGGCCAGTGTGACGAATCGTCGTCCCATTCTGAAGCCCTCCCGCGAGTCGATGGTGTGTATGCGTGTCTACCAATCATTTTACCCGGCAAGGCGGCTGATGTCAACGACGCAACTGTATATTTGACAAGGGTTTGAATCCTCAATACGCTGTCTTGAGGATTGCAAAGTTAAAGTGTTTACGCGAAGGGTTCGGGGAAGAAAGCAGCCCTCCGGGGTGGTCCCGAAGGGCTGTCGAGGAGGGGCCGCGTTGGAAGCGATAGGACCGCGTTGGAGGGGCTGCGGGCCTCCCCCTCCCCCACGGGCCACCTTGCGTGGTTGCAAGCGTTGGCGGGCCAGGGAGAGGGGTTGGCGCGGGTCAGGCGGCGCGGTTGAGATCGGACGCGGTGAAGGCGATCACGGTCGGGTTCCCAGTCGTCAACCACGCCTTGGCCGCTCTGCGTTACTTGGTCGCCGGCCTTGATGCCCGACACCTGGCACGGCGGCGCGAGCGCTTGATCGATGAATCGCCCGATACAAGCGTTGCGGGCTTTGCCTCCCCTGACTCCCTGTGGACCTCTCTCACATGATTCAATTTTTGTTGCGTCACTTATCCAGTTGGCTTACAACGCCTCGATTGCCCGAGATCGTTCCCCCAGCCACGCTACGAACCTACAATCCCTCCCCCAGCGAACTGTTGGCCGAGCTACGCGACACGGCCTGGACTTGCGCAAGTATCAACGCGGCGACCTGTGCTAGCTACGCGCCGCGGTTGTATGTGCGGACCCGGCCGGGACAAACGCCGCCCCGGCTGGCAACACGAGCGGCCCCGCATCACAGCACCACGGCCGAGCGCATCGAAGAAGTAACCTCGCATCCGCTGTTGGATCTGCTGCGGCAAGTCAACCCGGTTCACAACCAGTTTGATTTGTTCGAACTGACCACTCTTTATCAAGAAGTGGTCGGCGTCGCCTACTGGTTGCTTGAGTTCGGTCCCCTGGATATTCCCGTGGCCATCTGGCCGTTGCCGGCCCATCGGGTGACGCCGATGCCCGAAGGATATGTGTATCGTTCAGCACAAGGCCAGCAGCTCTTGCCGGCGCAGCGGGTGATTGCGTTTCGCTATCCCGATCCGCGTGATCCGTACAACGGCGGGCTGTCGCCGCTGCGGGCCTGCTACGATCAAGTGCGGCTGGTGCGCGAGTGGTCGCAATTCAAACGCGAACGCCTCGAGAATCACGCCATCCCTGATGCCATCGTCAGCCCCGAGGGAGTACTGGCTGAAGACGAACGCCAACGCCTGGAAACCCAATGGAACCATCGCTTACGGCGTGCCGGAGCCGGTCGCGTGCTGATCGCCGATACCACCTTGCGGGTGCAACTGTTACAACATTCGATGGGTGATCTGGCTGCCCTGGCCGACCTGCGCACTACCCGCGAACAAATCTGTAATGCGTTTCATGTCCCGCTGGCTTATTTGAGCAACGAGACCAACCTAGCCAATCTGCAGGCTGCTGAACAACAGCACCTGGCCCGGGCGATCGTCCCCCGGCTGCGCCGCCGCGATGAAAAGTTGAACGAGCAACTGATCCCGCTTTACGATCCTTCGGGTCGGCTGTTCCTGGCCAGCGATGACCCGACGCCTAACAACCGCGAACTGACGCTGCGCGAGCGAGAACTGTTTTTGAAGTACGGCGTACTGAGCGCCGAGGAACTGCGGGCCACGCTGGGACTGCCACCGCGTCCGATTGAAGCCCGCCCCTCAGGGGAGAGCCATCCATGAACCAATCTCTGCATGCCAAACCGATGATTGAAGGGCCGTTGGGCTTTCCGATGCCTGAGGCCAGCGCTCGCGCGGTCGAGGCGCTGTTACGACGCCTGCCGCGTAGCGACCACTATCACTATCGGCATCTGATGCAAAGCCGAGCCATGAGCGAATGCAATCCCGGCGAACGTTCCGATGTGTCGTGGATCAGCACCGAAGCCGTCGACCGGGCCGGCGAGATCGTGCGAGCCAACGGCATGGACGATAGCGAATTCCGCCTCAACCCGTTGGTCACCCTCGAACACAATTACACCCGTCCGCCCGTAGGCCGCTGTCTGTGGCGTCGACGCGTCCGCGATGGCCAGACACACGGCATCAAGGCCAAAACCTATTATCCCCCCCGGCCCACGGGGTTGGAGCCTGCTGCCTCTTGGCCACCCGACGAGGTTTTTGCCCACATCCAAGCCGGCCTGCTGACTGGCAAAAGCATCGGTTTTCTGCCGTTGCAAACCCACATCCCCGATGAGGCCGAGGTACGGGCCAACGGCTGGCCGGAGAACGTGCGGTTGGTGATCGACCGCTGGTTGCTGCTGGAATACGCCTGCGTCAGTCTGCCGGCCAATCCGCTGGCGTTGGTCCAAAGTGTGAGCAAGCAGGGGACGCCGTTCACACGGTTGGCCACCGTCGCGTCCCGAATTGAACGACAACTGCAACGGCTGGACCTGCGACGTTTCATCGAGTCTAGCGTTCAACTAGCCGTCGATCGTGCACGCGGCCGTGTCTAACCGCGACGACCGGAGTTAATCGGCCCCACCGGAAGTACGCCCCATGGCCACGTCAAATTCGCTGACTAGCGGCACCAGCATAGCAGCGATGGCAAAGCCAAATGCCCCCGCGATGACTAGAAACGGAATGAGCGGGTCGGCCGATTCCTGTGTGCCCGGCTTGGCGATCAGGATGCTCATCACCGCGTACAACACTGCCAGTGGACAAAACCACGCCGCCCACGACAACGCCGCCGAGGGCCGATCCCCATTCAGCACATACCACATCCCACCGATACCAGCGATGAGGAAGAAGATGAAGCTGCCCCACTGCGATTCAAACTGCCGATTGATGAGAATCAGCGTGATGCAAACCAGTGTGCCCACCGTCAGAAAAAACACCGTGGATAACGCGTGCAAAATGGCTGTCTGACTGTTGGGCGTCCGCAAGGCCACATGAATGCCCAGCATGGCGGCGAAAGCCAGCAGCACCAGGATCGCGCCCATGAGGCACAGCATCGCCGTCACGTTCATGAGCGGTGCGAGTTCGGGGTTCTGTTCCGGTGGTCGGGCCAGCACCCCATAGTAGCCAAACACCGCGGCCAAGATCAACGGCGGAAACAGATATTCTTTGGTGTTGTATAGGATGCCCAACAATTTACCAAAGATGAACTCCTGTGCTGTCAGATCGGTCACCAGTAGTAAATCCAACGCCCCAGTGTCACGCTCCGAGGTGATGGCCGTGGTCGCTTGAGCGGTGACCAGCAACAAGCTCAGCACGGTGACCGGGATAAGCCCCACGGCCACCACGTATGGCGAGCGTTGCGAGCCCAGAATTAACGGGGAGACCACGGGGAAAGCGATCAAGGCCAACACAATGAAATAAGCCAGCTTCACGAGAATGGGTCGTCTCCCATAAGCACGCGTGAAGATTTCGCGCCAGAGAATCGGATTGCCCGTCACCGTGCGGGTGACTCCGGGAGCGGCATGGAGGTTGACGCGAATCTCGTCGGCTTTTTCGATCAGCCCCTTTTCGCGGTCGATGGCATCTTCGGGCCGTTCGCGCTGCATGATCGGTTCGCCGGAGGGATTCCACACCCGCAGGTAATACAGCCCCAGCCCGTTGAGCAAACCGCATAGCCCCAGCATCACTAAGGCGAATCCATAAGCCGGAGGCAGCAGACGCGGTTGGAAATCGACTTGATGCGCCGATTGCAGTGCCAGGAACGGCTCCAGCCAGGTGGCCAGATGCGGATCGACGCCAGGGATCAGGACGACGCCCCGGGCCAACAACAGATAGAAAAGTAACAGCAGGGTAGTGAGGGCCAACGATTGAAACGTCCGGTCGCGCCACAACGCCACCAGCCCCCCCAGGGAGCCAGCCGCTAACGAGGTAGCGCCCATGATCACGGTGACTTGCAGGACTTGATCGAAGCCGAAGCCCCCCAAGAGCATCAGCAGGGTGAGAAACGGGACGCCTGCCAGCAGCAGCACGAGGATCGGCAAGAGACTACCGAGAATCTTGCCCAGGACGATTTCGACATTGCTCAGGTCGGTCATGAGCAACAGGACGAAAGTTCGGCGGTCCTTTTCCTTGGCGATCGAACTGGCACACGAAAGCGCCGAGAAGAACAAAAATAACGCCAATTGCACATAGGTGAGTAAGACAAAAATGAGCGAACCTAGTTGTGCCGTTTCGCCTAAAGTGGCAACGCGATCCAGTCCCAGGGTAGCCAACCAAGTGGTCAGCGCTACAACCAGCAACCCACCCAGATAAGCCGCTCGCATGATATAGTGTCCCGGCGAGCGTGGCACGGTCAGCACCTCGCGAAGAAAGATCGGCCCCAGCACGCGTTGTGTCTCCTCGATCCAGGCGTTTACACTATCCTACGGATTGCTGAGCAAACAGTTCAGAGGCGCGACCCTGGGCCACGCAAGTCAAACCGTTCGAGTTAATCACCGCCAACTCCGCCATGAGGTTTTCGAGTTAATCACCGCCAACTCCGCCATGAGGTTACGCCTATGATAGATTTATGATAGATTGCTCCTAACCTGATGGATTGCTCCTAACCTGATGGATTGCTCCTAACCTGATAGATTGCTCCTAACCTGATGGATTGCTCCTAACCCCATCGCCCACAGGAGGTTTCATGAGCGAGGTTTCTTTGGTCACCGGCGGGGCTGGCTTTATTGGCTCGCATTTGGTCGATGCTCTGGTCGCCCAAGGCCAGCCTGTCCGTGTCCTCGACGACCTGTCCACCGGCCAAGAAGCCAACCTGCCCCCGGGCGTCGAGTTGGTTCGCGGCAGTGTCGGGGAAGCGGCCGTCGTCGAACAAGCAATGCGCGGTGTGGGGGTGGTCTATCACTTGGCAGCGTTGGCCTCGGTGCAACGCAGCATTGAGGCCCCAGCAGATAGTCACCGCGTCTGTGCCTCGGGCACTTTGCATGTGCTAGATGCGGCCCGTCGCCACGGCGTGCGACGCGTCGTCTATGCCGCCAGCGCCAGCGCCTATGGTCTACCCTCAGCCGCGGTCCAATCCGAGAGCGATCCGGTTCGGCCGTTGTCGCCCTATGCCGCCGCTAAGCTGGCTGGCGAGGTCTATTGCCAGGCGTTCGCAGCGACTTATGGGTTGGAGACGGTACGCTTACGCTTCTTCAACATTTTCGGCCCCCGACAGCGTTCCGATAGCCCCTACTCGGGCGTCATTGCCATCTTTGCCAGTCTTCTCGCCGCGGGCCAGACACCCACCATCTTCGGCGATGGCCGGCAGACACGCGACTTTACATACGTTAGCGATGTAGTGCAGGCGTTGCGCAAGGCTGCCGTGACCCCCGGGCTGCGTGACGAAGTGTTTAACATCGGCACCGGCAAAGCGACGACCTTATTAGAACTGCTGGCCGAGTTGAACGCCCTGTTGGGCACGCAGATCCAGCCACGCCATGCCGAGGCGCGAGTGGGCGACATCCGCCACTCCTGTGCCAACATCGAACTAGCTCGCGCTCGGTTGGGCTATGCCCCGCAGGTATCGTTTGCCCAAGGGCTGCGGCATACCCTGGACTGGGCACGCCAACAAGCGACAGCTTGACGGCTCTCTGCCAGCAGTGGATCACACCGCAGCCAAGCGTCCCGATGTCGGCCGGTTGTTTACTTGCTCCCCTGACGCAGAGCGTAGAGCTTCTCCTGGGTGCGAATCAGCAGCGTTGAGCCGACTAACGCGGGACTAGCCAGGGTCATGCCCCCTAGGTCGTTTTTGTGCGCGATGGAGAAATCACGGCCGACCGGGATCACAAAGCTCAAGCCGTCCTCATTCGTACACACCAGATGATCCCGGTAGGCGACCGGCGAGGCGGTGAAGCCGC
The DNA here is from genome assembly GCA_046719305.1 of Gemmataceae bacterium. Classification (GTDB taxonomy): domain Bacteria; phylum Planctomycetota; class Planctomycetia; order Gemmatales; family Gemmataceae; genus RGDT01. The sequence continues at coordinate 8,068 of JBDNDE010000103.1, read as the reverse complement.
TGCCCCCGAGCCGCTTACGCTCGTAGACCGGCTTGCCAGTTTGCACCTGCCAGCAAGACAAAAAGCCCCGATCATACAACACATATAAATAGTCGCCGACGACGATCGGGGTGGGATGATATGGCCCGGCCTGCTTCAAACACCAGGCAATGTACTTGTTGCTGGTTTCGTCGCCCTTGAGGCTAATATCACCGCTCGCCCCAGGGCGAATCGCATAAACTGGCTTCAGCAATGGGTCCAACACATACCCCGAAGCGACGATCAGGTAATCCTTGGTTGCAAAGGGTGTCGGGATGGTCACGATCGACATGCCGCGCAACTCCCAGAGCAGCTTGCCCTCCAGACTGTACGACCGCACCCGGTTCTTGCCTGCCGTCACTACTTCGGTGCGCAGAGCGTGGCTCCACACGAAGGGGCTAGCCCAGTTGCTGGTTTCGTCGCGGCGCACTTTCCACAGCGATTCGCCGGTCTTGCCATCCAGACATTCTAATTCCGAAAGCTCCTCGTTGTCGTTCAGGAGAAACAGCTTGCCCTCGTGTGCCACCGGCGAGGCTCCCGTCCCCCAACCCATCTGCGTCTTACGCACCGGCCGTTGTTGCTTCCACAGCAACTTGCCCTCAGGGGTGTAGGCAGCCAGACCGACATTGCCAAAGTAGGCATAGAGGCGTTGGCCATCGGTGCAGGGCGTTTCGGAGGCTAGGGAATTTTTGATGTGGATGGTGCTGGTCGGCTTGCCCTGGAAGGCAGCATGCCGCCAAAGTTCCTGACCGGTATCCAGGTCGTAGCACAGGGTCAACCATTGATACTCGCCGGGCGGCACTTTGCCTTGCAGGTCGGTGATATACAGCCCTTTGCGAGCGACCAGCGTTTCGCCGCTGCTGACAGCAGTGGTGACAAAGACCCGTTTGCCCAGCACGATGGGCGACGACCAGCCCTTGCCGGGCACCCCCACGCTCCAGGCAACATTGGTTTTCGTGTCCCATTGCAACGGCAGTTGGGCGTTGGTCGACAGACCGCCGGCCGCGCCCCCACGGAAGCTGGGCCAGGCCTCCTCAGCCTGCAAACAGGCCGAAGCGGCGACCACAACGAGAACAAACAGACGCATGAGTGAGACTCCCGTCAGGCGAAGCAGTGCTTAGGACTAGTTTAGATGCGAAATCAACGCCTGGGTGATCGTGGCGGTATTGCCCGTACCGCCCAGGTCGCGCGTCAAGCCTTGGCCCGCCGCCAGCGTGTGGCGGACCGCCTTTTCCACTCGGGCTGCCACCTCGCGTTGCCCGATGTGTTCAAGCATCATGGCCGCTGAGCGGATCAACGCGATGGGGTTGGCCAACCCTTTGCCGGCAATGTCCGGGGCGCTGCCATGCACCGCCTCGAAGACGGCGTAGCGTTGGCCGATGTTGGCACCAGGGACAACGCCCAGACCGCCGACCAGCCCGGCACACAGATCGGACAACACATCGCCGAAGAGGTTTTCCATGACCAGCACGCTATAGCGGGAGGGGTCGCGGGCTAGTTCCATGCACAAGCGATCAACGTGTATTTCCTCGAACTCAATAAAAGGGTAATCATCCGCCACCTCGCGGGCCACACTCAAAAACAAACCGTCGGAAATCGGCATCACGTCGGCTTTGTGGCAAAAGGTGACGCGGGGGCGGCCTTGGGTGCGGGCCAGATCAAACGCATAGCGAATGATGCGTTGGCAGGCATCGCGGGTGATGATGCGCAGACTCTCTACCACTCCCGGCACGACGACGTGTTCCTGCCCAGAGTAGAGGCCCTCGGTGTTCTCGCGAACCACCACCAGATCGACTTGCCCATAAGGCACGTTGATTCCCGGCAAAGTGTTCACCGGTCGCACGCTGGCATACAGTTCCAGATCCTGACGCAGCTTGACGTTGATGCTGCGGAACCCCTTGCCAACCGGCGTGCTGCATGGCCCCTTGAGCGCCACCCGATACCTTCGGATCAGCTCGAGCGTCTCGTTGGGCAGCGGTTCACCAAAACGCTCCATCGCCGGTAAGCCGGCATGCGCCTCGACCCAAGTGACGCGAGCATTGGCCGCCGCCAGCACTTCTTGCATCGCCGCGGTTACTTCCGGACCGATGCCATCGCCGGGGATCAGGACGACCGGAGTGGCCATCGGCTTACTCCTCCGCTTTCACATCGACGACAACAGCCTGTAGCACTTCGTTGGTTTTGTCGTTCTGGACGAAGGCTACCACGCGTAGATTCTTCAGTTCCATCGGGCGATCCTTGGTTTCAAAGGGGCGTTTCTCGTTCACCTTGTCCAGGTAGTCATTCAAATTTTTCTTGATGGCAGCCAAGTCCACCTCCAAGGGGAACTTGCCTTCTTTGCCTGCAATGGCACGGCCTGCCTCGCCACCGGGCATATGCCGCACCACCTGATGATGTACCGGCAAGCCATTACGCCCCTTATAGGCTACCTCCTTCTCCACTAGGGCGACCCGCAGCCGCAAGTCCTCGCTGGGCTTGGCCAACTCGCTGACGGCCGCTTCGATGGTCAGCTTGTCGCCCTTGCGGGTGGCACGGAGGGCCAGCTTAGCCTCGGCGGGACGCTCTAGAAGTGGGTTGATCACCTCTAGATATTCGTTGTATTTCTCCAACGCTTCCTCAGCACCACCGCCACCACTGGCGGCCTGTTTGCCGTTGAAAAAGATGGCCGGGGTTCCCTCGGCATCCTCGTAGAAGTTGAAACGCCCTTCGGATTCAGGGCAGGCAAGCGCGTCCGGTCCGGGCACATGCACATGATATTGTAGCAGCACTACTTCGGTGTCTTGATACGTCTTGCCCAGCGCGTCAAAGGCTAGGTCCGCTGCGACGCACGGCGGGCACTGCGCACCGGTGAACAGTTCTACTAGCACGGCCCGGTCGCTTTTAGCGGTTCGGCCGGCGTAGGGTCGTGGCTTGATGCGGAAGTCGAGCTTTTTCAGCCGGGCTAACGTTTCCTTGGCTTCGTCGGCTTTCCCGGCGCGTTCCAGAGCAGTAGCCAAGATTTCTAATACCCGTTTCTGAGCGGTGGGCGGCTCCTTGGCATCCAGGCCACGCTCCGCTCGCCGGGCGTATTGCAAAGCGATGGCGGCGAACTCCTTCTCCTCGCTGAGGATGCCGGCCACGGCTAGCAGGATGTCACGGGCAAACTCAGGGCCATACAGTTCGGCGGAGCGGACCGCCTTTTCGGCCCAGGCGCGGACCTCGGCGGGTTTGGCATTTTCGCCGCGTGCCCGGCTGAGCAGCGACATGGCGATTTCCACTGTCTCGCTGCCCAGCGGCTTGGTGGTTAATTCGTCGCGCAGCAGGTCCATTTCGCTGAGGCTTGTCAGGCGGGTTCGGATCAGTTCCACCGGTGTAGCGCTGCGGTTGAGTTGCGCTAGGCCCATCAGCCGGCCGTCTTTGGCCTCGGTGATTTTCAGGTTGCAGGGAATGGTTTGCTTACCGAGTTCCAGCGTGAAGCGCAAACGATCGTTCATCACCGATAGGTCTTTGAGCGTGCCCTTGGGCCATTTCGTCGCGTTGGCCAGAACTTTGCCTTCGTAGGCCTCGCCCTTTTTGGTGATTTGCAGCAACCAGATCGGGTTCTGCCCGCCCCCTTTGAGCAGCGGCAACAGCAGCTTCCAATTCCCAACAGGTGGTGGCTCGGCAGGCGTCTCTTCCTGGGGCGTGGCCGTGCCCAGCAGCAAAACCCCCAGCAACAAGGCAATACGGTAGCGAGGCATCGGTATTTCCTCTAATATTTCCTCTAACATGAAGCAAGCAACGGGAAAGCCAGCGGCCCATCCGCGAGCGACGCTACCATCGAGTATAGAGATTCGGTCAAAGAGGGGATCATGAAACGAGGCATCTTGTGGACGCTAGTGGGGTGCGTAGCGTTGCCCTGGTGCTGGGGAGGTCCAGCCGTGCATGCAGATGAGGGAATGTGGTTGCTCTCGGCTCCGCCGCGTGAGCGGCTTCAGAAACTCCACCGCTTCGACCTCAGCGAGGCGTTTGTCGAGCGAGCCATGAAAGCCAGCGTGCGTCTGAATAACGGTGGCTCGGGTGGCTTTGTCTCGGCGCGCGGGTTGATCGTCACCAACCATCATGTCGGGGCCGACATGATCCAGAAGGTAAGCCCGGCCGACAAAGACCTCTTGAAGGAAGGGTTCCTGGCTCGCAAGCAGGAAGACGAATTGAAATGCCCCGATCTAGAGATCAACATCCTACAAGAAATCGTCGATGTCACCAAAGAAGTGCAAGCCGCTGTCAAGCCGGGAGCCAGTGATGCCCAGGCAGCCGCGGCCCGCCGTGCGATCATTTCGCAGATCGAGAAGCAATCGCTGGAAAAGACCGGCCTACGGTCAGATGTCGTCACGCTGTACCAGGGTGCGGTTTATCATCTGTATCGCTACAAAAAATTTACCGATGTCCGCCTCGTTTTCGCCCCGGAGATGCAGATCGCCAGCTTCGGCGGCGATGTGGACAACTTCGAGTATCCGCGTTTCAACCTCGATGTCTGCTTCTTCCGTGCCTATGAGGACGGCAAGCCCGTCCGGCCGACTCACTTCTTTCGCTGGAGTGACCAAGGCCCGGCCGAAAACGACCTCGTGATCGTCACCGGCCATCCGGGCGTGACCAATCGTCTCGACACCCTGGCTATGCTCGCCTTCCGGCGCGATCACACCCTGCCGTATCTGCTGGCCCAGGCCCGCTACTTGGAAGCGTTGTTGCTCCAATTCTCCGCACGCGGTTCGGCCGAGGCACGCATGGCCGCTAAAGACTTGGCCCGCATCGCCAACCGTCGCAAAGTCTACGCCGGCCAGTATGCCGCCCTGCTGAGCCGGTCCGTTTGGGAAAGCAAGGCCACAGCAGAGAAAGAACTGATCGCCAAGGCCGACGACGACGCCCCCTGGAGACGCATTGCCGCCGCCATGAAAGCCGCCGAGCCGATCCACAAACTCTATGCTCTGCTGGAGCGTGGCGAGGCGTTCGAGAGTGAACTGTTTGCCATCGCCCGCCATCTCGTCCGTCTGCCGGTCGAAACTGCCAAGCCCGACGGCGAACGCTTGCCCGAGTACAGTACCGCCCGCCTAGCCTCGCTGAAGTTGCGGCTGTTCTCGCCTGCACCGATTCATCCCGAGTTGGAACGCGTCAAACTAGCTGGCTCGCTGACTTTTCTAGCCGAGCATCTGGGCGGTGAGCATCCCTTGGTTCGCAAGGTGCTGGCGGGGAAAACCCCATCCGAGCGTGCCGCGGAACTGATCACTGCAACCCAGCTTCACGCGGTCGAGGTCCGTCAAAAAGTCGCCGATGGGGCCAAGCTCGACGACCCGCTCTTGACGCTGGCGGCAGCCGTCGATCCCGAGGCGCGAGCCGTTCGCAAGCAGATGGAAGAGTCCGTCGACGAGCCGATCCGCCAGGCCCAGTCGGCCATCGCCGCCAAACGTTTCGAGTTGTTGGGCACCTCCATCGCTCCGGATGCCACCTTCACTTTGCGGCTAGCCTTCGGCACGGTGCGTGGCTATGTGGTCGATGGTGAAAAGCTACCTTATACCACGACCTTCGCTGGTCTGTTTGCCAAGGCCGAGAAGCTGGCTTACCGCGAACCGTTCGACCTGCCCAAACGCTGGAAAGAGGGCAAAGCCAAGCTCGACCTCAACACGCCGTTCAACTTCGTCTCCACCGCCGACACCATCAACGGCAACAGCGGCTCGCCAGTGCTGAACCGGGCCGGGGAGTTGGTGGGGGTGAATTTCGACCGCAACCGACATGGGCTAGTGCGCAACTTTGTCTACACCGACGAACAGGCACGTCACATCAGCGTCCACTCCCGAGCCGTGCTGGAAGCACTGCGGAAGCTGTATAATGCAGAAGAACTCCTGAAAGAACTCACGGAGAACTGACAGATGCCGCTCTATGTCTACCAGGTGATTACCCAGGACGGTTCCGAAGGCGAAGTCTTCGAGATTCTCCAGGGGATGAACGAGCCGGAACTTACCGTCCATCCTGAAACCGGCCAGCCGATTCGCCGTATCTTAGCTGCTCCCAACGCCGTACGCAAATACACGCCCGGTAAACTCTCTGACGGCAAATTGGAAAAGCTCGGTTTCACCAAATACGAACGGGCCAGTGACGGCAAACTAGCCAAAACCTTCGGCAAAGGGCCAGACCTCATCTCAGGAGATAGCTAATGCGATTGCTGTGGCTCGGCCTTGGACTGGGCCTGTTGCTGGTGTTGGGCTGTTCGCCACGTGCCACCGAGCCGAACCTGGCTCAGCAAGCCGAGGCCGACCTGAAGGTACGGCAATATCGACCACTCACGGGTCCGCTCTCCACGCTGGTGGAAGATTCGACCTTCCAGGGGGTGCCCACCCAAGTGCATCCCCTGCTGGGCCACCAGGCTCCCGACTTTCAACTCCAGGACACCGACGATCAACCGCGTCGTCTCTCAGCGTTTCTGCAAAAAGGGCCGGTCGTCCTGGTGTTTTACTATGGCTACACCTGCAACCACTGCGTTAGTCAGTTGTTTGGTCTGAGTAAAGACATCGAAAAGTTTCGCGAACTAGGAGCCGAGGTAGTGGCGATCAGCCCGGATGAAACCCAACTGACCCGGCAACGATATAAGACTTATGGAGCGTTTGCGTTTCCGGTGCTTTGGGACCCTGAGAACCGCATCGCCGAGCAGTACGGCTGTTACGATCGTAAGGCAGACGAACCGACTCATGGCACGTTTGTGATCGGCCAAGATGGGAAGATTGTCTGGGCTTACCGAGGTGAAGAACCGTTTGTCAACAACCGTACGTTGCTGGTGGAACTGTATCGGTACGAGAGGAAGAGATAAGGTTGTGTCCTCCCCCGAGATTCCTCATCAGTGAGGTCAGCCGTCGGGCAGGCATGAGGACATACAACCTTCTTGAGACTCCGATGGCGGCTAGCCCCATCTGGGTCCGCGCGAACCAGGGTGGCGACGCTTACCCCTAGTCGCTTCAGGCACTCACACGACCTGGGCAGAAAGTGCCTTGTTGTTGGTGATGGTATTGTTATCTTAATCGCTCTCTCGATCCCTTTCAAGGGCTTTTGTCGGATTCTTTGGCATTTTTCCCAAAACAATTGTCGGACTATCCGACAGCTGTCCGCCGAGCGGCCGATTCTCACCACGCACCTAACACTTCCCAGGCCAACTGAGACAAACTCTCCTCGCTGATGTGGACCGCCTCACCGCACTCCCCGCAACGCACCGCTCCGCAAGCAAACACCGTGCGGAAGATCATGTCCTCGAACGTCTCGCCATCTCCCAGAGCATACCAGGGGCCTTGCTCGGCCATGCGATCCAATACCTCCGCCGCCGGAGTTTCCGGGGCAGCCACAAACGCCTGGTCGCAACAGGGGCAGTACAGTTCGATCTTCATAGCGGCACTCCTGACCGAAGAAGAAGAGGGGACGGGCGAGTCAAGGTCTTCCTTACGCAATCGCAATACCAACCTGTGAAAAAAAACAACCCCAGTTACGATTCGACTCTATTTTCTCTCCCAATCGACACTTAGCGAGATCCTCCCCCTCAGGCCCCTACGGCTCGGCCCTCGTTCGCTTGCCGTCGACTTGCCCTTGATTTTGAAAGAAGGGGAGGCTTCGTGTAAAAAAAGCACCCCCAGGAGAGGAACTCTTGGTTCGGTTGAGACTCTGATCTCGCCTCGCTTCATTCAGGTTGGCCGCCTCATTCCCTTTGTGCCCCTTTTTCGGGCGAACTAACCTCTCACAACTCCGACAGCACCCTACGGGCTGAAGCAGGCCGCGCTTGGGGGTCTTTGGCCAACAACTGGTGGATCAACCGGGCTAATTCAGGGCTACACTCGACCAACGGAGGCGGTTCGCTGCTAGTGATCGCAAACAACGTCGACAAGGCATCCTCGCCCTCGAACGGCAATCGGCCGCTGACCAGCAGATACAGTACGCAGCCCAGGCTGAACAGATCCGCTCGAGAATCGACGGGCTGGCGGCGAGCCTGCTCCGGCGACATGAAAGCCGGCGAACCGACGAGGCTGCCTTGTTGGGTGAGATGATCGCGCTCGATCGC
>JBDNDE010000102.1:0-14392 GCA_046719305.1 Gemmataceae bacterium | reverse complement strand
ATCTTCACACCAGAGATGGAAGTCGATGTCGAGGTGTTGGATGTCAACGAGCAAGAGGCCCACAAACTGTTGCTGTCGCTCGATCCGCTGGCCAGTCTGGCCGAAAACGATGCCGTCGTGCTGCAACAGTTGCGTCAACAGACGACCACCCAGAGCGACGCCTTGGCGAACCTGTGGGCCAGCCTCGCCGCGGCTGAACAGCAGGCCGAGCAAAGCTCTCGTGTCCCCAAGATGCCGGCCAAGAGTGCGGCGCAATACTTCGTGCTGGTGGAATGCTCCGACGAGGCGGCCCAGGTGGAGTTGTTGGAGCGACTCCAGGCCGAGGGGTTCACATGTCGGGCGTTACTGAGTTGAACAGCGCGATAGTGCCTGCAGCTTGTAACCACCAGCGGCTAGTATCCGCTAAGCGGGCAATGGTCTCGGCTGCGTTTGGCTTGCAGGGTGGGTCAGGGGGATCCCCTTTCTACGAGACAACCCAATAGGACCAACCCACTATGAAGATCATCGTCGAATCGCAAATCGTTGAATCGCCGCGTGTCGCGCAGATACGGGGCCTGTTCGATCTGCCGGTCAGTGGTACCTCACTCCTTGAGTGGGACGTTCACTTGCCACTGCAGACGCGCCCCTGGCACATCGGCTTAATCACCGGTCCTAGCGGCTGTGGCAAATCGACCGTTGCTCGCGCTGTGTGGCCCGAGGAGATGGCACAGGCCGCCAACCTCTCCTGGCCCAGCGATCGCGCGGTGGTCGATGCCTTTCCTCCGCTGCCCATCGCCCAGATCGCCCAGTTGCTCTCGGCCGTCGGTTTCGCTTCGCCGCCCGCATGGTTGCGGCCTTATGCGGCCCTCTCCACGGGGCAACAGTTCCGCGTCACCCTAGCCCGGCTGTTGGCCGAGAGTCAAGTCACCGGCCGACTGGCCGTGTTGGACGAGTTTACTAGTGTCGTTGATCGCACCGTGGCACGCATCGGTTCCGCCGCGCTAGCACGCACCGTACGCCGCCAAGGTGGTCGCTTTGTAGCCATCACTTGTCATGAAGATGTAATCGACTGGCTACAACCCGATTGGATCTATCGGCCAGCGGTGAACTCGTTTGAATGGAGGCGGCTTCGGCGACGACCGCCCATCGAGTTGTACCTGCAACGCGCCAGCAGCCGCGATTGGCCGTTATTCGCACCGCATCACTATCTGAGTTCTGCCCTGGTCCCTAGCGCGACCTGCTTTATGGCCTACTGGCAGGGGCGGCCGGTGGCCTTCTCGGCCTGGTTGCCGTTTGTCGGCGCGGGACGACCGGCACGGCGGGAGCATCGCACGGTGACGCTGCCGGATTTTCAGGGGGTGGGCATCGGTCAGGCAGTGGCAACGACGCTGGCCTCGCTATGGCGGGGGCTGGGCTACCGGGCCTTGTCCACCACCACCCACCCAGCCCTGATCGCGTCGCGGCAACGCTCGCCTTACTGGGTGATGCGTCGCGCTCCGTCGTTGGCTCACGGCCAGGAGGGTTTCATGCGACACGCCACGACACGGCTGACGGCGGGTTTCGAGTACACCGGCCCAGCGATGCCGTTACGGCTAGCACGCTTGTTGATTGGTAGGAAACATGACGCGACTGACGGATGCGGTTGAGAAACAGATCGTGGCGTTTTTGCGGGCCGGGGGAACACCCGAAATCGCCGCCCAGGCGGCAGGGGTGTCGGCCGACTGTTTTGCTCGCTGGCTCAAGGAGGGCAAATCGCTCACGGGACGCCGGCGTTATCGCCGTTTTGTCCAGGCCCTCGAGCAGGCAGCGGCCCAGGCGCGGCTGGGGGCCGAGGTCAACATCCACGGGGCCAACCCCCTGCAATGGCTGCGTCACGGGCCGGGTCGGGGGTCGTGGGGCCGCGGCCAGGGGCCGTTTGGCAGCGGCAGCAGCAATGAACTGCTGAGCCAGGCCTCGGTGCGGGCGTTGTTGGAGCAGTTGCTGGGGGTGTTGGAGGCGTTCCCCGAGGCAAGGTTAGCGGCTGCCGCCGTACTGAGTCAACCCGAGCAAGAAGCGGCGAGCCGGCGACGTTGGCCGAGAAAGCGAGAAAGAAAGGAGAATGAGCTTGAATGAGTCGGTCGATACTGTACAATTGAACAGAAAACAGGAGGCGTTTGACTTGGCTCCGCTCCGTTGTGAACACTGTGAATCGCCTTTAACTTCTTCCCACCACCCGAATCTGTGCCCTGCTTGCTCCGCCGTCGAGGGCATCGTCTTGCTCTACTTGCGGCGGCGCGGCTGGTCGCCCCAGCGTGAAGCACGCATCCGCGAATACACTCGCCGCGCTCGCTTGCTGCTTCCCTTGTTTGACACCGAGGATACCTCCCCGAGGCCCGTATGAAAATCTATAGCTCTCATGCCCCCGAGGTTGCTCAACTGCTCACCTTGTTGAACCGCCCGACTCGGGGTCGCCGTCCCCGCCCTCGGGGTCTGACCGATCTTCCTGCCATAGCCCGCTGTCCACGATGCCGTTTTGAGATCGTCGCCCGCATGAGCAGCAGTGGCCCCGTGCTGTGGTGCCAGTGTGCCGCTCGCCTGCCGCGTCCGGCCGCGTAATGAGTTGAGTTGTTTACTGGCAAGGCTCGAAGGGACTCTGGTTTTCAGGGGCGGAAGATGTACAACACCAGCAGTCGCCTGAAGTAAGAGTCCCGAGAGCCCCTCCATGACACAGATTGAACATCTCTACGCGCTGGAAATTTTGGATAGCCGAGGCAACCCGACCCTCGAGGTCGAGGTGATCCTCGAAGATGGAGCTATGGGCCGTGCCGCCGTCCCTTCTGGGGCCAGCACCGGGGCCTACGAGGCGGTCGAACTGCGTGACGGCGACAAGGGTCGCTATCTGGGCAAAGGCGTGCAAAACGCCGTGCGCCATGTCAACGAGGAAATCGCCAAGCAACTGGTGGGCCTAGACGCGCTGGATCAGGTCGACATCGACCGCACGCTGTGCGAACTGGACGGCACCGCCAACAAGTCCAAACTCGGGGCCAACGCTACCCTGGGCGTCTCGCTTGCGGTGGCCAAGGCAGCGGCTGCCTCGCTGGGTTTGCCGCTGTACCGCTATTTGGGCGGTACCAACGCCCGCGTGTTGCCCGTACCGCTCATGAATGTCATCAACGGCGGCAAACATGCTGATAACACTATCGACTTCCAAGAATTCATGATTGTGCCCCTGGGCGCGCCCAGCTTCCGCGAAGGCTTACGCATGGGGGCCGAGGTCTTCCACGCCCTGAAAAAAGTGCTGCACGACAAACACCTCAGCACTACCGTCGGCGACGAGGGCGGCTTTGCTCCCAATCTCAAAACCGCCGACGAGGCTCTCGAACTGCTTGCCCTGTCGGTCGAAAAGGCTGGCTACAAGCTCGGCCAGGATGTCTGCTTTGCTTTAGACCCGGCCACCACCGAGCTTTGGGAGGAGGCCAAGCACAAGGGGCAGACTGGCTACTGCTTCTTCAAGAGCGACCCTAACAAGGTGATCGACTCCGACGCCATGGTCGCCCTGTGGAGCCAGTTGTGCCAGAAATGGCCGATCGTCAGTATCGAGGATGGCCTGGCCGAGGATGACTGGGACGGCTGGAAGAAGCTGACCGCAACCTTGGGCCAGCGGGTCCAACTGGTCGGTGACGACTTATTCGTGACCAACAGCAAACGCCTGCAACAGGGCATCGACAAAGGCTGCGGCAACAGTATCTTGGTCAAGGTCAACCAGATTGGTACCCTTACCGAGACGCTCGAAGCGATCCATCTGGCCGCCCGCCATCAGTTTACCTACATCCTTAGCCATCGCAGCGGTGAAACCGAGGATACCACCATTGCCGATCTTGCTGTGGCCGTGAATGCGGGACAGATCAAGACCGGCTCGGCCTGCCGAACCGACCGCATCGCCAAGTATAACCAACTGTTGCGTATCGAGGCCGAACTCGATAGCGCGGCAGTTTACGGTGCAAGCATCTGGCCCAGCCGCTGGCGCGGCCGCACGAGCTAGGGCTGATGAACGGGATTTTCGAAGGGCCGACCCTCCTCTACCTGCTGTTGCTGATCGCAGTAGCCGTGTTGGTCGCTCTGTGGGGGCGGGACCGACGCACGCTATGGCTAGCACTGCTGAGTGTCCCAGCGGTGTTGATTGTTGCGTTGTATGTCCTTGATCGAGCCGTCGAGACCCCGCGCGAGCAGATCAGCCGTAAGCTGCGTGAGATGGCCCAAGCGGTCCAGCGTCGTGATGCCCAAGCAATTTCCGCCCAGCTAGCGGCCAATTTTTCGCTGGGTGGGCGAGACCGAGCGACCTTTCAGAAGTACGTCGAGCGGGTCTTCCGCGAGGGCTGGGTGACTGATTTGGTGGTCTGGGACATCCAGACGCAGTTGCAGGGGAGTACGGCCGAAGCGACGTTGAACGCGAAGTTGCGTGGCCCACGGGTGGGCGGCTCGGAATTTTTCCGGGTCAAGACACAATGGAAGCTGGAGGCAAATCAGTGGCGGCTGCTGGGCTTTAGCGTCCACAATCCCTATGTCGAGACGGATCGGCCCCTGGAGATTCCTGATTTACCCTGAGAGGTGGCGAGGGGTGGGGCAATGGAAGGGCGGCGGCTAGGTGAAAAATTCCCGTGGCGTCCCCTCTTCCCTCGGGGGGAAAATTGTGTATGATGCACGTTTTGAGCGATAGCAAGACGGAGTGTATCATGCATATTCGATCAGGCGACGTGGTCGAGATCCTCTCAGGAGACGATCGCGGCAAGCGAGGCAAAGTCCTCCGCGTGCTGCCTAAAGAGGGCAAAATCGTCGTCGAGGGCGTCAACCGCGTCTGGAAACACGTCAAGCCCAATCGCCGCAATCCCCAAGGAGGTCGGCTCTCCAAAGAGATGCCGATCCAGGCTAGTAATGCGGCGTTGATTGACCCGCAGACTAACAAGCCGACTCGTGTTGGTGTGCGTATTCTCAATGATGGTAGCAAGGAGCGTTACGCCAAGAAGAGTGGCGCGTCGTTGGGCCGGCTCGCACCGCCGAAGAAGAGTCGCCTTCCCAAGGAGACTGCACAGTCATGAAGAAGGACATCCACCCGAATTACCGCGAGGTCATCTTCGTCGATACCGCGGCCAACTTTGCTTTCAAAACCCGCTCGACGGTGAAGACCAACGAGACGATTGTCTGGGAAGATGGCAAGACCTATCCGGTGGTCAAGTTGGACATCTCCGCAGCATCGCATCCGTTTTATACCGGCAAGATGAAGATGCTGGACACGGCCGGACGCATCGACCGCTTCAAGAAGAAGTTCAGCAACTACAAAAAGGGCGGCGAGTCGAAGTAACGATAGACCAATAGACGTCGCGTGACAGCTTGCTGCTGCGCGACAGCTTGCTGCCTGCTAACCGCCGGCTGACGCCGGCGGATTCCATTTTCCCCTGAGAGTTTCCGCGGTAGAGAACAAGCCATGCTGGCGCTGCTGTTGGTGTGTCTGGCGGCCGAGCCGACGACTCGGGCGTTTGTGGGAGCGAGGCTTCATCCGGTCGATGGGCCATCCATCGCCAATGGCGTGCTGGTGATTCGAGCGGGGAAGATCCTCGCTGTGGGCGGACCGGAGACGGCAATCCCCGCCGACGCACAACGGATAGATGTTACGGGCAAGGTTATCATACCCGGCCTCGTCGACACTCATTCGCATATCGGCATTTTTGGCAGACCAGGTGTTTCGGCCAACGCGGACGGCAACGAAGGCTCTGGTCCAGTCCAATCGAGCCTGCGTGCGCTAGACGCCATCAACCCCCAAGACGCCAGCTTTCGCATCGCCTTAGCCGGCGGCGTGACGACAGCCAATATCATGCCCGGCAGCGGCAACGTGATCGGCGGCCAGACACTGTATGTCAAGTTGCGGGGCGAACGCATCGAGGAGATGGCGATCTCGCCCGAGGGCGTACTGGGCGGCCTGAAAATGGCCAACGGCGAGAATCCCAAGAGCTTCAACTTTCTGCGAAATAAAATGCCCCCGGCGACGCGAATGAGACTGGCGGCGCTACAGCGAGAGCAGTTTCTCAAAGCTCGCGAGTACCTCACTAAACGTCAAGCCTGGGCCAAGGATAAGACCGGCCCCGAGCCGGACCGTGACCTGGCTCTAGAGCCGCTTGCCGAGGTGTTGCAGCGGCGTCGCACGGTACATTTCCATTGTCACCGCGCCGATGACATCCTCTCGGCGTTGCGGCTGGCCCGGGAATTCGATTTTGAGATTGTGTTGCAACACGCCACCGACGGCCACCGCGTGGCTAAGCAATTAGCAGAGGCCAAAGCGAGCGTGTCATTGACGCTGCCCGACAGCCCCGGCGGTAAGCTCGAAATCGCTGGCTTGCTGGAAGAGAACGCGGCGATACTGGTCAAGGCCGGAGTGCGGGTGGCCATCAACACCGATGATCCGGTGACCGAGTCGCGGTTTTATCTGCGTACCGGAGCGATCGCCTTGCGGGGCGGCTTGAGTGAGGCGCAGGCGCTACGCTGCTTAACGCTCGATCCGGCGGCGATGCTACATTTGGATAAGCGGCTCGGTTCGCTCACGGTGGGCAAAGATGCCGACTTCGTAATCCTGTCGGGGCCGCCTTTCAGCGTGTATACGCAGGTGTTAGAGACGTGGATTGATGGCGTGAAATGCTTCGACCGCAGCAGCGATCGCGACTGGACCTACCAAGCGGGAGGTTTCGCCCTGCCAGATGGGGCAGGTCTGCCGCCCCGTCCTGCCCTGACCCAGCCGCTACCCCTCGTAGAGGCACCGGCGTTACCCAAGGAGTCGACCCTCTTTAAGGAGGGTGACAAAGCCTTCGTCGTGCTGGCTGGCCGGGTTCATCCCATCAGTGGTCCACCTATCGCACCGGGCTATGTTCATGTGGCTGATGGCAAAATCGTGAGCGTGGGACCGTTGGACAAAGCACCGCGTGATCTGCCTGTGTTAACGGCCGCTGTGGTGACGCCCGGGCTGATCGACGCGCATTGTTGCGTGGGGCTCTCGGGGGCAAGCAATACCCCGGCCGACCAGGATCAAGACGAGAAAACCGACCCCAATCAGGCCGATTTGCGTGTCTTGGACGGCTTCAATCCCGACGAAACGCTTGTCGAGTTCTTCCGTCGCCAGGGCGTGACGGTTGTGCATGTCGTGCCAGGACCGGCCAACGTGATCGCGGGGCAAACGGCAGTGTTTCGTCTGCGAGGCTACGACGCGGAAACTATGACGATCCAATCGCCCGCAGGTCTGCTCGTGAATCTGGGCGAGGTGCCCAAGTCGACCTACCCCGGTCGCTTGCCCACGACACGCATGGGGACGGCGGCGTTGGTGCGGACGGCCTTCAGCAAGGCAGCCAGCGGCAGCGATCCCAAGAGTGCGGCCCTAAAGCTGGCTCTGCAGCGCAAGATTCCGGTGCTGTTCACGGCCCATCGCCAGGACGACATTCAAACCGCCCTGCGAATCGCCAGGGAGTTCAAGCTCGATGCGCGGCTGGAGATGGGCACCGAGGCGTATCGCCTGACGGATGAGCTGTTGCGAGCTAAGGTGCCCGTGGTGTTGCATCCCCCTATGCAGCGGCTGGCCGGCAGTCTGGAAACCCTGCATTCGCAACTCACCACCCCGCGTGTGCTGGCGACGGCCAAGATTCCCTTCGCCATCGGCACCGGTTTTGAAGCGTATGTCCCTAAGAGTCGGGTCGTTCGCTATGAGGCGGCGATGGCAGCCGCTAACGGCTTGGGACACGAGGCCGCCTTGCGGGCCATCACCCTGGACGCGGCCAAGTTGCTGCGTATCGACGCTAGCCATGGCAGCCTAGAGAAAGGCAAGACGGCAGACCTGGTGTTGTACGACGGGGATTGCTTCGAGCATGCCACCCAAGTGACGGCGACCTTCATTGGCGGACAACGGGTCTGGGATCGGGCGGCGTATGTCAAGCTACCGTTTGCTCGCCGAGCCATTCCCCTTAGTGGGGCTGGCGGCATCGGTTGCTGTCTAGAGTGGTAGGCGGCTCTCGGCGGACATCGCCAGCGTCCGCTTGAAGCGACCCCCAGTAATTCCAACACCTGCCGGCAAGGGGCAGGCCAGTGGAAGCCTCGGCCGGTGCGGCGAGAGGCGAAAGGTGCGAACGAACCTCGATGCCTTACTCTCATAGAGTCCCCAAACGCCACGGCTCGGTTCCTATGAGGGCGATGTTGTGGACCCTCAAATGCAATCTGATGAGGGGTGCCAGATGCAGCGACGGGGCCAACGCCGCGACTCTTGGCGGTTCAAAGGATTCACTGGCAACCTGAAGCGTGAGGCAACCAAACCAGAGCGAATCGGGCCAGCTGGCGTAATTTGTTTAGCACTGAACAGCCGGAAGAATCAGTGAAGGAGCCAACAGACCGAAGGAGAGCCAACCTTTGCTGATGTTTCACTCGCTTAACGCTGCCAAGGCAATCGCGCCATGGACGACAACCTCTTGGCCCAACGCTGCCGGGACGATCTGTGTTAGCCCGCGAAACGGCGCGAAGCATTGCTCGGCCACCTTACGTCGTAGCGGCTCAAAAAGCAGCCGTTCGCCGACCTGGGCGACGCCGCCACCAATGACGATTCGCCGCGGGCATAAAAGCGTGATGACATGACACAAAGCGGTTGCCAGGTGATGCGTCGCGTTGTCGAACAGCAAGTCATAATGTGGCAAACCGGCCAAAGCGCGTTGGGCGACCTGTTCAGCGGTGAGCGGTTCGCGAAAGGCTTGGCTGGCCATGCGGGCAATCGCCGGTCCACTAGCCAGCGATTCTAGCGTCAGCGAGGCGTCAACGGCATGGCTGACGATGAGGTGGCCGATTTCGGCGGCCCCGCGTCCTACTCCACGATAGATCTGCCCATCGAGAATCAATGCACCGCCGATTCCTGTTCCAATATTCATATAAAATAACGGCGATTCACCTTTGCCGGCTCCATGTCGCGCCTCGGCCAGTCCGGCCACATCGGAATCGTTGCCTAACACGGCGGGTTTACCTACTAGCTCGCTGATCCAGTCAGCCAGAGGGAAATCCTCCCAACCGGCGATCTGGTGCGATTTGATGACAGTGCGCGTGTGATCGTCCACGGGACCGCCGAAGCCGATGCCGACTCGACGCACCTTTTGGATGGGCAGATGGGGCAGAGCCGCAACGATCTGCTCGCGAATCCCCTCGGCCCCGCGAGCCGCATCGACAGAGCCTTGCCACCGAGCGACGAGCGTCCCGGAGTCGTCGCCGACGCCCAATTGCAATTTGGTACCGCCGATTTCGATGCCAAGGTACATAGCGCGAACTACCCAGGGAAAGAAGAAATCACGGACTAGATACGTATAGAGGTATAAATCAGATCAAACACACCTGCCAGCCTCTTGCATCCTGCTCGGTGTGCTTCTCGACGTGTTCATTCGTGTCTGATCTGGGTCTGATCCGTGGTAAAATTCGCGTCCTTCTCGCCTGCCCGCGAGGCTTGGCCTAGGCCGATGCGTGCGTGCAGATCATCGACGACCCAGTGAAACGCTGCCAGATGGATCGTTTCGACGATGCCCATATCATCTAAGGGAACATGCAAACCTTGGTGAGCCATCTGGCGTAGTTGACCGCCCGAAAAGCCCGTGCAGCCGAAGGTCTTCAGGCCATGCGTGTTGGCCCACTCGACGGCCCGCAGGATGTTGGGGCTGTTGCCCGAGCCGCTGATGGCCACCAGCAGGTCGCCGGGGCTGGCGAGGTTTTTGAGTTGCTCGACAAAGACGCGGTCAAAGCCCTCGTCGTTGCCCCAAGCCAGGATGTAAGGCGTGTTGTCGGTTAGGCTCAGGATACGCACCCGCTTCTTGTCGGTGGCATAATCGGCCCGAGTAACACACTGCTTGCCCACATCCTCACAGAAATGCGAGGCGTTCGACCCCGAGCCGCCATTGCCAATAACGAAAACAAACCGATCGCTCAAATAACACTGATAGATCGCCTGGGAAAGAGCGGCAATCTCCCGGGGATTGACGCGAAGCAGTTCCTGGCCGATGCGTTCCATGAAAGAACGCGGATCAAGCGAGACACCGAGCATACGAGGATCCTCCAAAAACGCCGTAGTGTAACGCGAAGGGGCCAATCTCGCCAAGAGGAACTGAGAGCAGGACACACCAAGCAAACGCTTCGAGCCCCCCGAATTCAAAGCTCCCCAAACATTCTGCTACCCTCGACACCGGCTAGAGCCGTTCGTTTAGCGCTAACTGTTCCGCCTCGCTAACCATCTCATCCAAGAGTTTCAGGCCAAGTTCCCAGAAGGCGGGGTCGGTGACATCCACCCCCAGCGAGCCAACCAATTCGTGCGGGGGGCGTGAACCGCCCGCGGCGAGCATTTCGAGATAAGCCGGAACGAAGGCGGCTCCGTCTTGTTCGTACTTCTTAAACAGGGCCAGCACCAGCAGTTCGCCAAACGCATATGCATAGCAATAAAAAGGCACATGAACAAAGTGGCCGATATAGGACCACCACCAGGCATAGCCAGGCGTTAAGCGAACAACCTCCCCATGCATGGGCTGGTTGGCAGCCATCCAAAGTTCATTGATGCGTTCGGTGGGAAGTTCACCCTCTTCGTGGCGGGCCTTGTGCAGAGACTGCTCGAAGCGTGTCAGTGTCACTTGACGAAACACAGTGGCAAAAGCATCCTCAATCTTGCTGCATAGCATCGCCAAGCGTGTCTTGCGTTCCGGGTACAACTCCTTGAGGCGTTTGAAAGTTAGCATCTCACCGAAGACGCTGGCCGTCTCAGCGGTAGTCAACGGGGTGTCACACTGCAAATAACCGACACCGCGGGAGAGGTATTGATGCAGCCCATGTCCGAGTTCATGGGCCAGCGTCATTACGTCCCGGAGCTTATCGGTGTAACTCATGAGGATGTACGGATGAACGCTGGGTACGCCGCTCGACGAAAACGCTCCACCTCGTTTGCCCGGACGCAATTCCGCATCAATCCAGTGCCGACTAAAAAACATCTTGACGATCTTGCCGGCCTGCGGGCTGAACGCCTCGTAACTTTCTTCGACGATCCGCCGCGCCGTGGACCAATCCACGGCCGGCATCTCCGCGGAAAGAGGGGCGTAGCGGTCGAAGTCTTCGAGTTGCTCGATGCCCAACAGCTGGCCCTTGAGCCGGTAGTAGCGATGCACGGTGCCGACGTGTTGTTCAGTGGCGTTTAGGAGGGCTTCAACCACGCTCGGCTCAATCTCGTTGGCTAGGTGGCGGGGCATCATTACATCCACATGCTTGCGAAGATTACAGTCGCTGCGATGATCGAGAACTAGAGTGTTTATGATATAGGTAAACAGCTTCGCGTTGGCTTGAAGACCGGCTGTCAACGCTTCGGCACTGCGGCGGCGGACCTCGCGGTCGGCGTTGTACAAACCTGCCAACACCTGCTGCAACGAGAGCGGTTCCGCCTCGCCCTCGACAGTGAACCGCAAGCCGGCGGCCGTCTCATCAAACAACCGCATGAAGGCCGCCTTTCCGGTGTTGGCCTTTTCTTCCAGGATTTTCTCTTCGGCCTCGCTGAGGTAATGCGGCTTCCAGACGCGTTTTTGCCGCAGGTAGTGCCGATAGCGTGACAGGGAGGGATCCTGGAGTAGGGCTTCCGCTTGGGCATCGTCAATTGCCACCCACTCCAAATCAAAAAAAATCAAATGTTTGTTGATAGCTGTGCGGCGTTCACGGGTCTTGGCCACTAACGCGCCGTGCCGTGGATCGTCCGTCTTGGCCGCATGCACCAGCGAAGCATAACTGGCCGAGCGATCCATTTGTTCGTAGATGCTTTCCATTTCAGTGACAGCGGTGAGCAGTGCGGCGGGCGTTTGACCCACCTTGCCGCGGTAGGTGGCCTCGAAGGCTATGGCCCGTTCGTGAGCGGCGTTAAGGTCAGCGTCGATCTGCGGGTCATCGACCCCAGCGTATAAATCGCTCAGGTTCCAGGAAACATTGACGGCACTGCTGGCGGCACTGGACATCTTCAACTACTTTCGTATCGGAGGAGGTATTCTCACCGAGGGGCGGGGCATGATTCTTCTGTTTAGTTTACTGGTTATCGCGATTGCTGTCCTCCTCGTTCTGTATGGCAGCGAGGTACGGTTGACGCTGTTGCTAGCGGCGGTCTTGTTGGCTTCGCTGGTGGGTGAGCCGTTGAGTGTCCTGCGGACCTTTTTAGATACGTTTGCCAGTGAGCAGTTTCTCGTACCGATCGGTTGTTGCATGGGCTTCGCCTTTGTTCTTCGACATACTGAGTGCGATCAGCATCTGGTCCATCTGCTCAGCGAGCCATTGCAATCCGTGCGTCCGTTGCTCTTGCCCGGCAGTGTGCTGGTGGGGGTGTTGGTCAATATTCCTCTCATTAGTCAGGCGAGTACGGCTGTTACGGTCGGGGCGGTGCTGGTGCCGATCTTGCGGGCGGCTCGCTATGGCCCGGTGACTATTGGGGCAACCCTGGCTATGGGCTGTAGCATTGGCGGCGAACTGCTCAATCCCGGTGCACCGGAGCTACGGAGCATCTTGGCCGTACGGGGGCCAAACGATCCCGCGGCTCAGTCGATTGACATTGTCCGCCGCGTCTTACCACTTTTGCTGGTTCATCTTGCCGTGGCTGTGCCCTTGTTTTGGTGGCTCAGCCGCAACGATTTTGAGGAAAATTCGACCCAAGAGAGGCAACCCGTTGCCTTTCATCCGAATTGGTTCAAGGCCTTCCTACCTCTGCTTCCCGTTGTACTTCTGTTTCTGACAGCGTTACCACCACCGTTTCGCCTGATCACGATTCCGCCGGAGTGGCTGCTGAACGCGCAGAGTTCTCGGGGAGCGTTTGACTCGCGACTCGTGGGGGCAGCGATGTTAATCGGAACTCTAGTGGTGTCGCTCAGCGATCTAGCCCGTGCCTGGCAAGTGGGCAAGGTCTTCTTCGAGGGGGCAGGCTATGCCCTCACACACATTACCTCGTTGATCATCGCTGCTAAATCCTTTGGCGATGCCGTAGCTCGCGTTGGTCTTGGCAGCCTCCTGGGCCAACTGATCGACTCCATCCCCTCTTTGCTCTGGCCGATGGCTGCACTGTTGCCGATGGGGTTTGGTTGGGTGTGCGGCTCCGGGATGGCTTCGACCGAAAGTCTTTATCGGTTTTATGATCCACCGGCCATGGCGCAGCAGGCCGACCCGTTACAAGTAGGGGCGCTGGTATCGCTGGCAGCCGCTACCGGCCGCACGCTCTCCCCCGTGGCGGCCGTCGTTCTGATGGCTGCCCTGCTCAGTGGGGCGACCCCGTTGGCGATTGTCCGCCGTATCACGTTACCCTTACTTGCGGGCTTGACCGCTGCAACCTTGCTGGCATCTGCCCTAGGCCGATCGGCGTGAGAGCGACCAAGCCGATTGCGATAACTCCAACAAGACATCGTAGATCTGCTCGGCATAACGGGCATACGAATGTCGAGGATGAGCAAGGCAGGCTCGGGCGATTTCCCGGTCGATCGGCCCACTGTGCAGGGCCTCGGCCAACTGCTCGGCCAAGGCCACCTCATCGTTGATGGGGAAAAACCGAACGGGCACCTCGAAGCGCTCATACAACCACTGGGCCGCCGGATAGCAAGAGCAGATGGTGGGCTTGCCGAAGTAGTGCCCTTCGATCAGGGAGTAGGTGCCGTTGTCATAGCGAGCGGCATTGACCACAACGGAACAACGAGTGAACAAGTCAGTTAGTTCGGCATCGGTGACATAACCTAGGAAAAAGAGTTCCTGGCCTACACGTAATCCCAAGCGTTGTACAAGTCGACGTATTTGCAGCCAATAAGGGGTCGGCGGTACGGGTGAGGCGGGATCCAGGCGGTCGGTCTCGGCCCCGCACAGCACCAGGGGAGGCGTGCGGTCGCCGAGCCGGGCACGCAAACGGGCGTAACCTCGTAGCATGACAGCCGCCCCCTTGTGAGGGGTTGCATTACACGGATTGAAGATGCAGCCCTCGGGCACCTCGACGCGTTGCGGCAAAAGCCCCTGGAAGCGGCGAGCGGGTTCGCAAGCAACGGGCACCAGCGTGACTCGATCGGCGGGCAAGCCATATTCGGCGATGACATCCTGGCGGGTGATTTCGCTGGTGGTGATGACGCGAGCGGCCCGGGCGATGGTCTGCCGGATGATCGGCCAGTCATGAGTATGAAAGCGTACCGGGAACGCTTCAGGGACATATTTTTGAATGACATCGTGAATGAGGATACCCAGAGGTCGGGCAGCCTGCAACACTGCGGGGAAACGATCCACTAACGCGAACCACGCGTCGGCTTGGTGCATCGTTGGGGCCAACGGCAGGCTTTCCTTTTCGCGCACGAGCAGAGCCAAACGCTCGATGCGAAGGTCGGCATCCAGGCCGGTCACT
>JBDNDE010000101.1:0-14423 GCA_046719305.1 Gemmataceae bacterium | reverse complement strand
CGTTGGCCCAGCCCTGGGTCAACACGGAGTCAACATCGGCCAGTTCGTCAAGCAGTTCAACGACCGCACGGCCGATTCCAAGGGGCTGATGCTGCCGGTGGTGATCACGGTGTACTCTGACCGAACCTTCGAGTTCGTGATCAAGAGTCCGCCGGCCGCCGTGCTGCTGAAGCAAGCGGCCAAGATTCCCGTGGAGAAGAAGAAGGGTGGCGAGGTCATTGCGGGGGAGGAAAAGGCTAAGAAATCCGGCAAATACAAGGGGTTTAAGGTGACGGCGGCCCAGGTGCGTGAGATTGCCCAGAAGAAGTTGCAAGACCTCAACGCCAGCGATCTGGAGCAGGCGGTCCGGATTATTGAAGGCACGGCACGTAGCATGGGGCTGACAGTCGAAAAGTAACCTCCAGTATGTTGGTCTAGAAGGGACACCGATGCGTCACGCCGTGGCGCATCAATGCATTTAACTAACCCGCACGAGAAGCGATCATGGCGAAGAAAAAATCCGATACCTCCGAAACTCCTGCCCCTAGCCCGGCCACGGCCTCTGTTGAAGCGACCCCGGCCCCCACGCCGACCGCCGAAACCTCTGCTCCCGCAGCGGCAGGCACGGAAACAGAATCAAACAAGCGTCGGGGCCGACAACCGGGGATTTCGCCGCGTCGGGGGAAAAAACTGCGGGCCTTGTTGAAAAATCAGCAAAGCAAAATTGCCAAGACTGGGCCTTTACCGCTCAAAGAAGCGCTGAAGCTGGTCAAATCCCTCAAACGAGCCAAATTTGACGAAACGATCGAAGTCCACATGCACTTGGGTATTGATCCCACCCAGGCCGACCAAATGATCCGCGGATCGATCCCACTACCGTTTGGCTTGGGCAAAGAGAAAAAAGTGCTGGTGTTCTGCCAGGGGGAAAATCTGGCCAAAGCCAAAGAAGCTGGAGCCGACTTCGTAGGCGGGGACGACCTGATCAAAAAGATCCAAAGCGAAAACTGGATGGATTTCGATGTTGCCTTGGCCACGCAAGACATGATGGGTATGGTGTCGCGTCTGGGTAAAGTGCTCGGTCCGCGGGGCCTAATGCCCACGCCCAAAGCCGGCACGGTCATTCCCACTGGCGGCGATGTCGCTCAGGCGGTCCGTGAGTTCAAAGCCGGTAAGGTGGAATATCGATCGGATAAGGGCGGCAATGTTCACGCTGGGTTGGGCAAAATCAGCTTCGACGACGAGAAACTGATTGCCAACATCACGGCATTTGTGGACACGATCCGAGCGGTCAAGCCTAGCGGGGTCAAGGGCAACTACGTCAACTCGATCACAATCAAGTCGACGATGAGTCCCGGTGTGCCGGTGTCCATGTAAGCCAATGAGCTGTTCTGCCGATCGTTGGGGTTCGTTACCTGCACCGACGGACACCCCAAACAGCCAGATGAAGCTGGTTCGCGTCGGTAGGCAACGGAGAACGACAACGGCTAAGAGAAGCCCAAAGGATCACGGATAACAACCAAAGAGAGAACCCATGAGTAAAAAAATTAAAGAGATGCAGATGGAAGATCTAAAGCGGACGTTCACCAACGTCCGTGACATGGTCGTTCTGAGCCTGCATAAACTCTCTAGCGCCGGCGAATACCAATTGCGGTCAACCCTGCGGAAAAAAGGCATCCGCCTCAAGACGGTTAAGAATACCTTGTGCCGCCGCGTCTTCCGCGACTTCCAGTTTAGCGTGCCGGATAAATCGCCTTACTGGTCCAACATGACGGTGTTGGCCTACGGCACCAGCAGCATTAGCGAGTTGTCGAAGGAAATCGAAGCCGAACTGAAAAACCCAAAGAATGCTGGGCTGTACAAGGAAAAAGATCAAGACAAAATCATCATCAAAGGAGCCATTGCGGATGGCTCGCCGGTGACGTTTGATCAGGCGCTCAAGATGCCTACGCGTCAAGACCTGATCGCCCAGATCATCGGCATGATTCAAGGGCCTGGCTCGGCCGTGGTGGGGGCGCTGACGGGTGTCGGCTCGCAAATTGCTGCCCAGGTCCAACAACTCAGCGAAAAGAAGGAGGAAGCCGCCTCAGCTGGAGCGCAGGCCTCGTAAATGAATGTCTAATCGATCAGCGAGCAAGAACTATTACGCACGTGCCCGCCGCTGTTGCTTCCAGCGGCAACTGGTTCAACCTCTGAAAGGACCTAACAATGGATTTCCCGGCCGAGATTCAAGAACTGGGCGACAAGATCGCCAACCTGAAGCTGACCGAAGCGGTCGCGCTGAAGGAATACCTCAAGGAAAAGTATAAGCTAGAGCCGGCTGCCGGCGGTCCGGTCATGATGGCAGCCGCTCCAGGTGCAGCGGGTGGTGGAGGGGCAGCAGCCGCCGAAAAGCCACCAGAAAAGACCGAATTCACAGTGGTGCTGGAAGGCGTGACCGATGCGACCAAGAAGATCGCGGTGATCAAGGTGGTTCGCGAAGTGACCGGCCTGGGGTTGGCCGACGGCAAAAAGCTGGTCGACGAGGCACCCAAGACCGTGAAGGAAAACGCCCCCAAGGAAGAAGCCGAAGCCATCAAGAAGAAGTTGGAAGAGGCTGGCGGTAAGGTAACGCTGAAGTAAGGCCAGGTCGGGATTGCCCAGTGAAGTGAACCAAGCCAAGGCCTAGCTCTCGGCAAACGAAGCGAAGTGTCGGTTCGGAAACGGGCCGACGCTTTGGCGGTTGCAGTGCAAGCGGGAAGAGGGAAAGAACGGGCGGTGAAGGTTGGGAGAATTTTTCCTTGCATTCATCGTGCCGATCTGTTGAAATAGGGTAGCTTGCTCGCCGTATAATGGATTATCAGGCGACGGGGAAGAGTTCCGGTCGAGGAAGACCGGAACAATTCACCAGCAAGTTCCGTTGCTGACACGGTGGAACGCAGCGTGCCACACCTCAAACGATTGAAAAAACGGCTGCCGCTCGGAGACCGCGACCGAGACGGCGAAGCTATGTCCCTACGGAAAACCAGGCACCCGGTTACGCTGAGCCAGGCACGCTGGACCACGGCTCAGGGGAACCGTGTGCATTGTTGTTTGCGCCCCGAATCCAAACAAGCTCCCTCGGATGCCTGCTGGGAAACGGGCCGCGTGCGTAAAACATCCTTGAACGAATCAACCCTGACCACCGCGCGTAATCTACCCCGCCGGGCCGCGTATTGAGCGGTACCTCTGGTGACGTGAACACCCGAGGCTCGATACGTGTCCCGCCCTGCGGGGCTTGATCGTGTTGTGCCACCCCTGGGAGGAGCAAACCATGCCCATTCCCGCGAATCGTACCATCGTGCCGAAAGAAATCCGGAACTTTGGTCGTCACGGTGACACCGTTGACATCCCGCCTCTGACCGACATCCAGTTGGTCTCGTACAAGCGTTTCCTCCAACTCGAGGTTCCCGCCGCGCAGCGCCAACCGGTCGGTTTACAGGGCGTCCTCAACGAAATTTTCCCCATCAAAAGCTATGATGGAACCATCAGCCTCGAATTCATTAAATACGAACTCGGTAAGCCTCGCTTCGGACCCGACGAGTGCCGCCAACTGCGCCTGACCTATGGTCGACCGTTTAAAGTCTGGCTGCGCCTGAATAAACAGCCCGAACCGGTCGAGGAAGAGGTCTACCTCGGCGATATGCCGATCATGATCGGCGGCGGCGAGTTTATCATCAACGGGGCCGAACGTGTAGTAGTTAGCCAGTTGCATCGCTCGCCGGGCGTCGATTTCGTCAAGGAGGACGAGGGCGATCGCAAGATGCACAGCTTCAGCATCATTCCCGAGCGTGGCACCTGGATTAAATGCGAGGTTGGCAAAAAGGACACCCTGCAGGTTCGCATCGACCAGTCGCCCAAGTTCTCGGCCATCACGCTGTTGCGGGCTATGGATCCAGCGTTCAGCGATTCCGGGGACATACTGCGTGCCTTTTATCCCGAGGAACTCGTGCCGGTCAACGATCCGAGTTGTCGAGCCAAACTGCTGGATCAGAAGGCGATAGCGGACGTGATCGACGAAGAGACGGGCGAGGTCTACATCGAGGCAGGCCAGACCTTTACGGACGAGATCATCAACCGATTGATGACCGGCAAGGTGTCGGCCGTGCCGATTTTAGGCAAGGTAAAGGACGACATTATTTTGCGATCCCTCGAAGAGGATGCCACGGAGACGCACGAAGAAGCATTGCTGAAGATTTATCAGAAACTGCGACCAGGCAACCCAGCCCAGCTGGAAAAGGCCAAGCAACTCTTCGAGGAGAAGTTCGGCGATCCCAACCGCTATCGGCTGGGCAAAGTGGGCCGCTTCCGCATCAACCGGAAGTTTGACCAAAACATCCCCGATGACGAAATGACGCTCAAGGCGTTGGACTACCTCAACGCCATCCGCTACCTGCTGAAGCTACGCGATCCGCAGGGCGATGGCATCATCGACGACATCGACCACCTAGGCAACCGCCGCGTGCGGACCATCGACGAACTAGCGGCCGAAGAGTTGCGCAAAGGGTTTCTCAAGCTGCGTCGTACCGTGCAAGAACGCATGAGCATGCGCGAACAGCAAGATATGACTCCTCGTAGCCTCATCAACCCCAAAAGCATCTCCGCAGCCATCGAATATTTCTTCGGTCGGGGGGAACTCTCGCAGGTGGTCGACCAGACCAACCCGTTGAGCCAATTGACCCACGAACGGCGGCTCTCGGCTCTAGGACCGGGCGGTCTGAACCGCAAGCGAGCCGGCTTCGATGTACGCGACGTGCATATTTCTCACTATGGCCGTATCTGTCCGATTGAGACCCCTGAGGGGACCAACATCGGACTGATCTCGCATCTAAGCACCTTTGCAACGGTCGATGACTACGGCTTTTTGATTACGCCTTATCGTCGCATCAAGAACGGCAAATTAACCGACGAGGTGAAGTGGCTACGGGCCGACGAAGAATCGCAGGTGTATGTGGCTCCAGCCGATGCGCCGAGCGACGGACGACAACTAATAGGCGAGCGAGTGACGGCTCGTCTGGCAGGCGATTTTATGGGCATCGACCCAACCAAGGTGGAGTTTGCCGATGTCAGTCCCAAGCAGATGGTGGGAGTCTCGGCTGGTTTGATTCCGTTTTTGGAACACGACGACGCCAACCGGGCGCTGATGGGTTCCAACATGCAACGCCAAGCGGTGCCGCTGCTGGTGCCCGAAGCTCCATTGGTGGCGACCGGTTTGGAAAAAGCAGTAGCTAGCAACTCAGGGATGGTGGTGCGTGCGGAACGCGATGGCGTGGTGACGTATGTCGATGCGCTTCGTATCCGCGTCGATGAGCGTGAATACACCCTGCGAAAGTTCGTGGGCCTCAACGAACACACCTGCCAAAACCATCGCCCCATCGTCAAGGTGGGGGACAAAGTCAAAAAAGGTCAGGTGCTCGCCGACGGAGCCGCCACCGTCAACGGGGAGTTGGCCCTGGGACGTAACGTGCTAGTTGCGTTTATGTCGTGGGAAGGCTACAACTTCGAGGATGCTATCATCATCAGCGAAAGGTTGGTGGAGAACGACACCTACACGAGTATTCACATCGAAGATTTCGACATCGAGATCCGCGAAACAAAGCTCGGTAAGGAAGAGTTCACCCGCGATATCCCGAACGTCTCACCCAAAGCACTGAACAACCTCGATGAATACGGCATCGTGCGGATCGGCACCTATGTGCAACCGGGTGATATTCTCGTGGGTAAAGTCTCGCCTAAGAGCAAAAGCGAACTAACGCCCGAGGAAAAACTGCTCCACGCCATCTTCGGCCGAGCCGGCGAGGACGTGAAGAACGACAGCCTGGAAGTGCCTTCGGGCGTGGAAGGGATTGTCATCGACACCCAGCGGTTCAGCCGCCGGGCCAACATGTCCGAGGAGGAAAAGAAACTTTACGACCGCGAACAGAAGGAAACCGAGGCCAAGTGGAACAAAAAAATTGCTGATCAGTTCCGCGCTCTAATCTCTGATCTGACCACGGCCCTGGAGGTCAAGGCAGTCAAGGACACCCGCACCAACAAGACCCTGGGCCAGGATAAAAACGACAGCATCTTGGTGGAGCAAGCCATCGAATTCCGCTTGGATAACCTCGATGTCCGCACCCCGGAAAAACGCAAAATCGCCGAGGAAATCTACGACCGCCATCGCTACCAACTCGATTTCCTCATCGATGAAAAAGAGCAACGCCTCAATGCGCTCAAGCGCGGCGATGAGTTGCCCAGTGGCGTCACCCAAATGGTTAAGGTCTACATCGCCACCAAACGCGTCATCAGTGTCGGCGACAAGATGGCCGGTCGTCACGGCAACAAGGGCGTCATCAGCAAGATTCTGCCAGTGGAAGATATGCCCTACATGGCCGATGGGACACCGGTGGATATTTTGCTCAACCCGCTGGGGGTGCCCTCGCGAATGAACGTGGGGCAGATCCTAGAGACGCACTTGGGCTGGGCAGCAGCCAAGCTAGGTTTCAAGGCGATCACGCCGGTTTTTGACGGAGCCACCGAGGAGGAAATCCGTACCTGTCTGCGGGAGGCGGGGCTGCCCGAGACCGGCAAGTGTGTTTTGTATGATGGGCGAACCGGCGAGCGGTTTGAGCAACCGGTGACGGTGGGCTACATCTACATGCTCAAGCTGCATCACCTGGTCGATGACAAGGTCCACGCTCGCGCGACTGGTCCCTACAGCCTCATCACCCAACAACCGTTGGGCGGCAAGGCCCGCTTTGGAGGCCAACGCTTCGGCGAAATGGAAGTGTGGGCACTGGAGGCGTATGGAGCGGCCTACATCCTGCAAGAGTTGCTGACGGTGAAGTCCGACGATGTGGAAGGCCGGACCAAGATTTACGAATCGATGGTCAAAGGTGAAAACACGTTGGAAGCTGGTACTCCAGCGAGCTTTGATGTGTTGTGTAACGAAATCAAGGGCTTGGCCCTGAACATCCAGTTGGAAAAGAAGCGGTCGTAACCCGTTGGCCGCTCGAGTCTGCGGATCGTTGCCGCATGGCCCAGGTGGCTCGACGCAACGATCCCTAACCGGCGCGGCCGTAGCCTTGCCCGAAGGAGACACCCGATGAGCGACGTGAAAGACGATATTAACTACGACCGGATCAACGACTACGGTGCCGTGCGCATTAGCCTGGCCAGCCCCGAAGAAATCCGCTCCTGGTCGTTCGGCGAAGTCAAAAAACCCGAAACCATCAACTACCGCACCTACCGCCCCGAAAAAGACGGCCTGTTCTGTGAGAAAATCTTCGGCCCCGAAAAAGACTGGGAATGCAGTTGCGGCAAATACCGCGGCATGAAATACAAAGGGATGGTCTGCGACCGCTGCGGCGTCAAAGTCACTCACAGCCGCGTCCGCCGCAAGCGAATGGGGCACATCGAATTGGCCGCCCCTGTGGTCCATATCTGGTTCTTCAAAGCAATGCCCAGCCGTCTGGGTACTCTGCTCGACATGAAGACCACCTCTCTGGAAAAGGTCATCTATTTCCAGGACTACGTTGTCACCGACCCTCGTAATTCCAAGCTCAAAAAATATCAATTGCTCAGCGAGGAAGAGTGCCGCAAGGCCCGCGACGCCGGCGAAGACTTTGAAGCGGAAATGGGGGCCGAAGCCCTCCGCAAACTGCTCAAAGGACTTGACCTGGTCGCACTCTCCAAGGAGTTGCGGCAGCAACTCGATCGCGAACTGAAAAAAGATAAAGCCGATGCCATCCTCGAAGAGGACGATAACGAACCGCGTTCGGCTAGCGAGAAAAAAGAGAAAGTCGGCAAGCCCAGCAAGCAGAAGCTACGCGAGTTGGTGAAGCGTCTCAAGGTCGTTGAAGCCTTGCGCGATAGTGGCATGACCAGCAAGGAAGGCGGGGGCGGCGGCACCAACAAGCCCGAGTGGATGGTTCTCGAAGTTATCCCTGTCATCCCACCTGACCTGCGGCCGCTAGTGCTACTGGACAGTGGCAATTTTGCGACCAGCGACTTGAACGATCTGTATCGTCGGATCATCAACCGCAACAACCGCTTGAAGAAGCTGCAAGATCTCAATGCGCCGGAGGTCATCATCCGCAACGAGAAACGGATGCTGCAACAGTCCGTCGATGCGCTGTTCGATAACAACCGCTGCAAACGCCCTGTGCTAGGCAGCAGCAACCGCGCTCTGAAATCGCTGACCGACATGATCAAGGGTAAGCAGGGCCGCTTCCGTGAAAACCTGCTGGGTAAACGCGTCGACTACTCGGCTCGCTCGGTAATCGTGGTTGGACCCGAACTGCGGCTGCACCAGTGCGGTTTGCCCAAGAAAATTGCCCTAGAACTGTTCCAGCCGTTTATCATCCGCCGGCTCAAGGAGTTGGGCCATGCCGACACGATCAAGTCGGCTAAGAAGATGCTAGAGAGGAAGGATGAACAGGTTTGGGACATCCTTGAAGAGGTGATCAAAAATCATCCGGTGTTGCTCAACCGTGCCCCAACGCTGCACCGCATGGGTATTCAAGCGTTTGAACCGGTGTTGATCGAAGGAAACGCCATCCGCATCCATCCCCTGGTCTGCAAAGGCTTCAACGCCGACTTCGATGGCGACCAGATGGCGGTCCACCTGCCGCTTTCCATCGAGGCTCAGGTGGAAGCCACTGTGCTGATGATGAGTACCAATAACATCTTCAGTCCGGCCAACGGCCAGCCGATCATCACGCCGTCGCAAGATATCGTGATGGGCTGCTACTTCTTGACTGCGGCACGCGGGCAGAATCGGCCAGGCGTCTCGGGCGTAGAGCGTTACGAGCCAACCGGCCTGCTCAAGGCTACCCGTTTCGCATTGGACGAACCCTGTGAAAAGGGAGAAGGGATGATTTTTAACAGTGTCCAGGAGGTGTTTGCGGCCATGTCGCAAAACAAACTGGGCACGCATGCACGCATCCAAGTTCGTCTACCGATGGGTTGGGTCGAAGTGGACGACAGCACCGGCTCCCGCTTCCACAAGGGGCAACTGGTTACCCGTGAGGATTTTGAGGCCGAGCAAGATCGTGTGGCTACGGTGCGCATTACCTCTAAAGGTGACTCAACCCTAAGCGTCGGTAGCTTGGTTCCTCGCGATAAGTTTGAGGCGGAACTCGACCGCCTTCGCCGAGTCGGTAAAACGCTGCCCACGGGGGATCGGCTTCCCACAGCAGGCAAAGTCTATCCCAAGCGGTTGATCACCGAAATCAAGACCGACAAGGGAATGAAGGTTGATGAACTGCAACGCACACCCAACGGGTTGATCACTACCACTGTCGGCCGTGTCGTGTTCAACGACATCTTGAATCCGAAGATGGCGTTTTATGATTTGGCCATGTCGAACAAGCAGTTAGCACGGGTGATCAGTGATTGCAATCTGCTACTTGGGCGACGCGAGACGATTGAGTTGCTCGATCGCATGAAGGAGCTTGGATTCCGCGAATCGACTCGCTCGGGCCTGTCGTTTGCAACCGATGACCTCAAGACACCTAAGAACAAAACGGAGGTCTTGGAAGAAACCCAACGCCAAGTGGACATTTTCCAGGAGCAATACGACGAGGGCAACATCACCGAAAAGGAACGCTACAACAAGGTCATCGACCTGTGGACCAAGGCCCGCGATACCATCACGCAAACCATGATGGAGGATCTGAAAAACGACCGCCGCGATGGCCTGCCTTACCTCAACCCCATCTATCTGATGGCTCACTCCGGCGCACGGGGGGGGGTCGAGCAGATTCGCCAATTGTGCGGTATGCGCGGCCTGATGGCCAAGCCCAACGGCACCATCATCGAGACGCCCATCAAGGCCAACTTCCGCGAGGGCTTGAGCGTGTTGGAATACTTCTCCAGTACGCATGGTGCCCGCAAAGGTCTGGCCGACACCGCCTTGAAAACCGCTGACAGCGGCTATCTGACGCGTAAGCTAGCCGACGTGGCCCAGAATGTTGTAGTGACGATGCACGATTGCCAAACCAATCAAGGCATCAGTAAGTCGGCCGTATATAAAGGCGATGAGGTGGAAAAGCCGCTCAGCGAGGTGATTCGCGGACGGGTCAGCCTGCACGCCATCGAAGACCCGGTGACGGGTGAAACCATCGTCGGGGCCAACGAGATGTTCACCGTCGAGATGGCCCGCAAGGTCGAGAAGCTCGGCATTGACAAAGTGCAAGTCCGCAGCCCGATGACCTGCAAGGCCCCGCTAGGCATTTGCCAAATGTGCTACGGCATGGATCTAGCCACCAATGCCCTGGTGGAAGAAGGGATGGCTGTCGGCATCATTGCGGCCCAGTCAATTGGTGAACCGGGCACGCAGTTGACCATGCGAACGTTCCACATTGGCGGCGTGGGCAACCGCAAGTTGGAGGAGAACGAGGCCAAGACCAAGAAAGAGGGCAAAGTCCAGTACATCCGCATCAACGATGTCGTCAACGACAAAGGCCAACGCATTGCCTTGTCTCGGGGGGTGGGGGAAATCCAGATCATTGGGGCCAATGGTCGCATCGTGGAGACGTTCAACATCCCACACGGCTCGGAGTTGCTGGTGCCCAACGGAGCCGAGGTCAAAGCCAACACCGCACTGGCCAAGTGGGATCCGCACGTAACGCTCTCGCTGAGCGAGCAAGCGGGCAAGGTGCGGCTAGTGGAGGTGATCGAAGGGCAAACCTTGACTAAGGAACAGGACAAGGACACCGGAGCCATCCGCTGGATCATCAAGGAGCACAAGGGCGATCTGCACCCGCGCGTCATCATCGAAGACGATAACGGCAAGGTGGTCGAAACCGTCTACTTGCCCGAACGCAGTAACCTGGAGGTGCGTGAAGGACAGAAAATCTCCGCCGGTACTATCATCGCCAAGCTAGCCCGCGAAGCTGGCGGGACGCAGGATATCACTGGGGGGCTGCCACGCGTCACCGAGATTTTCGAGGCGCGCACCCCACGCCATGCTGCCACCTTAGCCCAGGTGGCCGGTATTGTTCGCATCGGCGAGCGGAAGCGGGGCAAGCGACCAATTTACATCCAGCCAACCGATGAAAAAGGCAATGTCAAACCCGGTGCGCCTGAAATCGAGCATATCGTACCGGGCAACATGCCCTTGCGCGTGCAGAACAACGACCGCGTCAAGGCCGGCGATCAGTTGGTTGCTGGACCGTTGGTCCCCAGCGACATTTTGAAGATTTCCGGCATCCACGCCGTGCAAGCCTACTTGGTCGAAGAGGTGCAAAAAGTCTATCGCGCTCAGCGGGTCGAGATCGACGACAAGCACATTGAGATCATAGTGGCTCAAATGCTCCGCAAAGTGCAAGTCAAAAACGCGGGCGATACCAACTTGTTGCCCGGCAGCCAATTGGATTCGTTTGTCTTTGACGAAATCAACCGTCGCCTGATGGAAGACTGCGTCAAGATCAAGCGATCGGGCGATTCCAAATTCAAGGAAGGCGAAATCGTCGATCGCCAAGCCTACGAGGATGAACGCGCTCGCCTTGAAGCTGAGGGCAAAACCCTGCCTACTCACACCCAACCGATCCCGGCTACCAAGACGGTGCAATTGCTGGGTATCACCAAGGCCGCCGTTTCCAGCGAGTCGTTCATTAGTGCTGCCTCGTTCCAGGAGACGACTAAAGTTCTCACCGAAGCCGCTCTGCAAGGCAAGGTGGACTATCTGGTCGGCCTGAAAGAGAATGTCATCCTGGGTCACTTGATCCCGGCGGGCACTGGCTTCCGTACCCATCAAGAAGCCGAGGTTCGTCTGAACCTACCACCGGCTTCGGAAGAAGCCGAAACCAGCAGCCAAGAGCAACCGGCGAGCGTGGGCTAAGCGATCGCCCCCCACGGGTCACTGGAACCTACCGCGACCCCGAGGGAAGCCGTGCTGGCCTCGGGGTCGTGTGTTGATTCTTCACCCTCTCTGCGTGCTGATTCGGCCAACGCAGCAACGAAGCTCACGAATTGAGAATAGCCAGAAATTCACGATGCAAAGGCTTGTTGCACGCGATGACATCGGGCCGCTCGATGCTCAGGCTGCCATCCCAGCAGCTAAACACACCGCCAGCTTCGTGGAGGATCGGCACTATCGCAGCGACATCCCAGGCATGCACCCCATATTCGATCATGGCGTCGCCACTCCCCTGCGCTACCAGCATGAACCCATACCAATCGCCATAGCCGCGTTGCCGTTCGGTACGCCGGACAATCTCCAGGAACTGGTGTTCGCGGCCGGCTTTCACAAACCAGTTTAGACCCGAGTAAAAGACGTTTGCCTTGTTTATCTGTGTACAATCGGAGACCTGAATGCGCGTGTCGTTGCGATAGGCCCCATGCCCTTGCAAAGCATGCCAGGTGCTCTTCTGACACGCACAATCAATAATGCCAGCAACAAGTTCGCCCCGGTATTCCAGCCCAACCAGAGTGCCCCACAGGGGAATGCTCCGCACAAAACTGCGGGTGCCGTCGATCGGGTCCATAATCCAGCGGTAGCCCGTACTACCAGGTGTGTCGCCATACTCCTCCCCCAGAAATCCATCGCCGGGAAAGAGCCGGCTCAACTGTTCTCGCAGGTAACTTTCCGTGGCACGGTCGGCGATGGTCACCGGGCTTTCGTCACCTTTGGTCAGTACCTCCAACGGCTTGTCGAAATAGCCCAGAGCGATTTGCCCCGCCTGGCGGGTGATCTCCAAGCCTTGCTCATATCGTCGCCGATGCTCCGCGTTCATTCGGTCTCCCTGCGTGCTTCCGGTTTCTTCTTCGGGACAAATCGATACGGTACCGTGTTCGGCGTCTCTTCGGGCGGCATCTCATACGGCAACGCCTTGAGAAACTCCACCAGATCGTTCAACTCGTTGGGCTTCAGATGGCTCGTTCGGCCGTGCTTGTCTTCCTTGTTGCACGTTGTTAGCACATCCATCAACGTCTTGGCCGATCCATCATGTAAATAAGGAGCGGAGCGATACACTCCCAAGAGGGTTGGCGTGTCGTATTGGGTTCCCATCTTCTCCAGCGGATCACGGCCCGTTCCGACATCATGTAGCTTATATGGTTTCGTCAGCGTCGAATCGCTGTAGTACGGTCCGCTGTGGCACTTCACACAACCAACCGCTGGCGAGTGGAACAACTCTTTGCCCCGTTGAGCCGCTTCGCTTAGTTTGCCCCCCGGAGCATGCGGCGAGAGCGTGAACGTAAACGAGTTGGAGTAAACGGCCAAAGCATCTAGATCCTTAGAGCGGCCTGAGGTTTTCTCTTCCAACTCGATGGGGTGGTAGCCGATTTTCGGTTTGATCCGCTCACGCAACAATCCTGCTCCGCCCATCAAGCGGCTGCGAATGGTGTACTCGAAATCTTGTACCTCGTCGCGATCGGCCGAGTAATGCAGTGGGTGCGTGTGCGCCATGCCAAACAACGGCGGCGTGCGGCGTAGTCCTTCGGGGTTTTTCCACACTCGCGCGTCGGAATGGCCGTCGGGATGGCAACTGCTGCAGCTAATCCAGCGTCGTGCTGTCATCGGGTAGCGGGCCGTTACAAACAGTTCTTTGCCGCGCACCCATTCCGGCGATTTGGGAGGATCACACACTCGGATCGTGGCCAGTTTCTTGTAGGCCAACTCGTCAAAAACGACAACCGCGAAATCTAGGGTGTTGTACACATAAACCTCTTTGCCGTCCGGCGAAGTGCGAACCGCTCGCGGATGCTTGCCCACCTGACGTGGCCGACCAAGTGCCCGAATTTCCACATAGTCGTCATCAACAACTTCCGACACATTCATGTCATCGGTACCGGCATATATCGTGTAGAGCCGTTTGGCATCAGGCGAAAGCACACTCTCCCATGGATTGGCCGTCACATACACGCCGTTGAAGGTATCCATGCCTATAGAGGTGCGGCGGTCTTTCTTCTTATCGGCCGGGACCAGATCGCAGATGGAGAGTTGTGGGAAAATCGAGCCATCGCCATGGTTGACTTGTACCTTGCTGCGAATGTGCGAGAGATACGCCTTGGGCCGGGTCGGGTGGAGCAACACATGGCGGGCCAGGTTATCGCTGCTATGCCCCTTCCAGCTGTCGACGATCTTGCCCGACTCCCGATCAATCGCGTGCAAAATCCCGGTGTAAAACTCACACACATAGAGGCGTTTTTCGTCGCTGCTTAGTGCGATACCACGCGGGTGAGTCCCAGCATCGAACTTCTGAATAACCTTGCGGCTAGCAGTGTCGATAACACTTACTATACCAGGATATTCATGCGTGACGAAAGCGGTTTTACCGTCTTTAGAAGTAATGACACCATAAGGCTCATCATCGACATCAAGCATATGAACAATCTTGCCCTTCTGGGTGTCGATGAAGACAACGCGATCCTCTCGATAAACCGTAACTAGGGCCAAATCACTGGTGCCGATCCAGGCCACCGCTTCGGGTTTGTCCCCAGAT
>JBDNDE010000100.1:0-14459 GCA_046719305.1 Gemmataceae bacterium | reverse complement strand
TCTCGTGGCTATATTCGTACCTATGTCACGCTCGAAGGAACCGGCCTGGCGCTGCTGTTTGTGTGTGTCTGGTTCTGGCTCGGGGTGTTGTTCGACTGGGGCCTGTTCAAACTGCTAGGCGTCGATATCGTGCAGCACTGGCCCTGGGCCTTCCGCCTCGTCGTGCTAGTGGGCCTGTCCGGCTTGCTGGTCACGATGCTTCTGTTTACCATCGTCTTTCGCTTGTTCGTGCAGTTCAACGACCGTTCGATGGCCAAGGTTCTGGAACATCGCTTCCCCGAACTGCTCGGCGACAAACTCCTGACCGCCGTCGAACTGAACGATCCAGCCGAGGCAGCCAAGTTAGGGTATTCCCCGGCGATGGTCCGCCAGACGATCGCCGAGGCTGCCGAGCAGGTGGAAAAGGTGCCGCTACAGCAGGCATTCAATTGGAAACGGCTGCGCGACCGGGGCATCTGGGTTGGGTTGCTTTCGCTGGGCGCGTACTTGTTTGTCGGCAGCGCGGTCACAGGGATTAGCGCTCTGGCCCAAAGCGACCCCAAACGGCGGGTCGGCTTTGCCGATCTCAACGAGACGGCCAGTCTGTGGTTCGAGCGAAACATCCTGCTGCAAA
This sequence comes from Gemmataceae bacterium, assembly GCA_046719305.1. GTDB lineage: Bacteria > Planctomycetota > Planctomycetia > Gemmatales > Gemmataceae > RGDT01. Next base: position 13,846 of record JBDNDE010000100.1, on the reverse strand, counting down.
ATACCATTTGGCCGCGTCGGTCCCATCTGGAGTTGATCGACTATCCTGAAGGACAGCGGGTGCCCCGAAAGAGTACACCTCAAGCCTTGCGGGTGCGGGCTTGGAAATATGTGGTGGCTGCTCCCGAGGAACGCGAGGGCTGGCGTCAACTCACCTGGGCCGATTTGAAGAAAAATAGTTGGATAGCGGGAGATGTGAAAGAACTTCCCGCGGACTGGAACGCTCCCGACACTCTGACCGTGGACCAGGTGGAACTGCGGCTGTCCTCGTTTGCCCCGCGAGCCACTGTGCCGCCCGATGCCCGAGACGAAGACGACAACCCCCTGCAAACTACCGACCGCTGGTATCTTCGCCTCCCGGGGGATCAATCCCTTTATCGCCCGCTTAACTGGAGCGATCTGACTCCCGAAAAACTTGGTGGACTGGCCGTGCCGGCTATTCCGGGCGATTGGGACCCCAAAGGACGCATCGCCGCCGGTCTAGGAGCCTTGGTTCCTAATCCTCTGGGAGGAGTTGCTCTGCCGTTACTCGGCCCCAAAGCGGTCAGCCTGACGGTAGGTGAAATCGAAACGAAGCTGAAGGAAGCCCCCGAGGGAGCCAAAGGATTGGAGGACATCCGCCAGGTATTTTACCGCCTAGAGCGTCTCTCGGAGATCGGCGAAACCTTGGAAAAGCTCGATGAGCAAGCCACTAATCGCAGCAACCGTCGCAAACTCCGCAAGCTGACCATCCCCAGCAAAGTCACGCTCCGCTATTGGTCTATCAGCCGCACCAACGATGTCACTTTTGCCCCGCTGGCCGATAACGAGTTTGCCGCCAACTTTGGCGAGATCGAGGAGGATGTGACTTTCGTCGTGCGCGGCGAGGATTACAGCACCGCTCCACGCGTCATCAAGGTCGTGGAACGGCCGCAATTGGAGAAGCTCGAAAGTCAGGAAGAGCGACCTGCTTATCTGTACTATCGGCCTGGGATCAATACTCCTCCCAACGTCGAAGATATTGCCGGCAAGCGACAGGTATTTGCCCCGTTGCCCGTTTCCATCAGTGGCGAGCAAACCACTCTGGAGCCGGTAATCGGCACCTCGCTGACGCTCATCGGCACGACAACTAAGAAACTCATCCAAGTGGTGATCGAGGCCGAGGAAAAGGATCGCCGCCGGCTGGTGGCTGGGCCGATTCAGTTCCAGCCTCAGAGCAACGAATTCCGCTGCACCTTCGCCAACATCCGCCAGGAGCAAAAGTTTACCTTCCGCTTCACCGATGTCGATAACGTCACCGCCGAACGCAAAGTGCTGATCGCACCGCGGGCCGATTTGCCGCCTGTGGTACGCGACTTCAACCCCGACGAGGCCCTTCGCCGCGACAAAGTCGGCTATCTGATCACGGCCAGTGCCCGTCTGCCATTCAAGGCCCGCATCAGCGACGATTACGGAATCGGCCGGCTGTCGTATGGCTGCCGAGTGATCCCCTCGGACTTTTTGAGCGATCAAAAGGTACTCTCATTGGAGGCCGTCGCAGCGGTTCCCTTAACCACTTCGCCGATTGCTTCCCTGGGTCATGCCTTGCCTGTCTTGCTATATCAGCAAAAGAAGATGGCAGCGGCCGCCGGGAATGATGCTCTGGAGGAGCAGTTCGTAGCCGTGGCAGAGTTCTTGCGTCAGGCCCGCAATAATCGGCACTCGGATGCCAGCCTCGAATTTCTGACCATCGAGACGTTTAAAACTCGATTGACCACTCCGCAACGTGACCCGTATCGTCAGTTGTTCAAATCATTTGTCTTAACCCCGGACAACTGGACCGAACAGGACGAGGACGGCGGCACCAACCCAGCCCGTTGGGTTAGCCCGGCCGACACCGAAAAGGCTCCTCTGGGCAGCGACCTAGGCATCTGGCAACTCGGCTACCGCGTCAAAGATCAATTCTTGCCGTTGAAAGAATCCGACATCACCAAGCCCCAGAAACGCTTTAATGTTGAGATTCGTCTCGTTGCCGAGGATACCTTCCTCGAGGGAGAGATCGATCCCAAGACCAAAAAGCCGATTCCACACGTCACGGCGTCGAGCGAGACGTTCACGTTTATTGTGGTGCCAGAGAACGAGCTGCTGGCCAAGATCGGTGAAGAAGAGGAGCAAAAATATCGCGATCTGCAAAAGGCGTTCAAGCCTCTGCCGGAGAATCTAGATCGGCTGCGTGATATAGCCTTTGACCTCTCGGGAAAGGTGGACGACAAGTTGCTCGATGCCTTCCAGGCCCGCTGCGAAGCTCTTAGCGAGGTGTTGCTTACCAGTCAACAGGATACACGAGCCGTCAGCCAAGCCTATGAACGCATCGTCCGCGAAATGCGACTCAACCAAGTCCGGGACGACCTCCAATCCAAGGTCTACAAGAACATTGCCCGGCCGTTGCAGATCATCACCGAGACGAACTTCAGCAACACTCTTCGCGCGGTCAACACCTTGCAAGCCAAACTCGCTGCACGCGATACGCCCGCTGCGGAACGCTCCCGTGCTGCCGACGAGGCCAAAAAGGAACTCAACGACCTGGTGTCCGCTCTGAACAACGTCTTGGCCGCCATGGAAGGCATCAACACGATTAACAAGCTCATTGAGGAGCTAGCCCGCATTGAGAAGCAGGAGGAAGATCTCGAGCGGGTGATCAGCGAAGTCCGCAAACGCCGCATCAAGGAATTGCTAGGCGATGACTAGTGCAACCGCTGAAGAGCGGTTCGTCGCTAGGTTTTGTTCACCTGCTAGCCTGATCCTGCCGAGGTTGCCCTGGGAGGCGTCTTGAACCGGCCAACCCAGGGCCATCTGCCGTCTTATGCAGGGGGTTGCTCAAAGGCCGACCCCCCGGACAATCGTCCCTTGCTCAACGCCGATCAAAGCCTCCTGCCGATCAAGGGAGCTTCAACCGAATGAATAGAGTGGGGATGACAAACATCTCCTCGTTTCCGGCATTCGGTTCGCATCTGTGTTTCTCGGTTTTACATTCTGCTGGCCTTTCTGGTGACAAAGCCCCCTAGGTGGTACAATCCTTTTATCGATGTTTCTAGTTGCAGGTGGTCGCACCATGAATACGCCGCGCGGAGTCGAGACGGATGAGGAATCCCTCGGAACACTCCCCACGCTCCCCAAGTCGACACCTAATTTACCGTTGCTCCCCGAGGTCCACGGTATTCAACCCCCGCCGAGTTTGCCCAACTACGAGGTCTTCGAGGAACTGGGGCACGGCGGGATGGGTGTGGTCTATCGCGCCCGACAACGCTCCAGCGGAACCATCGTCGCCCTGAAAGTGCTTCGCAAAGAACGCGTTGGTCATGCCGCGCTCATCAAACGTTTTCGTCGCGAAGCCCTGGCGGTCGCTCGGTTGACGCACCCCCATATCGTTCACCTAGTTGAGGCCGATCTCGAAGGTGCTACGCCGTATCTGGCTATGGAATTTGTGGCCGGGATCGATTTGCAAACCCTCGTGGATCGTCACGGCCCGCTGCCGATTGCCCAGGCCTGCGATTTCGTCCGCCAAGCCGCCGTGGCTCTGCAGCATGCCCATGAACAAGGGATGGTCCACCGCGATATCAAACCGAGCAACCTCATGGTCGTCGCACCGAACGGCCTGCCACTGCCCGCACGACCGGTGATCAAAATTCTGGATATGGGGGTGGCACGACTGTATCACACACCAGACAATGACACGCCGTTGACCACACTGACCCGCGATGGCTCGATGATCGGCACGCTGGACTTCATGGCCCCCGAGCAACTCGAAGACCCTCGGAGTGTGGACATCCGCGCCGATCTGTACTCCCTGGGATGCACCTTCTATTTTCTTCTGACGGGACAAGTCCCCTTCCCCGGCGGCTCCGTCTTTCAAAAGGCCGACTGGCAACGCTGGAAGGTGGCGGTGTCGCCGGACCAATTACGACGTGAGGTCGGATCAGCAGTTGCGGCACTGGTACGGAAGCTGATGCAGAAGGACCGCGACGACCGCTTTCAAACACCGGGCGACTTGGCCCAGGCCTTGGAAAGCTTATTGCGTACCGGCCAGCTACCCGGAACCCACCAACCCGCTGCCCCACGGATGCTTCGTTCGTTTCGCAACCCTACTGGCCCTCTCACCAACTTGGCCTTCGACGCCTCGGGGGCTTGTCTGCTGGGGGTCTGTGCGGATCACTCTCTGCGTGTCTATGAGGTCGAATCCGGCCATGAACGCCTCTGCCTGAGCGGCGGCCGCTCCGAATGGAGTTGCTTGGCCCTGCATGGCTCGCTTGTTGCCGTCGGCGTGGGCGTTGGAGTGCGAGTGTATGATTGGACGACCGGCCGCGAGGTGAAGCGTTTCAGTGGGCATTGCGATGCCGTGCGTAGCGTGGCTTGGAGTGCCGACGGCAGACAGTTGCTTAGCGGCGGCGAAGACAAGCAAGTGCTGGTATGGGAGACCGAGCGAGGCACGCTGTTGCAACGCTTCCACAATCATCGTGGCCCAATCACCACCCTGAGGGTCTGCCCGGATGGCAAACGAGCCTTGTCGGCCTCACGCGATGGTTGCCTGCTCTTGTGGGAATTGCTCTCGGGCTGTCAGGTGCGTCGCTTTAGCGTGCCGCGTGGTCCGGTGCTGTGCCTAGCGTGGTCGCCCGAGATCGGCCAGTTTGCCTCAGGCCATTTCGATACCACCATCCGTTTGTGGGATCTGCAAACCGGTCAAGAACGCCATCGCTTTCATGGTCATAAACAGATGGTCAGCAGCGTGGGGTTCACACCTCGTGGCACTCTGGTTTCGGTGGCTCACGACCAGACGCTGCGACTCTGGGATATCGCCTCGGGCGGCGAGATCAGCTCATGTGTCGTTGCTTCGGACCGTATTTTATCGTTAGCCCTTCACCCGCGTGGGATGTTGGCCACCGCCACTGCCGATGGCGAGATTCGACTATGGAACACTCCAACAGGGGTGTGACGGTTCCATCAACCAAGGGAGTTTTCTTTATGATTCATGTGTTGGCAACTATTAGCCTTCATCCTGGCAAACGCGAGCAATGGCTAGAGGAGTTCAAACAGCTTCGCCCGCTGGTACAAGCTGAAGCAGGCTGCATCGAGTACGACGTGGCTATCGACCTGCCGACCGGACTGGCCGCTCAGCCGCCCATCAACGAGAACGAAGCGGTCGTGATCGAAAAGTGGGAGAGTCTCGAGGCCCTCAAGGCGCACCTGTCCGCCAAACATATGGAACACTATCGCGAACAGGTCGCTATGCTGGTGGCAGGTGTCTCGCTACGCGTCCTAAGTCCGGTGGCGGCCCCCTAACGACTCGCGAACACAGCATTGCAGGGCTGGCCGCTTCTCCCTGAAAACCGAAATGTGGCTGGCAAACGCTTCGCGGTGGACATTCTGCCGCTTGATCCGTCCCGCCGAAAGAGGATTGCTAAGCCCACCGTCACGCGACCGGACTGCACTGCTCGGGGTCTGCTCACTTGCCTTGCATGCTTTCAATCAGTACGCGGGCTGTCTCAGGTCGCATGATCCCCGGATCGGGCAATTCGCCCTTGCGAAACTTCTCCCGCAACTCCGTACCGCTGATGTTCACCGGCTTCCACCCCTTGGGTGCGTGTTCCTCCACGAGGCCGACACGACCCAGTTCGGCGTAAAAGGCGGCAAAGCCGACCTTCACCGGCTGGATGAGTAACTCGCCCTTGAGTTCGTCAAACTTCCGCTGCGCTGCTAGGCCGTCCCAGATCTCCGTCTTGTCGTCGAAGGGCGCATCGGCGTGTTTGCGACCGATGATGATATCGGTGAACCCGAAGTTCTGGCGATAGATGGCATGCATGACCGCTTCTTTGGGTCCAGCATAAAACATCTTGATATCTAATCCAATCAACAGAACGTGATCGTTAAAATTCCGTCCGACCTTCCGCCATAACTCTTCGTCGATGTCGCCCTGGCCAAGGGCTCTGCTATCAATCAGAGCGCGATAGGTTTTCATCCGCGTGACTGCATCAACATCGTCGCTCTTGGTTTCCCCCACCAACGGGTTCAGGACAGCACCCGCGAAGTAGCCTTCCCGCGTGAGCCGTTCCAGACCAACGATGAGTGCGTATTCGTGAGCGCGATGCAGGGCATTGCGAGTCTGGAACGCCACTACACGTTGAAAGCCCTTCTGAGCGAACAAAGCCCGTGTCTCACGCGGACTGAGAACCAGATCGCCATAGTGAGGATTTTTCGGCTGCGGCAACACTCGTAGGCTGCCGCCGACCAAGTAAGTGCGGGGATCGCTCAGGGCGATGCGAGCACCAGGATGATCGGTTCGAGGTGTCTGATACACGCTGGTGTTGTATTTTTCTTTGTCCCATGGGTAGACATCGCTGATCTCTAGCGATCCGATTGCCTCGCCTGCCCCGTTCACCAACGCCACCGTCTGGCCTGGGTTGAGTCTTTTGGCTAGCTCTGCCTCGACCGGCAGAGCCAGCGGGATCGTCCAGGCGTATTTCTTGCCGCCTACTTCGATCACCTCCTCTTCCAACACTCGGTTGTAGGTGGCCGAGTCCATCGGCCCGGTCAAGGGGCTGAGACCGCCATCGCCGATCCGGTAAATGGTCGATAGATCGGCATCACTGACAGGCAATGCAATCATTCCCTTCAAATGCTCGCGAAACGCCTCCTGCTCGTTGGCCGGCACCTGGCGATCCACTAGAACCTCAAGGCCGCCATGCGGCCGAATTAGATCAGGCATGTGAACTCCTTCAAATTTGGTAAACTAGAGCGTCCTCATGCGTGCGTTGCAAGAGGTCGGCCAGCGTCAGGCTTTGTAGCAACTTTTGTTGCTCCGCCATCACCTGCCGCCAAATGTCGAGCAGGACATTGACGACTGGGGTGCGGGTGACTTTGGCCAGGGCGGTCGGCGGGGCAAAGGTGCTGTCGTCGATGGCGTTGATAATCTCGGCCAAAGTGATCTGATCCGGCGGACGAGTCAGATTGTAGCCCCCCGCTGCACCGCGAACACTAGCGACCAGCCCGGCGGTTTTGAGCAGCAAGAGAATCTGCACCAGGAAGCGATCATCAATACCTTGCGTTTCGGCGATGGTCTTCACGCGTACCGGGGCTGGATCACCATAATGGGCGGCCAGATGCATCATCGCGGCACAGGCATATTCCGCTTTGGCAGAGATACGCATCTGTTAAATGCCTCCGCCATCTTGAACTTCAATGACATGCAAACCGCATTCCTTCTTGCCGGTTCCGGCCCAGCGACCGGCGCGGTCATCTTGTCCTTCGCCCACAGCAGCCGTACACGGCCAGCAACCAATACTGGGGTAACCGCGGTCGTGCAAAGGGTTATAAGGGATGTCATGATCGAGAATCAGCCGCCAGACATCGCTTTTAGTCCAGTTCAAGAGCGGATTGATTTTCACGAGGTTAAACTTGCGGTCCCATTGCACTACCTCGGCCCGGCCTCGGTCGGCAGTCTGATCCTTGCGGATGGCACTGATCCAGGCATCGTAGCCTTGGAGAGCTCGGCGCAACGGCACGATTTTGCGGTCGTAGCAACACTGGTCAGGGCGATGCAGATAAAGCGGTCCCCCGTGTTCGGCCTCGTATTCGGCCACACTGGTATCGGCCCGCACCAATTCGACCTCAATCCCGTAACGATCTTTAATGCGGTCGCGTAATTCGAGCGTTTCTGCAAACTGATAGCCCGTATCGAGGTTAAAGACCCGGACCCGCGGCTGAATTTCGGCCAAGAGATGCAAGAGGCAACAGCCCTCCGCACCGAAGGCGGTAGCCATGGTCAGTCGGGGGAAGAAGCGTTGAACGGCCCAGGAGAGGATTTCGCGTGCGGAGGCCGTGCGGAGTTGTTCGGCGGCTAGCTGAATCTCTGCCTCGGTCATGAGTTGCTCCGAGAGGGAGGGAGTCCTGGCCAACGATGGAATCATTATCATCTTAATCGACAATCTGTCAAGTGGAGTTCATTCAGACAATCTGTCAAGTGGAGTTCATTCAAGCGTTCGGGTTCCCTTAAAGAATGGTTGGTTTGCCAGGCGGCTGGCTGGGGCGTCTCGGCCGTTTGCCGCGCTTTGCAGGGATGGGCTGCCAATCGAGTTTCTTCGGAAAAATCCTCTTGCTTCGGAGGAGCGTGTTATTGTACAAGCTAAACATCATGCCACCGGGCATGAGAAGGAACTCAGTCCCCCTGTGGGGTGCTTTCTCCGGTAGGATACCGGGCTACGGTGTCAGATGCCGCGCTGTTTCTATCTACCTGCCAGCACGAAGCGTCTGAGGTAGGCGAAAGGAGAATCGGGATTGCGATTTCTCCGGTGAATGGCACCCAGCGACTCCGAATTCCCACTTTAAGGATTCCTTCTCATGCAACTATTCACTACCCGCCCTAAGGACAAAATTCACTTGCTCAACATCGAGACGACCATTGAAATCCTGGCCGTCCAGAATGGTACGGCTCGTCTGGGTGTGGCGGGTCCCGATACCATCCAGGTAGTTCGTGAAACCCCTGCTGACCGCCAAATCTGGTCCCCGGAGGTCGGTGAAGAAGTAGTGTCCTTGGCCGAGGTTCGGCGCATGCTCGAAAAGCGACTCGAAATTGCCCGCGAGGGGCTCAACGAAATGCGTTCGCTTTTGCGAGCCGGCGATACCCAGAGCGCGCAATACCTCTTGGAGAAAGTCGATGAGGATTTGCACCTCTTACGCCGTCGCGTGCGCCGTGAACTAGAACGCGCCGAGACACTCTCGGTAGGGGTCTAATCCCTGCCAACTCACTTTCTTCCTTGCAAGGGCGGCCGCTGAGGGTCGCCTTTTTTTCTCTTCGCCAGACAGTTCACCCCCGCCATTTGCCTGCCCTTCGCTGGCCGCTCTGCCATTGCTTCCTGGCCGTAGCTTTGGCATGATCCGTTGCTGTGTAAGTTCAACGCGAGGCGGGCAAATGGTCGTTTGGCTTTCCCGAGCGGTGTGGTTCCTGCAAGCGGTCTTACTCGGGACAGGCTTGGCTTTGGCCCTCCATTTCGCTCTCATCCTAGCTACCCCTAACCTCCATCCAGTGGTCCCCGGCCAGATCTATCGCGCCGCGCAGCCACACCCTGACACCCTGGCTCGCCTAGTGGCTCAGCAGGGTATTCGCAGCGTCATCAACCTGCGGGGTTGTTGTCCGCATCTGGATTGGTACAGAAAAGAGGCCGATGCCACTGCTACCTTGGACCTCGACCAGGTGGACATCGCCATGTCAGCGGCTCGATTACCCGCTGCCTGGAGTGTTCGACAACTCATCGAGGCGTTGGATCGCACGCCCAAACCGCTGCTGCTGCATTGTCAACAGGGCGTCGATCGCACCGGTTTGGCCTCAGCTGTGGCTTTGTTGCTCTACACCCAGACACCGCTCGACCAAGCACGCCGCCATATGAGCCTGGAAATGGGACATGTGCGATTAGGTCGCACCCGACACATCGGCCGCTTTTTTGATTATTATGCATCGTGGTTGGCCGATCTGAAAATGGAGCATTCCCCAGCGGTATTTCGCTACTGGGCGACAACGGTGTATTGTCCAGGGGAGGCCCGCGTGCAGTGGAGCTTAGTTGCCGGTTCCACTGCTCTGAGCGGATATCGGCCGGCAGTGCTGACGGTGCGGGCGGTGAATCGATCGATTCTCCCCTGGAAGTTCACCTCGTCCCGCAACGCAGGCATCCACGGCTACTGGTATTTGGAATCGAGTACAGGTGAGCCGGTGACTGCTGGGATAATGGGACTCTTCGAGCGAGTGATCCCCCCCACAGAGGGAGTCGATCTGGAGGTGATCGTGCCGCCGCTGGGCCCTGGACGTTATCACCTGCTAATCGAACTACTCGATGAGCAGCACGCTTCGTTTGTGCAACTGGGCGATGAGGGGTTGGCCCTGGAGTTGGTCGTTTCTTGAGCAGAGGATTTGCTTATGCCGGTGCTATCGGTCGTGATCCCAATCAAGGATGAACGCGACAACTTGCTGCGTCTGCACGAGGAACTGACAACCGCTCTCGCGCCGCAGGTGGGCCAAACAGGAGCTTCGGGCCTGGAGGATTACGAAGTGCTGATCGTCGATGATGGCTCGAGCGACGATTCGTTAGCCATCCTGGAAGGCATCGCCCAACGCGATCCTCGTGTCAAAGTGATCGCCCTGCGTCGCAATTACGGCCAGACGCCCGCTCTGCGTGCAGGCATCGATGCGTCCAGCGGCGACGTCATCGCCACCATGGATGGTGACTTGCAAAATGATCCCGCCGATCTGCCCCGGTTGCTAGCCTTGTTACAAGAGGGGAAGCTCGATGCGGTTTTTGGGCTACGAGCCAACCGACAGGATGGGCTGTTCCTGCGGAAAATCCCCAGTTTGATGGGCAACTGGCTCATTCGCCAGGTTACGGGTGTCGAAGTCAAAGACATGGGCTGCACCATCCGGGTAATGCGGCGGGATTTGGCCGAGGCGTTGCCGTTGTATGGCGAGATGCACCGCTTCATACCCGTGCTGGCGCGGATGCACGGCGCACGCGTCACCCAGGTATCGGTTAATCATCGGCCACGGATAGCAGGTGTGACCAAATATACCCTTTCACGCACCTTTCGCGTGCTGCTCGATCTAATTACTGTAAAGTTTTTACATACCTATGTGACCCGGCCGATGCATGCTTTGGGAATGCCTGGACTGTTCGCCATGGGATTAGGGATGCTCGCTTTCTTTGCTACGATCTGGATGAAATATTGTTCACCTCATCCGGTGTTCATGACCGGCAACCCTCTCTTATTGCTGAGTGTCGGGCTTGAACTGGTCGGCGTGCAGTTTCTCTCCATGGGGTTGCTGGGCGAACTGCTGGCTCGCACCTACTTCGAGAGTCAAGGCAAGCCGGCTTATGCCATTCGCTCGACGATGAATCTTCCCTCGTTACCCTCGTCCTACCCCCGCAAAGTTGCTTGATTCTTCTCGGCGGGAAAGTGGTTTTGAAACAGCTATGAATAATCCTAGCATTGCTCTACGATGCCGATGCCCCCTGAGATTGCTTATGAATTAGCATACTTTTGAGGAAGATGGCCATGCATGCTTGGCATGATGTTACTCCCGGTGAAGGGTTACCTCTAGAATTCATTTCTGTAATCGAAATCCCGATGGGTTCTAGTGTCAAGTATGAGTTAGACAAATTAACCGGCATGCTTAAACTCGACCGCGTTCTCTACTCGGCGGTGTATTATCCGGCCAATTATGGCTTTATCCCACAGACGCTCGCGGAGGATGATGACCCGCTGGATGTGCTGGTATTGTGTCAGGAGCCGGTCGCTCCGCTCACCCTGGTCCATTCGCGGGTGATCGGGCTGATGACCATGATCGATAGCGGCAAAAAAGACCACAAACTGCTCGCTGTTGCCACCCACGACCCGGAATACAACGGCTTCCACGAGGCCGCGGAACTACCGAGCCATCGCTTGAATATGCTACGGCGTTTCTTCCAAGATTACAAGCAACTGGAAGGCAAGGCCGTCGAGGTAGACGAATTACAACCTTCCGCGGCTGCCTTGCCCATTATTGAAGATTCGCTCACTCGTTACAGCAATCAACGTCGTAAAGGGTTCCGTGTCAAAGAGGAATAACCCGCCCACCTAGGTGCCTTTACAGCTTCTCCGGCAGCAGCAAGGTGGCTGGATTGCGTAGCCGCCGGGTAACGGCATTGCCAAATAGAGCACCAACGGCCCCATCGACGACCCGATGATCAAACGAGAAAGATAGATATAACATCGAGGCCGGAATGATTCTATCCTGATCATCACAAATGGGCCGGCGAACGATCTTACCGATGCCTAAGATGCCAACCTCCGGGTGGTTGACCACTGGCGTGGAAATTAACCCGCCGATATTGCCGATCGAGGTAACAGTAAAGGTGCCGCCCCTCAGATCTTCCAATCGCGATTTGCCAGAGCGAGCCTCTGTGGAGAGTCGCTCAATCTCGCGAGCAACAGTACCCAAATCCTTCCGATCCGCCTCCCGTACCACTGGCACTATCAGCCCGCCGGGGGTCGCCACTGCGATGCCGATGTCATAGCGATCGTGATACACCACTTCCCCGGCTGCATCATCCAAGCTGGCGTTGACTACCGGAACCTCTTTCAAAGCGAGTGCCACTGCTTTGACAATAAACGCAAGGTAAGTCAGTTTGACACCGGCTTCGGCATAGCTGTCTTTGAGCGAGTCACGCAGGTGAACCAAAGCAGTCACGTCGCACTCATCCACATAGCTATAGTGTGGTATGGTATGCTTGGCATGCACCATATGCTCAGCGATTTTCCGCCGCAACCCTACAAGCTTGACACGAGTGCCGGCTCGTCCCATATCCAATTGTGGCTCATGGCGAGTTGATTTGACGGGTGCAGCAGCAGGGACTGTCAATCGACCCGTGATGTCTTCCAGCAGGATCCGACCGTCTGGGCCGCTGCCCTGGATCTGGGTCAGGTCCAGGCCCAGCTTCCGGGCCAGTTGCCGTACCGAAGGAGCCGCCCGAACACTAGCCGGTGTAGCACGCGGAGTCACTGGAGTCACCGTCGTGGCGGTCGTTAGATGGGGAAGCGTTGGGCTGGCTGCTGACACCTGGGAAGCCGTCCCAGTGGACACCGCTTCAGGCGCGGCGGTGCTAGCCGGGGGAGCGTTGGGTTTTTCGTCTAGCAGAGTGTAGTCGAGGATTACCTCGCCGATCCTGAGTTTTTGGCCCGGTTCGCCATGAATGGCGCTGATGCGGCCAGCAAACGGCGAGGGAACTTCCATGGTAGCCTTGTCGGTCATGACTTCCAGCAGCGTTTGGCCCGGTTTGACGCTATCGCCTGGCTGCACTACCCAGCGGACCAACTCGGCCTCATAGACGCCCTCGCCGATTTCGGGCAATGCAAACTGCATGAGATGCTTTCCTCCGAGGCGATGATCAACTAGCGAAAGATCAGAACCACCATTGTTGTTTTCGGATGTAGACTTCTTCGTAACTTTCATTTGAGCGGAACAAGTAGATGATTCTTTCAAGGAAAGCAACCCAGATGGTCACATATAAGCCAATGCATGTCAAGCTGATGAGGATGCGAATAACCCCAGCAGATGAGTTGCCTTGCATGAATTTGTGAACACCTAGGAAGCCAAAGATCCATGCCATCACAGCAGTGAGGAGCCGGACAGAGGTAGTGGTGCCGATGCGGTGTCGCGGGGTGTCATCGTACTCCTGATCCTGCTGAGTATGTGGTCGTGGACGCCGCCAGTTTATCCGTTGCGTCTCGTTGCCTTCGGGGTAGGGGGCCTCTCGACGCTCTGGACGCTGCTCGACTGGCAGGGCCTGTAACGGTTCTGTCCGTACCTCTTCCAGCAGCACCGGCTTGACTCGCGGCACCGCTGGAACAGGTTCCGCCAGCCTCGCTTCGGCCACAGGACGGCTGGCTCGCATCTGCAACGCCCTGAGAATCTCGTCAAAACCGACAGGTCGCCGCTCAGGATTCGCTTGCAGGCAGCGGTCCAACAGATCGGCCAACTGCTCCGGCAAGCGTTTGTAATCGCTCAAGGTCGGTTCGGGATGGCCGAACATCGCGAACGACAGGGTACGACCGAAACCGTAGATATCCGCACGCGGACCAACTTTAACCCCAGGCAATTGCCCCAGCTGCTCCGGGGCCGCATACCCGAGCGTACCAGCGATTTCCGTGCCAATGAGCGATTTACCCGATTGCAGACGAGAGCTAGCCGCGCCGAGGCGTTCGTGTTTCAGGGCCAGTCCAAAGTCGATCAGGCGAACTTCTACTTGCCCCGAGCCGATGCGAATCAACACATTGGCCGGCTTGATGTCGCGATGCAAAATTCCGCGTGAGTG
>JBDNDE010000010.1:0-31630 GCA_046719305.1 Gemmataceae bacterium | reverse complement strand
GGCCAGTGACGGCGACGCGGCCGGTTCAAAACCGAGATCCGCCAGGAGGTCGTTCCATTGCTGGCGGGCATTTGGATCAGTCATAAAAGGGTCGTCTCAAATCCGGGTGATCGCTTGAATAAAATAGTATTCTACCACGCGCCCCTCACTCCTTGACAAGGGGAACGCACACCATCTCTTCATCGGTTCGCGCGAAGATGCAGCCGGCCGCATACGCGGGATGGGCCCAGGTTTTGCCGATCACCTTGGTTTTGCCCAAGGGGATCAGTTTTTCCGGCGTTAGGCGCACCAAGAGCAGTTCGCCAGGGGTGTTAAGGATGAGCGCTTTGTCGCTGTCGCCGACCCAGGCCAGGCTAGCGTGCGGATTGCGGTCGCGCGGCGTGACGTGCTCGTTCTCCCATAGCACCTTGCCGCTGGCCATCTCGATGCACTTGAGACCTCGAAAACGGTCCAGCGCATAAACATGCTTTCCACGTACTAATGGAGTACTCATGAGCAGGCTTAGTTGCTTGCCTTCCCAGACCACCGTCGGCTTACCTTCCTTGATCCGCAACGCCTTGCTCCCTGACCAGTAATTGCTCGCCAAAATCACGCCGTCGGCCTCCACCACATCGCTAATCGACACCCCGTAGGTGATGCCTTCAAACGGCACACGCCAACGTTCCTTGCCATCAATCCGATCGACAGCCACTACATGCGTGGGAGTGAAAAAGCGAATCTCCTCACCGGCCAGCACCGGCGAGGCATAGCCGGGCGGGTCGCTCAAGCTACGCCAGATGAGCTTGCCGGTGCGTGCCGCGAACGACATCAGGCAGCCGTCCTTGGCTCCCACTTGCACGATCAGATAACCGCCGTCGTAAAGCGGTGAACAGGAATGGCCCCAGGTAGGGATGGCAGCCTCGAACTCTTTGACGGTGTCACGGGACCAGATGAGCTTACCAGTGCGTGCATCCAAGGCATGCAGATGCCCCATCGCCCCGAAGGTGAACACCTTGTCATCTGCTACGGTCGGCGTGCAACGCGGACCGTTGCCATAATCCAGCTTGCCGTAGTGGACCGGATAGCTGTACTGCCACACGGTCTTGCCCGTTTTGACATCCAGACACAGCACCCGCTCGGCCTCGGGGTCCTTCTGGCGATCCATGACATACAGCCGATCCCCGACCACGCTAATGCCGCCATAGCCCCCGCCAATTGGCTTGGTCCATCGGGCCGGGAGTCTCTCAGGTAGTTTGTCCGGCAGTCCGGGCAGTTGGGCCACATTGTCCCGCTTGGGACCACGCCACTGCGGCCAATCGCCCGCCAGAAGCAGCGGTAGAAGCAACAGAGGCCAGAGGCGGTACATGGCGGGAGACTCGTGGAAGGTGAGGTGGGATCAACGCCGGCTGCCCTCTGGCTGCAGATGTCCAGCAGAGGGGAGCCGACGTGAAACGGATCAACCGGCCGACTTGCGTTTGCCGAGCATTTCTTCGATGCGTTGGACTTTCCAATCGACCCACAGGACGTTGTGCAGGTCGAAGGTTTCGTTGGTGGCCCCGCTGGTTTTGACGATCAGGTCGCCCGCGCCAAGACCCAACACCCAGTGACGGAACAGGTCGCTGGGCTGGCGTTCGAGCTTCAAGCCCATCGTGTCGTAGACTTTTTCACCTGCGCCAATTTCGGTGCAAACCCGGAAGTTACCTGGGGTGAAAACAATGTAGATCCGGCGGTCGAAAAACATCACGGTGAGAGCCCACAGGATGAATAGCACCGTCGAGACAAACAGGTAGCCTCCCATGTTGATGCGGACATCTAGCAGATAGGCCCACGACAGGATGGCATCCAAGATCCCCGCCAGCGCGAAGATGAGGATGATCGTAAACACACCAATGATGATCATGATCGACCAGATGCCACGCAATGGCACGTTGGTGATGAAGATGACCAACAACAGCACGGTGAAGAAGATCACCCCCAACTCCTTGCGCTCTGACATCCGCCGCACCGGCTCCCCAGGCTCTTTGTCGCCTCGGCTAGCGCGGGGCAGCCCCTTGCCTTCGGGCACAATCAGGATTTCGCGTTCGACTTCTTTGCCGTCGATCTGCAACTTCACCTTCTTCGATGTGGCTGTATTGACTGCCTCGGTCCCAGGAGGCAGCGTCGTCATCAACGATCCCTCGATCCAAGTAATCGCGGCCATCAAAAAGCCGCAGGCCCAGATCGGCCACCAGTAGAGCAGTTGAGAATGGCTGATGACCAAGACTTCCTTTGGCTGGGGCGGTGCGGTAGCGGTCGGAGCCGCAGAGGCTGTGGCCGGGCTAGGCGAATCAGGAGGCGTGCTAGACATCGGATCGATCTCACTTCCTCGGAATGGTATCGCTACAAAACGCTCGTAAGAGTCTTCGTCGGCTCGCTGCGCTTCTTGAGCGAGCATTGAAGCAAAGGCTATGAGCGAACCTGCCGCTCGACAACCACCCGCTACCTGACCCTCCGAGGAATTTGCCATGCGTGCCGTCCTGCAACGTGTTTCCCGCGCCGCCGTCCGCATCGATGGCCAAGTCGTCGGCTCTATCGACCAGGGGCTGCTCGTGCTGTTAGGCATTGCCCCCAGTGATGGGTCCGATCAGGTGCAGTGGCTCGCCGAGAAGATCGTGAACCTGCGGCTATTTGCCGACGACCAGGGCAAAATGAATCGCTCGCTACTTCAGGTGGGCGGCTCAGCCCTGATCGTCAGCCAGTTCACGCTCTATGGCGATGCCCGCAAGGGACGCCGCCCCAGCTTCACCGATGCCGCCCCGCCACCCGTCGCCATCCCCCTGTACGAAGCATTCATCGCCGCCGTAGCCGCCTTCGGCATCCCAACGGCCACGGGACGCTTCGGTGCAGACATGGCGGTCGAGTTAGTCAACGACGGCCCGGTGACGCTGATCGTCGATACCCCCTAACCTTAGCCCTCGCCTACTTCGATGACGGCCTTGATGACACCAGTCTCCGGGAGCAGGTAGCTGGGGAACACGTCGATGAGTTGGTCGAAATGATGCCGATGCGTGATCCATGGGCGGGTGTCGATGGTGCCGGCCTCGATCAGGCCGATGATGTTGGAAAAGTCGCTCGACAACGCATTACGCGAGCACAAAAGCGTCCCCTCGGGCCGATGGAAGATCGGGTGCCGAAAGCTGACCGCTTCCGTGGTGATGCCCACGAACACCAGCCGCCCTGCGTGGCCGATCAGGCCAAAAGCTGCCGACATCGAGGCACTATTGCCTGTGGCGTCGATGACCACCTCGGGCATACGGCCCTCGGTTAGATCGCGTAACTGCTGCTCGGCCCATTCCCCAGCCAGCACCGTATGCGACACGCCCATAACGCGACGGCAAAACTCCAGTCGCTGGGGATTGAGGTCCATGACGACCACCGTCGCGCCACTGAGCTTGGCAAACTCCAGCACCGACAGGCCGATCGGCCCCGCGCCAATGATCAGGCACGTTTCGCCGGCCTGCAAGCCGCTGCGAGCCACCGCGTGGCAACCGATGGCCAACGTCTCCACCAGGGCGAGTTGATCGAAGCCGAGCTTGCGGGAGATGTGCAATTTGCGCGCCGGCACCACGAAACGGGGTCGGAGGCCTCCGTCGCAGTGGACGCCCAGTGTCTGATGATGCACGCAACAATTGGTATGGCCGCGTCGGCAGGCGTGACAGGTTTGACAGTTGATGTATGGCTCGACGGCGCAGCGGTCCCCCGGCACGACGTTCGTCACGCCCTCGCCCACCGCCAGCACCTCGACACCCAATTCATGGCCGGGAATGCGCGGATAGCCGAAAAACGGCATCTTGCCCAGGTAGCCGCTTAAATCGGTGCCACAGATACCGACCTGATGGACACGCACAAGCGCTTCGCCGGGGCCGGGAGCTACTTCCGGGGTGTCGATGCGTACCCAACTGCGGGGGGCTTGCAGACACAGCGCTTTCATCAAAAATCTCGGCGGGCGTCACCCCACCGCTCCGCTTGCTGCCGTCGCGGTCACTTCGCTTCGGGCACCTTCTTGCCGTTGACGCTCTTGATCCCCTTGCGGTCAAAAGTGGCCAGCGAATAGCCGAAGGCATCGCCGGCGATCAGCGTCGAGCGGGCTAAAATCTTCAGATCGCCTGCGTCATCAAGCGTGGCACTAATAGCCGGACGGTTCGGCCCCCCCACCGACAGCGTGACGACCACAATCTGCTTGGTGAAATCAACCGGGGGCAGCTTCTCGTCCTTGCGCCACGACTTCCATAGCTTCTCAAACGTCTTGGCATCGGCAATGATGCCGCTCTCTGGGGCTTGCTTAGCCAGCTTTTCGTCGTTGACGATGCCAACCCAGTTGTTCTCCGGGTTTAGCGTCTTGGGTTCCGCCCCGACCAGGCCGACCAGCATCAGCAGGGCCGCCAGCCCACTGAGAATTCGCATGGGAGATGCCTCCTCACTTAATGTCTTTGCCGTTGACTTTCTTAATGCCCGCTTTGGGAAAGACAGAAAACGCCACTCCAAAGCCGGGACCGCCGAGCTTGGTGGCTGCCGCCAACACTTCGAGGTTGCCATCGGTCAATTGGGCCGAAACCACCCTAGGGCGATTGGGGCCGCCCAGAGCCAGCGAAACCACAACGAGGTTCTTCTCGAAGTCGATCTTGGGCAACTTCTCGTCGCCCATGTACGCCTTCCATAGCGTTTCAAATGCCTTGGCCTCGGTCAGCACCCCGTTGGCCGGTGCTTGTTTGGCCAAGGCCTCGTCTTTCACCACGGTCGACCAACTGTTTTCCGGTTTGAGATCCGCGGCTCCGACAACGCTAGCCACCAGCAGAGCCATCACTACGCCATACTTCACAGGAAAAAACTCCTTAACTGCGGGCCAACACCATAAACCGCTCGCGCAGCGTCTTGGTGATTGGCCCCGGTTTGCCTGTGCCGATCGGTCGGCCATCCACTTTGACAACGGCGATGACCTCGGCCCCAGTACCAGTGAGAAACATTTCGTCCGCAGAATAGACGTCGTGGCGGGTCAAAGGGATTTCTTGTACTTCGATTCCGGCTGCCTTGGCCAGTTCGATCACGGCGTTGCGGGTAATGCCTTCGAGGATGCCGGCGTTGATGGGCGGGGTGCGTAACAGGCCGTTCTTGACCAAAAAGAGGTTATCCGCCGTACACTCGGCGACCTCGCCCAGGTGATTGAGCATGAGCGCTTCCTGGCAGCCAGCCCGTCCGGCTTCGATGCGGGCGAGGATGTTGTTGAGGTAGTTGAGCGATTTGACGCGCGGACTGATGGTGTTGGGATGCGCCCGAATGACCGAAGAGGTGATGATCTCTAGCCCTTCTTCGTAATATTTCTCAGGATACAAGGCGATAGTATCAACAATAATGATGATTTGTGGATGGCTACATCGGGCCGGATCCAACCCCAGCGTGCCCACCCCGCGCGTGATCACCAGCCGAATATACCCGTCGGTCATACCGCTGGCCTGGATGGTCTTTTCGACCTCCGCCATCATGCGGTCGCGCGTCCAGGGAATCTCCAAGAGGATGTGCCGGGCCGACTCGTAGAGCCTTTCGATGTGTTCGTGAGGGCGGAAAACTTTGCCGTTGTAAAAACGGATCCCCTCAAACACCCCATCGCCATAGAGCAGGCCGTGGTCATAGACACTGACCATCGCCTTCTCTTTGGGTACCACTTCCCCGTTCATGTTGACCACGGCCATCGTCACGCTCTCCCTGAGCAGGTGTTCCACGCATCCCGGTCCACCCTAAAGGAGAAAAGCCGCTACGCTTGCCGCCAGGTTCTACAGAGCGATGCGTCGAGGAAGTTCGAGGATCGCCTGTGGATCAGGGGCCGCGGGCGTCTGCGTCTGCTCCACGCGCCCCTTGACCAGACGCACCACGCGATCGGTCGGGGCCACTAGGTCCCGGTTGTGGGTAACCATGATCATAGTCAGGCCCTCCTGGGCGTTCAAGTCGCGCAGCAACCGCACGATCTGCTCGCCCTTCTCCTCGTCCAAATTGCCCGTCGGCTCGTCGGCCAGCAGCACCCGTGGTTGGCTCATCAGCGCTCGGGCGATTGCTACCCGTTGCATCTCGCCGCCGGATAGTTCCCGTGGCAAATGGTGCTGACGGTGGCCCAGGCCAACGCGTTCGAGCAGTTGGATGGCCCTTTGGCGCAGCGATCGGGCATGCCACCACCAACTCCAGACGCTCCGCTCAATCATCGCTGGTATCAACACATTTTCCAATGCCGTTAGCTCCGGTAACAGATGGTAGAACTGAAAGATGAAGCCAAAGGTGGCATTGCGTAGCCGATCCCGCTGCCGGGCCGTGGCATTGTCGATGCGTTGGCCTTCGAGCAAGACACAACCCCTATCGGGAGCATCGAGCGTGCCAATCAGGTGCAGCAGCGTCGATTTACCCGAGCCAGACGCTCCTAGCACACACAAAAACTCCCCTGCCTGTACCTCCAGATCCACTCCATTGAGCACCGGCACTTCCAGCTTGTGCTTGCGATAGGCTTTGTGCAATCCACGCACGGCCAACAGCGGAACAGAATCGGTCATGGCAGGGGTCCTTGTTTGAGGGGGCCGATTATTCAAAACGCAACGCCCGCACCGGATGCAACAACGCCGCCCGCAGAGCTGGCAAAATGCTGAAGACGACCGCGATCAGGATGGAGCAGAGATTGATCAGAAGAATCTGAGCCGTGCTGATATGCGTGGGAATTTTATCGAAGTAGTACACATTTCGCGGGAACACCTCCATGCCAAAGCTAGCCGAGAGCAACGCCTCGATCTCGTTGATGTACTGGGTGATGAGCCAACCCAGCCCGGTGCCAAGCAGTGCCCCGACCACTCCGAGCAGCAGACCGTAGGCCAAGAAAATCTGCAACACCCCCAGATGCGACGCCCCCAACGCTTTGAGAATGCCGATGTCGCGTGTCTTTTCCACCACGATCATCGAAAAAATCGCCAAAATGCCAAACCCGGCCACGGCAATAATCAGAAACAGCAGCACGTTGAGGATACCCTTCTCGATGCTGATGGCCGCCAGCAAAGCTCCCTGTTTGTCTTCCCAGGTAAGCACTTGCACGCCATCGCCCAGCAGTTGTTTCAGACGGGCGACCACCTGATGTTTGTTTGCCTGCTCTTTCAAACGAATCTGAATGCTGGTGACCCGCCCTTCCATGGCCCGCAGCTTTTGCAGGTAGTCCAACGGAACAAAGATGTAGTTGGAGTCGTACTCGCTCATCTCCGAGCGGAAGTAGTCGCACACGCTGAACACACTGGTTACCGGAGCCATCCGCCCTCCGGAGATGGTTGTCACGATTATCTCTTCGCCTGGTGGCAGAATCGGCACCTCGATCGCCGGCTTGTCCCCCTCTTGATAGCGGCGATGGGCCATGGCGTGGCCAACGATGCAGCAGGTGGGCCGGAAAGGCTCGGTTCGGTAGGGGGGCGGTTCGGGCAACGGCAACAATTCGCCCGGAGGCGGTGGCTCGATGCCCGGCGGAAACTCCGGACCGGCACCGGGCAGAGGCGGCACCGGGGTGGGAATCTCCATCTCTCTGCCCCGTCCCAACAACTCCTGTCGCTTCTGCCCTTCGGCATCCAACTCAAACTTCGGCGCGTGCCGCCTCCGCGCAATAAACTCGGCAAAACCGCCGATGGCCGAGCGACTTTCTAGTTCGATGCCGACGAGATTGGCGCGTTGATAGACCTCTTGGTAGCCCATGCGGTATTGGACCAGGGCAAAGATCTCTAACGTCGGGGCCATCGCCACCACTTGCTCATCAAGGAACGGATCACGGCGGATGAGATCCATCTTTCCCTGATAGTTGCCGAAGCCGTTGTAATCGTGGGCTTCGATCATAACATCTGAGAGAATGCCATGGAGCCGTTCGCGGAGTTTGGTGCTGAAGCCGCCCATGACGGCATTGACAACGATGAGGGTCGCAACGCCCAGCATAACACTGACGATGCACACCAGCGCCAGATAGCGGGTGCGGAGGTATCGCCAACACAGGAGCCACTTGTACATCGGACTGCCTCCCTCCGTGGGGCCTGCGGGGTTGCTTGCCCAGGCGTTGCCCCGTTAGTCTCGGCGTTCGGGCCGCTGCAATGGAAACAGAATCACATCCCGAATCGTTGTGGTGTTGGTCAACAGCATCGTCAACCGGTCGATGCCGATCCCCAATCCACCCGCTGGAGGCATCCCATACCGCAACGCGCGAAGAAAATCATCGTCCATTTTCGCCATCGACTCCTCGGCAGGCAGACCAGCTAACTGCGAGCGGAAGGTCTGCTCCTGGGTCACCGGGTCGTTCAACTCGGTGTAGGCGTTGGCCAACTCCATCCCCCGGACGTACAACTCAAAGCGTTCGGCGATGCGTTCGTTGCCCCATTGCCGCTTGGTCAGTGGGCAGAGACTGGCCGGATAGTCGTAGACGAACACCGGGCCGACCAGCTTGTCCTCGACCATCTCCTCAAAGAGATGTTGCACAATCACATCTGGATGTTTGCCTGCCGTCGGGAAACCTGTTTGGGCGGCCACTCGAGCGCAAGCGTCGGCATCGTCCATCGGCACCCCCACATGTTGAGCAAACAAATCGGCATACTTGGCCCGCTGGAAAGGTGGTGTGAAGTCGATGGTGTGTTCGCCGTAGGGGATGGTCATGCTGTCGCCCAAGGCTCGCACACAGGCCACGATCAACCCCTCTGTTAGGTCCATCATCGAACGATAATCGCCGTAGGCCTGGTACAACTCCATCATGGTAAATTCGGGATTGTGCCGCGGACTGATCCCCTCGTTGCGGAAGACTCGGCCAATCTCATAGACGCGTTCCATGCCGCCGACTAGCAACCGTTTGAGGTGCAACTCCAGGGCAATACGTAGAAACAGCGGGATGTCCAGCGCGTTGTGGTGGGTCTCGAACGGCCGCGCCGCCGCGCCGCCGGCAATGGCATGCAGCACGGGAGTTTCGACCTCGACAAAGCCCAGAGCGTCCAGATGCGTGCGAATCGTCCGTAAGATCTTGATGCGTTTCTTGGCTCGGTCGAGGGTCTCGGGATTGTAAATCAGATCCAGATAGCGATGACGCAAACGAAATTCGATATCTTGGATACCGCTGTACTTGTCGGGGTGAGGCTGGAGCGACTTGCCCAAAAAAGTCAGCTTTTCGGCGAAGATGGTCGGCTCGCCCATACGTGTTTTGCCGAAGGTGCCTTCGACGCACAACAGATCGCCCAGGTCAAGATTCTCGGCGATGATCCAGCCGTCGGCCCCGACTTGCTTCTGACCGACCATCACTTGAATTTTGCCGCGTTCATACTCGTTGGTTTCCTTATTGAGGCGCAGTGGCGTAGTCCAGTCCCACAGATCGACCCAGTGAACCTTGCCCGAATCGCGGCGTAACACGATGCGTCCGGCTACTTTAGCACGCGGTCGGCTGCCTTCGGGTTGATCCGCAGGCAGTTGCAACACGTCGGCGATGGACATCAGCCCGTCGACACGGTGGCCCCAGGGATCGACCCCGGTAGCGGCAATAGCCTGGAGTTTCTGGGCACGAATGGCTTCAAAGTCGGTAGCACTGGCAGACACAGCGGTAAATCTCCTAGCGGCGATGGCATTGTAAACCGCCAGCGCCACGCTGTCCATTGCAAGCGCCGAGTGCCACGATCGACCAACGTAGTTAGTTGATTGGCTCCGTTGATCGGCTCGCTTTGCTGTCTCGTCGCAGCCAGCGGCGGCTTTTCATCTCCGAGCGTGGCAGGCTGCCCGGCGCGGCGGCCTCGACGGCAATGCGAAACAGCAGCCGATCGCGCAACGTGCGGTCCACCCGCGCCACTAGCGAGGCAGCATCCACACCCGCGGCAGGTTCGACTCGCACACACAATTCCGTCAATGGTCCCTGTTGGTCGATTTCCACCACCCACTCGGCGATGCCCTCGATGCCGTGCAAAATCGCCTGAATTGCTGTGGGATGAAGATTGTTGCCGCGCACCACGATCATATCATCGACACGTCCGGTGATGCCTTGCTTCAGACGCATCATCGGCCGGCCTGCTGGATCGGGGTCGGGATCCACACACACCACATCGCCGGTGCGGTAGCGGATCAAGGGCGACGCGACCCGCCGAAACGAGGTCACCACCAACTCGCCCGGTGTGCCCGGCGGCACGGGGTTGCCCGCGGCGTCCACCACCTCGGGCCAGATGGCCGTCTCCAAAAGCGTCAGACTAGCGGGCGATTCAAGGGTCTCGAAGCCCAACGGCCCCGTCTCGGTCATGCCGTTGTGGTCAAAAACCCGTGCGCCCCAGCCAGTTTCCAGACGTTGCCGGGTCGTCGGGATACTGCCGCCCGGTTCTCCGGCTACGATCAAGGCACGCACCGAGGAAGAAACCAGGTCGATGCCTTCCTGGTGGGCCACCTCCAACAAGCGGAGGCCGTAGGTCGGCGTGCAGAAAACAACGGTCGCCTCGTTGGCCAAAAGAAACCGTAGCCGAGCGCTGCTGCTCATGCCGCCGCCGGGCAGACAGCGGCAGCCAAGTTTCAGCCCGGCCTCGAAAGCCGACCAGAAGCCGATGAACGGACCAAAAGAGAACGGGAAGAACAACACATCGCGAGCAGTGATGCCGCCGAAGGCAAATTTTTCGATCCAGCCATCGAGCAAGCCTTGCCAAGATTCGGGGGTGTCGTACCAACGCAGGGGCACCCCGGAAGATGTGCCACTTGTCTGATGCATGCGGGTGTAGCGTTCAAACGGATAGGTGATCAATCCGCCATGCGGCGGGAACTGGCGTTGGGCGGCTAAGAGTTCCTCACGGGTGGTAAACGGTAGTCGGGCCAGATCGCGTGGGAAGCTTAGTCGCGAAGGCGAAAAGTCGGCCAACTTGCGGGCATAAAAGGCATGGCTGGGCAAGATGGCGGCCAACAGATCCGCAAGGCCCTGAGCTTGGAGGCGATCAAGTTGTTCACGAGTCGCAACCATGCGTTGGCTGCCTCTGCTGGGAATCCTGGAAGCTCTTTCACAGCGGCAGGGTCGTCTGGCAGCCAGACGATGCCCTTGGATTACGATACGATCAGCAGAAGCCGATCTCAAGGCAGCAACCAGCTATAAGTGAACCATTCCGCGCGACACAGCGACGGCAGAAGGACAGGAGCAGCACACCGATGAGTGAAGTGATCAGCGAGCTACAGCAGCGAAAGAAAGCTATCCGCGAGCAGGCCCATGCTGCCCGCAATGCCCAGCCGGACAAAGACGAGGTCAGCAAGCAGATTTGCCAGCGGCTAGTGGCCTTGCCGGCGTACCAGAGCGCACGGGTGGTGATGTACTATGTGGATGCTCGCAGCGAGGTACGCACCCGGCACTACTTGCCCGAGGCGCTGCGACACGACAAGAAGATCGTCGTGCCGTATTGTGTCGAGGGTGAACTGGAACTGTTTCATCTGGAGAACCTGGACGAGTTGGCCCTGGGGATGTATCGCATCTTAGAACCGAAGCCGGAGTTGCGCAGCATTGTCTCGAAAAAGCCCCGCGTTGAGGAACTCGATCTGATCATTGTTCCCGGAGTTGCCTTCGACCGACGCGGCGGGCGTATGGGCCACGGTTTCGGCTACTACGACAAGCTGCTGCAGCGTGCACGACCAGATACCCCGTTGGTCGCCCTGGCGTACGAGTGCCAACTGTTTGATGAGATTCCAACAGAATACCATGATATTTTCATGGATTTGATCATCACCGAAAAAGAAGTCTACCAGGGCAAGGGCCGCACGGGGAACTGACGCATGGCCGAGATTGACGACACTTATGCCGAGGCGTTCCGCAGCATCTATGCCGAGGTACTGATCACGGCTCGGGATCGCCGTTGGCTGGACCATGCGATTGCTGCTGCCACCGGCAACGCCTCGTCGAGCATTTTGTGCGATTGCGAAGCAGGATTGGATCGCTACCTGGAGCCTAGTGAAACCCCCGATGGGCGACCCGGAGCCGTGGTGCAATTCCATGTGCCGCGTTTTCGCAAAGATCGGGTCGAGCATCTGGAACGATGCTTGCTCGTGCGGGTAAGCCAAAATATCCTCACTTGTGCCACCTGTAGCGCCTTTTGCCCCAACCCCGGTGACAACCACTACAAGCTCGGCCGCAAAATTGCCTTCTTCGGCGATGGCTATCAGTTCCGCGATGTCCGCCATGGCCGTCGTGTTTGGGTGATTCCGATTCTGGGTGGGGAATTTGTCATCGACCGTCGTTTCGGCTGGCACGAAGGATTGATGGGTGGCAACTTGTGGTTTATGGGCCGCGACCTTGATTCGGCTCTGTTGGCTGCCGAACGCGCTGCGGAGGCGGCCGCTCAGATCCCCGGCGTGATTCAGCCGTTTCCCGGTGGTATAGCCGCTAGTGGTTCCAAAGCCGGCAGCCGTTACCGTTTCAGCATCGCCAGCACCTACGAGGCGTATTGTCCGACGCTGCGCGAGAAACTGGGCGAATCCTCCAAAGTGCCTCCGGGCGTCAACTCGATCATGGAGATCATCCTCAATGGCCGCGACCTGTCCACGATCGCTCAAGCGACCCAGGCGGCCATCGCAGCGGCGAAGGACACACCGGGGCTGCTTCGGATCTCGGCGGGAAATTATGGCGGTCGTTTGGGCAAGAGCTTCATTTATTTACGACCCGAGCGACAGCCGGCCGTCTAAGGTTCGTGTTGCCTGTGTTCGGAGCGGCTTGATAAACTGTCGGCAGTCCGTTAAGGATGGAACTCGCAAGCGGCAGGGAAAGTCGCCGCTAAAACACTAGGTGGAAGAGGGATCCCGCATGAGCGCACCGTTGCTCGTTGAGTTCTTCGAGGCTCTCCCCGAGGATGCCCTGCAAGGGATCGAAGATGTGCCGGCCGACCGGCAGATGATCCAGGCAACCGCGACGAAGGCTCCGCAAGCAACAGGTGGCAAAGCGAAACGCCGAGCAGCTCTGCACCTGTTCAACCAAAAGGTACGTGAACGCTATCTGGAGGGCACCCTGATGCGGCTGAGCCAATCGGAGTGTCCGCAATCTCGCCGTGCAGCGGTGTTTGCTCTGGGCCAGGTCGGCACTCTGCAAGCCAATGAATCGCTAGCTCGCTGCTTGCACGACATGGATAGCGAGATTGCCGAGATGGCTGCCGCGGCCATGTGGCGGGTGTGGTTTCGGGGACCGGGCAGCGTCGTATCCGACGAATTGTATCGGATACTGCGGCTGCGTGAGACGGATCAAGCGATTCTGGCACTCAATTCGTTGATCGAAAAGTCGCCTGATTATGCCGAAGCATACTATCAACGAGCAGTACTTTATTATCGATCTAATCAGTTTGATTTGGCCGCGCGTGATTGTGCCCAGACGGTCAAGCTCAACCCGCACCACTTTGCCGCTCAGGCTGGTATGGGCCATTGCCTGTTACGGCTGCGACGGCAGAGCGCCGCGTTGAAGGCGTTCCGAGTGGCCCTGCGGATTCACCCGCGTCTGGAAGGCATCGCTGCCACTGTGCGAGCCTTGGAAAACGCCCTGGGCGACGAGAGCCGCTAGGATCTGCGGCCAGCAACGCCCCATTTCCCCCCGGCCGCCACGCTCCACGGGACCAGCCCAAAGCAGACCTTTAAGAGGGGTCATCCGATTCCAACGCTTCCTCTGATGCGATGCCCCGGTGGGATAACCGACCGGCTTGAGGAGGTTTGCCCTTGTTGACGGTGGCCCAGTCGCGCGGTGGCGGCTTATTTCCTTGCTCGTCGGCTGATACAATGATCTTCTCTTTCCCGTTTCCTTCCCCCCGGTGAGGTTCCTACCATGCTCTCCCGTTTTTTGGCTTTAACTCTACCTCTGACGTTGGGCCTCGTGTTGCCAGTGTCGGCTGACGACAGACCGGCTCGTGACATCTACGACCATCAGGGCCAAAAGAGCGCACCCAAAGATGTGAAAAAAATCGTCTTCATTGCCGGCACTGAGCCACACGGCGGACGCGGCAATCACGAATTTGTCGCGGCGGCGATTTACATGGCTCGCACCCTCAACGCTACCTACCCCAACGTCCACGCCGTCGTCTACACGCGGGCCAAGTTTCCCAAAGATCTCTCTTTCGCTGATGCTGTCATCATCGGCATGGATCACGGCGGCAAAGTGGCCGAGAGTGCTGAGGTAGCTCAAGCGATGGAGCGTGGGGCAGGGTTTATGGGGATCCATTACGGCGTGGAAGTCAACAAGGGCAAACAAGGCGAGGCGTTTTTGAAGTGGATGGGCGGCTACTTCGAGCCGTTCTGGAGCGTCAACCCCTGGTGGACCCCCAAGTTTGCCGATCTGCCCAAGCATCCCACGACACGCGGCGTCAAGCCGATCGAGGTCAACGATGAGTGGTATTATCATATGCGGTTTGTCGAGGGCATGAAAGGGGTCACTCCGATCCTGGCCACCGTCCCGCCGCTAAAAACCATCACCGATCGTTACAAGCAAGGCAGCAAGCCCACTAGCCACCACGGCAACCCCGACGTGCTCAAGGCGGTGCAAGCGGGCAAGCCGCAGGTGGTGGCCTGGGCGTATGAGCGGCCTAATGGCGGACGGGGCTTCGGCTTCACCGGCATGCACCGCCACGCCAACTGGGGCGACGACGGGTTCCGCACGCTGTTGCTCAATGCGGCCGCCTGGGTCAGCGGCCTGGAAGTGCCCGAGGGGGGCATTCCGACCCAAAAGCTCGACAAAGATGCCCTGGAGAAGCTGATCGACGAGGCGAAACTGGCCCCAAAGAAGTACGGTATCTAAGGCGAGGTCGAGTCAACTGCTGGCCCCTCGCCCTGGCACCTGTTGCCCTGGCAACTACCGCCCTTGCCGTTGCTTTGGCCTGTACCGATGCTAGGGGTATCGACTCCCCCACGCGACGAGGTACCGATGGTCTTGGAAGTGAAGGCTCTAACCAAGGAGTTCCCCACCCCCTCGGGGCCGCTGGTGGTTTTGCGCGGTATCGACCTGACGCTGCAACCCGGCGAGGCCTTGGCCATTATGGGCCCCTCAGGGAGCGGCAAATCGACCTTGTTATATATCCTCGGCACGCTCGATTCGCCCACCTCGGGTACGGTTCGCATCGGTAGCAAAGATCCCTTTTCTCTTCGTGATGTGGAACTGGCCCGTTTCCGCAATCGTACGCTGGGTTTCGTCTTTCAGGATCATCACCTCTTGCCCCAATGCACTGTGTTGGAAAACGTGCTGCTGCCCACTCTGGTGGGCCTCGATGATGGGCCACTGATGCGACAACGCGCCACGCACCTGCTCGAACGGGTTGGCTTGGCTGGACGACTGGAGCATCGGCCCGCTGAGCTTTCCGGCGGCGAACGCCAGCGAGTCAGCGTCGCTCGAGCGCTGATTCACAAACCGACGTTGGTGCTGGCCGACGAGCCGACCGGTAACCTCGACCGTGCCAGTTCGCGAATGGTCGGCGAACTGTTGCTATCGCTGTGCCGCGAGGAAAATAGCATTCTGGTCACCGTCACCCATAGTGCCGATCTGGCTGCCACCTTCCCAGCCCGACGAGTCATGGAGGATGGTAAACTCGTCGAGGCGCGGCCATGACGTTCTTGCGTTTGTTGCTGGCCAACCTGTGGTATTTCGGACGGGGCAATCTGGCAGTGGCCCTGGGGGTGGCAGTAGGGGCGACGGTGCTGACCGGGGCATTGCTGGTCGGCGATTCGCTCCAGGGCAGTTTGCGCGAACAATCGGCCCGCCGGCTCAGCTGGGTGACGCATTCGCTCACTGCTTCACGCTTCTTTCGTGAACAACTCAGTGAACAAGTCGCCGAGAAAGCCAGTGCCCGTGTCGAACCGGTGCTTCTGTTGCAAGCTACAGTGCGTGCCGGCGAGGCTCAGGCCCGTAAGGTCACTGTGTTGGGTGTTGCCGGGTCCAACGGCCAAGTCGGCGCGACGCTTTCGTCGGCCCTAGCTCGAGCCTTGAACGTCCAAGTGGGCGATTCGCTGACCGTGCGTCTGCAAAAGCAAAGCGACCTGCCACGGGAGGCCGCTCTGGCTCACAAAGAGGCCGAACTCACCGATTGGACCCTGCAAGTTGACCGCATACTGACAGCAGCAGACGAGGGCGACACCTTCAACCTGCGTCCGCAACTCGAAGCGCCGCGTAACCTGTTCGTCTCGTTGGCGGCACTGCAAAAACAAATCGAGCAACCCGGACGCATCAACGCCCTGTTGGCCGCGGGAGACGGCGTGCAGCTGCAAGCGGCCCTGGAGAACGCCCTAGACCTGGAGGATTGGGGGCTACGCCTGCACACCCCGCGTACCCGGGCCAAAGACCTGCTCCGCCGCCTCCAGGGCAAACGCGGCCAAGCGCTCAAGAAAGCCCTGCCTGGAGTGATTGCGGAGCGGCTGCCGACGTTTCAGGACAAGGGCGAAGTAGTGGTGGACGAGGTTTACCGGGCCTTTGCAACACATCAGCCTTATCTCGCCCTGGAGAGCCGCTCGCTACTGCTCACGCCGCCGACGGTACAAGCCGCCCTTGCCGCTGCCGAGCCCCGTCTACGAGCCACGCCAACCCTGGTTTATCTGTGCAAAATCCAGGATGGCCCCCGCACCCTAGCGGGGGTGGTGGCGGCCATCGAACCAGGCTTACCTCCGCCATTGGGTCCATTCTTGCCCGAGGGAGTGAAAAGGCTGGCCGACGACGAGATCGTCCCCGCTGGTTGGACGCCCCAGAGCAAGGAAGTGACGTTGCGTTTCAAGCCCCCGGAGATGCAAGGCGACGCCACCGATCGCACCCAGGTTTTCCGGGTGGCCGGCACTATTGCGTTGGAAGGACCGGCCAGCGATCCGTATTTGACTCCGGAGTTTCCCGGCATCACCGACAAGGACGATAGCGCCGACTGGAAGCTGCCCTTCGACGATCCCGCCTGGCAACAGCAACGCATCCGGGCCGAGTACACCAGCGCTTATTGGGACCGCTACCGCGCCACGCCCAAAGCGTACATCACGCTGGCCGCCGGGCAACGGCTTTGGGCCAGCCGTTTCGGCGCGGTCACCAGTGTGCGCCTGATGCCCCAGGTTCCCGGCGGTGATTGGGAAGAACTGGCTCAAGCCTACCGTGTCGCCTTGCTCAGGCAGTTGAAGCCGGCCGAGGGCGGTTTTGTCTTCGACGACCTGAAAACAACCGCTCAGTTCGCTAGTCAGGGCGGCACGCCGTTCGGCTTGTTGTTTCTGGGGTTCAGCTTGTTCTTGATCGGGGCCGCGCTCTTACTCGTGGGGTTGCTCTATCGCCTGGAATTAGAACGCCGTGCGCGTCAAGTGGGGGTGATGCTGGCCCAAGGCTTCCCCGTGGGCGTGGTGCGTTGGCTGTATCTGGCCGAGGGCGGCCTGGTGGCGTTGGCCGGCGTTCTCACCGGGACCGTACTTGCCTTGCTCTATTCGCGGCTGTTGTTGCAGTTGTTGGCCGTTCTCTGGCCGGGCGGGGTGCTGGCGTCGTTTCTCGCGCCGCATGCCACGCTGGGCAGCCTCAACCTCGGGGCAATGGCGGCCTTTATAATCAGTGTGGGGACGATCGCCTGGAGCGTACGTGTGCTAGGGCAGGTCACGCCACGGCTGTTGCTCACCGGCCGAACCAACGACGACCTCGCCGAAGCGCGGGCTGGTGTACCAGGCTGGGTCGGTCTGGCCCTTCTGGGCTGTATCGTGTTGGCCGGGCTGCTGTTGTGGCTGGGCCCACAGCTGAAAGGTCACGAGGCCCAAGCCGGCACCTTTTTTGGCTCAGGGGCTTTGTTTCTCAGTGCAGGGCTAATGGCTGCTTATGCCTGGATGCGTAGGTCCCGTGGCGGGCTAGCTAGCACTTTGACTCGCCTGGGGCTGCGCAATGCCGCCCGCGCCCCCCTGCGTAGCCTGCTAACAGTCGGTCTGTTGGCCTCGGCCTCGTTTCTTCTCGTCGCCGTCGAATCCTTCCGCCGCCACCCCAAGGCCGGCAATGGCCAACCCAGCGGACCAGACGGCGGCTTTGCGCTGATCGCCGAGACTGATCTGCCGGTAGTGCGCGACCTGAACAGCGACACCGGCCGGCAACTGCTGCTAGACCGCTACGAGGCCAAATTGGCCGGCCAAGGACTCGAAGCGCGTTTGGTTCGCGAGAAACGCGACCAAGCCGAACGCTTGCTCCAACGTACAACCATCGTCGGCCTACGGGCGCGAACTGGCGACGATGCCAGCTGCCTGAATCTGTACAAGCCGCGCACGCCGCGGCTGCTGGGCATCCCCTCGAGCTTGATCGCGCGGGGCGGCTTCCAGTTCGATGCTACGGCCGCTAAACGGGATCATCCCTGGACGTTGCTCGAAGCCTCCGAGTTGCCCTATCCCTGTTTCGGTGAATCCAATACCGTGGTATGGATGCTGCAGCGTGGCCTGGGCAGTGAAATCACCGTGCCGGATCAAACCGCCACCGAACGAAGGCTGAAAATAGCCGGCCTGCTACACGACAGTGTTTTTCAATCGGCCCTGCTGCTCAGCGAGGCCAATTTTCTCCGGCTGTATCCCGATCACGAGGGGTATCACTTCTTCTTGATCGCGCCGCCGTCCGACGAGCAACAGGCCGTCGCCGAACTGCTGAGGACCGGCCTGGCCGATCGCGGTATCGAAGTCACCCGCTCGGTGGATCGCTTGGCGGCCTATCTGGCCGTCGAGAACACCTATTTGACGACGTTCCAGGCACTGGGAGGGCTGGGGTTGATTCTCGGTTCGCTCGGTCTGGCCGTGGTGCTGTTGCGAGCCGTTTGGGAGCGTCGCGCCGAACTAGCGTTATTGCGTGCCTTGGGCTACTCCCGCTGGCAACTGGCCTGGCTACTACTGATAGAGAATGGCTTTTTGCTGCTCCTGGGGCTAGGCATCGGTACCGTGTCGGCGTTGTTGTCGATCAGCCCGCAAATGCTCAGCGGTGCAGGGAGTGTGCCGATTGCCAATTTAGTGCTGCTGTTTGCCGGCGTACTGGCTGTTGGGCTAGTGGCCTGCGGACTAGCAACGGCCAGCGTTGTGCGGGCGGAGCTAGTGCCGGCCTTGCGGAAGGAGTGAACATAAGCAATGGTTGCGTATTTGTCGCGGAACACCTGGATTTTGTATGTGGCCCTTGCCGGGCTGTCTTGGGGTACTTATGTGCCTCTGATCGCCTACGGCGGCAGTGAATTGGGCGGCAAGGCCGAGGCCCGGCTGTTGGCGATTCTGTGCGTGGGCATCGCCTACTTCCTCATCGGCGTACTGTATCCGCTCTATTACCTGCTGCGGTTGCCCCGGGAGGCCCAACCGGAGTTCACCACCACAGGGCTAGCGTTCAGCGCCCTGGCCGGGGCCGCTGGGGCTGCCGGGGCCATCTGCGTGGTGTTTGCGACGGCGTCTGCTCCCGAGTACAAGATGTTTATTGCGCCGTTGATCTTTGGCCTGGCCCCGGTCATCAACACCCTAGTGAGCATGATCTGGCATCCCAAGAAAGCTCAACCACTCCAG
Source organism: Gemmataceae bacterium (assembly GCA_046719305.1). Classification (GTDB taxonomy): domain Bacteria; phylum Planctomycetota; class Planctomycetia; order Gemmatales; family Gemmataceae; genus RGDT01. The sequence continues at coordinate 12,151 of JBDNDE010000010.1, read as the reverse complement.
TTCGGCTTCCATGCGCCGCACTGGCTGTTGTGGGTCGGTATTCTCTGTGTCGGCCTGGGCGCGGCGCTGGTGCTGTATTCCAAAGAACTAGCCGAAGCCGGCGACAAGGCCACCCCCTCGTTGTTGGCGGCTTTCGAGCAGGGCTTCTCGACCTCCAAGCCATGGTTACTCTTTACCCTCTTGGCCGGGCTAGCCTGGGGCACCTATGTGCCGTTGATCTTTTACGGCGGCAGCGAATTGGGCGGCAAACCGTCGTCGCGGCTGTTAGCCATTTTGTGCGTGGGGTTGGCCTACTTCTTCATGGCAGTCCTCGGCCCCAGTATCCTACTGTTTCGCGCCGAGCAACAACCGGCCTGGGACTCGCTCACTGGCTTGAGTTTCAGCGGCTTAGCCGGGGCCGCCGGGGCCCTTGGGGCTATCTGTGTTATCTTTGCCACTAAGTCGGCGATTGATTCGGCCAAAGCTGAGGGGCGACCGCCGGCGACGTATAAGCTGTTTATCGCGCCGTTGATCTTTGGACTAGCCCCGGTGATCAACACCCTCGTTAGCGTTTTGTGGCATCCGGCTAAGGGCAACCCGCTGAGTTTTGCTCTCAAGACGCCACATCCGATCTTGTGGGTGGGCATCGTTTCGGTGGGTTTAGGTGCGGCTTTGGTGCTGTACTCCAAAGAACTCAGTGAGGCAGCACCACCCCCGAAGCCTGCACCAACCCCGGAGCCAAAGCCCGCCTGAGTCCGAGCGGTTCAGATGCCCAAAAGATGCAGGTGGGAGTCGAACCCACTTCAAGCTGCTTTGCAGGCAGCCGCCTGGCCGTCTGGCTCCAGCATCGCTGAGACGGTTCGTGCAGAACCTGATACCTCCACCTGCCGTTTCCCCCCGGCTACTCTTCAGCAGGAAGTTTCGGATCGTTCGATTGGTAGGACACGAGCGGCCAACCCAGGTTCACCTACCAAAAGCTAAGACACTAGCCCCAGAGGAAACTTTCAGGGGCTAGGGGCTAGTGTCGATTCGTGGTTTGTTTCCCAGGAACCGATTACGATCGTTTTCCTAGCGAAGAGGGACCGGCAGGAGTCGGCCGAGCCTCGCCGGGCACCATACTTGGTGCGGGCAAGGTACCCGCCGGAGGCGGTGGGAGAGTGGACATCGCAGGCGGTATTCCTGGCAGCAGCGGTCCGTCGATCGGTACACCGCCACTGACCGGCGAACCAATGATCGGCCCAGTGGGGGAGATGCCGCCCTGACAATCACAAGGGGGCAAGGTGCCAACGGGTAGGGGGGTGCTGAGAGAGGTACCGACCAACGGGGGGCAACATTCCATCGGCGTGCGACGCAAGCCCAAACGGCTGAACAACCCTTGTCGCTCGCCACACGGTCCCCGTTCAAATAGGGGGGTGGCACAACCAGTCAGCCAAAGCGTGGTGACCCCCAAACTGGCCCATAAAAGCTGACGAACACAAAACATGAGTGATCCCCCCGGCCAGAGCGTCGCATCCACCCTCGCACGCTGACGGGCCATATCCAAAAGAACAGGACCGATGACCTGTTGGTAGGTAACCCAACCCTGGGCTAGCCCCTTGTCCTTGAAATTCTGCGCACAACTGTCTCCCAGGCAACCAACTTGAGCAAAAGAAAAGCACCCTCGGCCCTGAGGCCGTGGGTGCTTATGGTGTAGCTAGCTTTTTCGTTACGGCCCGTTCAACCGTCGTCGCGGTTGGGCGACACCTTGGCGGCCAGTTTGATCTGTCCGCGTAGATACTGCAGCGCTGCTTCGAGTTGCCGATCCTTGAAGTCGTTCTTTTCTTTGCCGCGACGGTCGGGACGTTCGATTGTCTCCAGGTTGCGTTGATACTCGGCTAGGTCGCGGCGTTCCTTGGCGCTGAGCTTGATCACGGTGTCGGGCGTTACGCCCCAGGTGTCCTCCTCTTTACCCGAGGTGCTGGCCTTGTTCAGGTTTTTGCCACTGGGACGCCAAAACGTCGCGGTGGTTAGTTTGATTTCGGCCTTGAGGGTTTTGAAGGTCTGCGGGTCGTAGATGTCGAAGTCAAGCAGGTTTTGGACGCTGCCCTTGCCGTAGCTACGCTCGCCAAAGATGCGAGCGCGTTCGTGGTCTTGCAGCGCGGCGGAGACAATCTCGCTGCCCGAGGCGCTGTAACCGTTGATCAGGCAGACCATCGGGAATCCTAGGAGGCTGCCTTCCCATTGGCCTTTGAACTTGCGCTCGCGAATGCGGCCGGCTTCATCGGGCCGTGGACGAATGCTGACAATAGTACCATCGCCGATGAACAAGTCGGTGATCTGGTTGGCCGCATCGAGCAGCCCGCCAGGATTGAAGCGTAGGTCGAGCACGAAGCCTTTGATCTTTTCCTTCTCGACTAGCTCCTTCATGACGCGTTGCACATCCCGGGCACTGGTGCGAGCGAAGCTAGTCAACCGAATGTAGCCAATCTTGTTTTCGTGGTCGATCAGGTAGTCCCAGTCATCATCTTCCTTGCGCTTGGCCCCGAGAACCGATTCGACCTCGATCTCGCCGCGGATGATGGGAACGTCAAACTCCTCCTCACGGCCCTCACGTTTGATGGTCAGCACCACCTTGGAGCCGGCCTGGCCCTGGATGACCTTGACCGCAGCGTTGACAGTCATCCCCTTGGTAGGGATGTCTTTATCCTTCGGATCGGTAAGCGGCTTGCCGAAGCTGTCCACCTCGCGCTTGATGCGTGTGACGATATCGCCGGCCCAGATGCCTGCCTTGTAGGCTGGACTGCCCTTGATCGGGGTGACGACTAGCAACTGATCGGTGGCCAGGTCTTTGCGAATCTGCACGCCGATACCGGTGAAGCGGGACTCGATATCCTTACGCATCTTTTCGGTGGTTTCAGGATCGAAATAAGTAGTGTGCGGATCGAGCTTGCCCAGAGCGCGTTGCAAGGTGATGGTCAGATCCTTCAGGTTGTCCAGGTCTTCCCGGATCCCCAACGCCTGTCGGGCCTCGGCGATCAGCAACAGCAACGCCCCTTCTTTGGCATCCACGGCCGTCTTTAGTTTTTCCTCGATGGCGGGCGGCAGCGGTTCCTCGATGGTCGAATACAACTCGCGGACGGCCCACTCAGCCAATTGGCCGGGCTTGACCTGTTTAACGTATTCTTTGGAGACGATGTCGATGGCTTCCATGACTTTGCGGGCGAAGCCCAGTGCCTCGGTGCGGCGCATTTCCATCGCCTTAAGGATTTCAGCACGTTTGGCTTGCAGCGTCTCCAGGTTGGGCTCATCGACAAACGCCTGATAGGCCTTACGCAGTTCCTGACGCTTCTTCAAAAGCGGCATCCGCTCCAGCAGCGAGCGGGCCTCGTTGACTAATTCTTCGGGCAGCGTTTTTTTTTCGATGAGCCTTTCCAGCTTGGCCAACCGTTCGGCCCGCTTTTCTGCTGCCTCGGGGTTACTGGCCAGGACAAAGTGCGTCCGCGGACCAGAAAGAATGAAATGCTCTTGATCCTTTTCCTTCTGGGTCTTGCCCTTCTCTCGCGCTAGCTTCGGTAGCCGCTCGTTCATGTAGCGGGCCACCTCGTCCACGGTGATTAGGCCATCGGCTTCGTAGCCTTCCTTGTCGGCCTTGCCACCTAGCGCCTCGATCAACACCGTGGCAAAGAGACCGTGGTTGTCCAGGTCTAGCGACGCGCTGAGGCCATTGGTCGCCAGAAAGGCAATCCGTCCGGCTAGGGGCAAGTGATCATCAGTGCCGTCGTCGCCGAGGAATTCACGATAGGGGGCACGCCCCAAGGTTGGCTCGGCAATGGCAATCGATTTGTCTTCTTTGATGGCGGTGAAATCGACATCCAGCAGCACACAGACGTTGCGAGCCTTGAGGGCTTTAAACTTTTCTTCGATCTCCTCAGGGCTGACGGCGTCCTTGTCGCGTCCCTTGAAAGTCGAATCGGCCAGGAAATAGCAGCGACGATCACCCGAGTCGCCTAAAGGGCCGCCGTTGCCCAAAAAGGCAAAAACGACCTGGTCCTCGGGCTTGGCTGTCTCGCCTACCCATTTCAGAGCATCGAGAAACGCCTCACGCGTGGCCTTCTTGCCGTCGCCGGCCGGCTTGCCGAGCAACAGCCGGACATTCTCCTTGGGGATCCCGCCGACCTTGGGATTCGTGAAAAGGGTATACAGAGCCTGGATATCGGCCTCGGCATGCTTACGCGGCTTGATGGCGTCATCGGCATAGGTGTCGATCCCTACGAGCACCGCATACTTGGTGGTGGCTTGTTTTGCCTCTTCGGCCCAAACCGCTGAGCTACCTAGCAGTACGAGGGTGACTAACAGACAGGAGAACGCCTTGTTCATAGAGATGCGGTCCTTTCGGCACGGGTTGGATCGGTCCTGGCAGGCTGACCGAGACTATTCTGCTTATTGTGTGCAATAGGCCATCCAAGCGTCAAGAGAGTTCGCCGGCTCCGTCGCTTTAGTCGATACAGACGATACTGCTTGCCTGAAACTCACCAAGGGCAAACCTCTGCACTGCGTTGGCTTGCAAAACAAATAAAAACAAATAAAAGACAAATAAAAGGCACAACTCTTCTCAACGGTGTCTCTGAAGCCCAGAAACGCCCCGTCTGGAAAGAGTTGTGCCTGGCTGGCCGATCAATCATTCGGCCGGCTCTTGATCGTGAGTCACTATTTGGCGTTGACAATGAAGTCGCGTAGCACCTGACGAACCATTTCCCCAGCGGTCAGTCCACGCTGGTGAGCAACCCGTTCCAAGGCAGACACTTGGCCAACAGATAACAATAAGGGAATCTCAATTACTTCGCTGGTGGTCATGTTGGTATCCTCCCACCGAGGATAGGTTCCTTCGTTCATCATCGCCCTCCCTCCTCACAAGAGGAGTTGGATTTCCTCATCGCTCTGCTAGTTTATTGGGCAGCAAAAAAAATGCCGACGTTCAAAGGATACCATCTTTGGAAGCAAATTCCCAGGGCTTAGGGGCATTTTCTCACTTTTAAGAAAAAATCCCGGTTCCTCGCCTGGATCCTCTGCCTATTCTCTACACAGTTGTTGCTCCACTTTGTGCAGCACTTCGACGTATCGCTTCGCTAAAATAGGAACAGGAGTTCCCGCTTGGAGGGTAGAGATGGCCAAGAAAAAAAAGGTGCGGGTGGAGTTACGCAAGAACCGCAACGACCGCCCCCGTGAACAGGGCTGGACACGCGACTTCCAGCATGATCAGGGCCAACTCGAAGATGTCGCCCACAGCGAACGCGTTCGCGCTAAGGGCGAACAGTCCCGTCATCGTACCATCATTGCCGACGATCAGACCGATGGCCGCGATATTGACCCAGCGTCGTGTCGGCCTGGTCGGGTCTTGCGGGTTCATCGCGATGTTTGCATCGTCCAGGCCGACGATGATGGCCGTGAAATCCGCTGCGCGGTGCGCTGGCTCCTACGCAGCTTGTCGATCGAAAGCCGAACCATTGTAACCACGGGCGATCGGGTGTGGTTTTCCATTCCTCCTGTGCCAACGGCGGGAGTCGAGGGCGTAATCGAGCGCGTCGAGCCACGTCACGGCATGCTCACCCGGGCCTCCCGTAATCGCGAGCATGTGATCGTCGCCAACGTCGACCAAGTAGTTATTGTCGTGTCTCTGGTCGAACCGGAACTCAAGGTCCACCTGATTGATCGCTTTCTGGCCAGCGCTATGCAGGGAGGCATCAAACCCCTCTTGTGCCTGAACAAGGCCGATCGTGTCAATGAGGCCGACTATCAAGGACTGCTGGGCACCTACAACCAGTTGGGTATCCCTACGTTGTTGACCAGCGCTCGCACGGGCAAGGGAGTCGATCGGCTGCGAGAATTGCTGCGGGACAAACAGACGGTCTTCAGCGGGCAAAGTGGGGTCGGGAAGTCCTCGCTGCTCAACGCCATTCAACCGGGACTGGGGCTGCGTGTCCGAGAGGTGAGCGAAGTCAACAGCAAAGGGCGGCACACCACCACGCATGCCGATCTGATTCGCTTGCAGTTTGGCGGTTGGGTAGTGGACACGCCCGGCGTGCGGCAATTCAGCCTTTGGGCGGTTGCGCCTGGGGAGGTAGAGGGCTATTTCCCCGAGTTTCGTCCGCTAGTGCCGTGGTGTGGCTTCCGCGATTGTACCCACACGCACGAGGAGCGCTGTGCGGTCAAGCGAGCCGTCCATCGCCGCGAAATCAGTGCGTTGCGCTACACGAGCTATATTGGCTTGTACCGAGAGATGAGCGACCCCCGGCGACCAACCAACCGTCCCCAGAGCGGATGAGAAGCAGGCGAAAGCCTGTTTTTCCCAACAGGGCAGGGCAGGGCAACGGAACGAAACCTTGCCGCCGTGGACGCCTCCATCGGCCACGGTTGCGTCGTGGTTACTTCCCTTGGGCTTGTCTTGTCCTTGCGGCTCGCGGTATCGTCTGGACCGGGAAAGACGGACGACCTGTTCCACAGGGGCACACATGGCACGCAATCGCTTCCCGGCGCTGTTTGGTGTGGCGCTGGTGCTCGTCGCTCTCACCGCACCCATCACCGTGGCTCTGCGGCAGCAACGCGAAACTCGCAACCTCAGCGTGGTCACTCCTGGTGTGCTGTTTCGCAGCGCTCAGCTACCCCCCACCGGCCTACGCCGTCTGCAGCATGATCTCGGCATCAAGGCGATCGTCTGCATCCGCGATGAATCTCCTGCTACCGAGGCCGAACGCCGCTGGTGTGAGGCCAACGAGGTTCTCTTTGTCCGCATTGATGGCCGTAATTGGACGGGCAAGCCGGGTTGCTCCCCTGTGGATGGCTGCTTGCGGCAATTTCTTGAAGTCGTGGAAGATCCGAAGAATCACCCGGTGCTGATTCATTGTTTTGCAGGCATCCATCGCACCGGCGGCTATGTAGCAGTGTACCGTATGGAAGTCGAAGGCTGGACAGCCGAGGAAGCGCTACAGGAGATGCGTTCGCGGGGCTACGACCGCATCGACACCGAGGAAGATATTCGCGGGTATTTGCAGAGCTATCGACCGGGTCTTCTGCGTACTCCGCAGGCCAAAAGCAGCATCTCTCAACGGTAAAAGGCGATGACGGCTTCGACCGCGCGTTGCCAACGCCTCAGCAACTGTTCACGAGCTACCTGGTTCAGACGCGGTGTGTAGCGGACGCGGTCGTGGCTTAGTTTGCGCAAGCTCGCCTGATCGGGCCACAGGCCGCTGGCCAAGCCCGCTAGAAAGGCCGCTCCCAAAGCAGTGGCTTCGTTGGTCGACGAAGGCACCACCGGCAGATTCAGCACATCGGCCTGACATTGCAAAAACCAAGCGTTGCGGGCCATGCCGCCATCGACCCGTAATACACTCAGGCGTTGTCCGGCATCTTGAGCTGCGGCCTCGATTAGATCGGCCACTTGCAAGGCCACGCCCTCCAGGGTAGCTCGGCTGATGTCGGCAGCAGTGGTGCCACGCGTCAGGCCAAACAAAACGCCACGCGCTTCGGGCACCCAGTGGGGCGATCCCAGGCCCACGAATCCTGGCACGAAAAGCACCTCGCCGGGTTGTGTCCCTTGGGCCAACTGCTCGACCTCGGCCGCCTCGCGAAACAGCCGCAACCCATCCCGCAGCCACTGGACGGCAGCCCCGGCCACAAACACGCCACCTTCCAGGGCATATTGCAACGTGCCATCGGCCGTCGCTGCTAGAGTGGTGAGCAAACGATGCCGCGACAAGGTCGGCTTAGTCCCCAGATGTTGCAAGAAAAACGCCCCGGTGCCGTAGGTGCATTTGGCCTCGCCCGGCTCAAAGGCACACTGGCCAAACAGCGCCGCTTGCTGGTCGCCCGCCACGCCGCGAATGGGGCTGCCATCAGGTAAGAAGTCCAGGCCACGCGTTGTGCCGAAGTCGCCGGCACTGGGTCGGATCTCGGGCACAGCATCCATCGGAATCTCAAAGAAGTCAAACAACTCCGCATCCCATTGGGCCGTGTGCAGGTTGGCCAGCAACGTGCGTGAGGCATTGGTCCGATCGGTGGCTAAGACGCGCCCGCCGGTTAGTCGGGCTAGCAGAAAGCTATCGACGGTACCGAAAATCCGCCCAGGCGGCAGGCCGCCTTGTTGCAGCAGATAGCGTATCTTGGTCGCTGAGAAATACGGATCGAGCACCAAGCCGGTTCGCTCGCGCAGCCAAGTTTCTTTCGCTGCCTGTTCGCGACAAAAGCCAGCCGTACGGCGATCCTGCCAGACGATGGCGCGGCCTAAGCTCTGGCCGGTGTGTCGATCCCAAACGACCACGGTTTCGCGTTGGTTGGTGATGCCTAGGGCGGCCAGGTCGTGGGCAGCGATGCCGGCGGCTTGCAAGGCCACGGGAACCGTACGGGCAACGCTAGCCCAGATTTCCTCCGGGTCGTGTTCCACCCAGCCCGGCTGCGGATAGTGTTGCGTGATTTCCTGCGAAGCCGCCCCACACGAACGGCCCTGAGCATCGAAAACGATGCTCCGCGTGCTTGTGGTCCCCTGATCGATCGCCAACACATAGCCGCTCATGATACTTGTTTTTTCCCCCGCCGCGCACGTCCGCATTCCATGACCTATAGTTGTACGGACTGCTTGGGCAAGGGATGAGAGGCAAGCGATGGCCGCTGTTTGCTCGATGTGCAGCGCTCCGCTGGATAGCAAGGGCAAATGCTTGCGTTGTGGCTATGAAAGCAAGGCCACAACGCGAGGTGGGGGACCACGCTGGCTGAACACTACACCGGGACGATTGTTCATCGGTTTGATCGTCAGCCAGGGGCTGTTCTATGCCATGGAGCGCCTTTTCACCGGCCTGTTGCTCGCCAGTCAGGGCGGCACGGTGGAAGAAATCTGGGCCAACTCCAGCAACGTCATCTGGTTGCAACTGGCCCAATTGCTTGCTGTGCTAATGGGCGGCATCCTCGCTGGAGGTGGACAGGAAAAACCGATCCCTCTGGGAGTGATGGTGGGAGCCTGGAACGGCGTGCTGTCGCTGCTGTTTCAGCAACTGCCCGGCGAACTGGTCGGCCCGGTTGCCTTGTATTCGGCTCCCATCGTTCATGCGGTGGTGGCTCTCAGTGGCTCGTTGATCGGCTCGCGTATCTGGCGACCCGTGGTCACGGTGGAGATTGGCCCCGTGTTAGGCTCCGCGGCCAAAAAAGCCGCACCGCCTAAGCCGGTACTAGCCGGACGCATCGCCTGGGTGCGGGTGATTCTGGGAACCGTACTAGCCGTCAGCGGATACCTGTATGCCGAACTCATTTTCGAGAAGGTGTTGCATTTCAGCGGTGGCAAATCAGGTTACGAGACCGCTTTTCAAGACACCCTGATCATCTGGGAATTGCGCGTACTGGCGGTTGTGCTAGGTGGCTTGTTAGCCGGCATGATCACGACCAACGGACTAAAACAAGGGTTGTTGGTGGGGCTAGGTACGAGCGTCGTTCTCATGGGCGCGCAACTGAGCCAGCCGGGTGACCTGCTGTTGGCCTGGGCGACCGTACTCGTCATCAGCTTCGGCGCTGCCATCGCCGGCGGTTGGTTCGGCGGGGCGCTCTTTCCCCCCGTGGACAACTACCGTCGCCGGGTTCCCACTTCGGCTCAGGCATAGAATCGATTGCCCAAACGAGAATCGATTGCCCAAACGAGAACCGTTTGCCCAAACGAGAACCGTTTGCCCAAACGAGAACCGTTTGCCCAAACGAGAACCGTTTGCCTGCCCGCAAGACCGATTCACGGCTGAAAGCGGCAGACGCGAAGGAAAAGTTGCGGTCAACACCAGGCGCTCCGACGAGCTGCGTTCCGATCAACTAGACCATCCACTGGCAGCGTAACGGCGGCTACCAGTGGCTCCAGTTACAACATGTTGGAGGGTGGGAACAGCGTTGGGAGGGTTGCTGCGTCGTAGCGTGGAGTTGGTCAGCCCAGCAGTTCCATGAACAACCGAGCCGCCAACGGCAGAGCGCGTCGTCGGTCGTAGAGTACAAAGAACTCGCGAGTCAGGTTTATCCCGTCGATGGGAATCTCGACCAAGGCACCCGAGGCCAACTCGTTCTTGACGGCAAAACGCGACAGAAACGCCAGGCCCCCCCCCCGCTGGACCATCTCGCGGATCGCCTCGTTGCTGCCCACCTCGGCGGTGATTTCCAAGCTGTTGAGGGCCAAGCCCGCCTCTTGCAAAGCGTGTTCCACACACTGCCGCGAGCCACTGCCCCGTTCACGCATAATCAGCGGCACGCCGAGTAGGTCGTTCACCCGGATAAGGCCTTTCTGGGCTAGCGGATGTTTCGGCGGTGCCACTAGCACAATCTCATCGCGGCCAAAGGCTTTCTGTTCGAGGTGCGGCCGAGCCGAAGCCTGACCAGCCAGACCGAGTTGGGCATCGCCGCGTTCCACCAGATCGAAGACCAAGGCACTATCAACGATCTGAGCGCGGACGGAGATATTGGGGTTCTTTTGGCGAAACTCCGAGAGGAAACTAGGAAGCATGTGCTCGCCTGGGATGGAACTAGCAGCGATGGATAAATCGCCGCGTAGCCCTTCGACCTGCTGGGCGATTTCGCGTCGGGCTTGATCGTGCAGCGCCTGAATCTGCAAAGCGATCTCGTGCAGACGACGGCCTGCTGCCGTCAGTTCCACCCGACCGTGGACCCGGTCGAACAGTTTCAGTCCGAGGTCTTGTTCCAGAGCGGCGATTCGCTGGCTGATGGCGGCCTGCGTCACTGGAGGGTTGATCTTTCGAGCCGTCTGCGTGAAGCTACCGAGTTCGGCAGCCATGATAAATGTATCTAGATGCGGCAAGGGTGCGGCCATAATGGTGGTTTCTCACATTAAGCGACCTATTCACTGCGAGTCGATTGTCGCGGATCAGTATTATCATCGCACCTCATAAGCTCGACGGACAGTACCACGGCTCGCTTGGGTGATTTTTTTGCATAAGCAGGTTCGACCGCACCGCCTATTCTCCAACAAGCAACCGCCTCTCGCCCACGTTTCGTTCGTAGCGGATCGTCTCCCCCGCCGGAAACAGACTTTGCCCCTCGGCCCGTAGCCGCACCGCCTGCTGCTGTTCATAGCGGCCAAACGCGGCTCGGTTAGCAAAGCGGTAGCGTGCCTCGAACAACCGGCCTTCGCTGCTATCTAATTCGACTAACTCGGCCGATCGCGCTCCGGCCATAATGACCTCGGCCAGGTGTTTACTGTGCATCCAGGCTAGCCAACGCTCGGCTGTAGCGGCATCGGCATGCCAGACCCGCACAGTGTAGGCTATGGCCGGCTCGGGTTGAAGCAGCGCAGACAGGTCACTATCAGACGGAACATCGACAGGGTCGTGGCCGACACGAAAGACCCGGGCCGAACCCCCCGCTAGCATCACCGCGGCGTTTTCGCACCACAGCGTGGCCCCCTCGGACAGGCCAACAACGGGGGTGTCATTTTCCTCGTGAAACTCCGCCAGGCGTTCGTCGCGTGTCTCGCCGAAATGTTCGATCCATTCTTCACCGTGTTTGACGTAGCTTCGGCCGCTGAAATAGTGCGGATTGACCTGGAATGGCACTAGCTTCAAGGCGGCAAAGCTGGGCGGCTGCACAATCGGCATGTCGTTGGTCGTGCGGATGCTGGGTGTGGCCACGTTGCAGCCGGCACTCACGCCTAGATACGGCATCCCCTGCCGCACCCGTTCGCGGATCGGCTCCAGCAACTCTTGGCCAGACAGTGTCGCCAGCAGCCGAAAGGTGTTGCCTCCACCAACGAAGAGGCCCTCAGCCGACCGCACCGCTGCCACTGGATCGGCAAAGGTGTGCAGACCCACCAGTTCATAGCCGGCATCCAGGCCGCGTTGCCGCATCGCTTCGAGGTAGGCGGAGTGGTCACGCAGGGCATAGGGGACGAAAAGCAACCTGCGAATGGAGCCGAAAAAGGCTCGCATCTGTTCACGCAGAAAAGCGATCCGCTCGGCGGTGCGAAAGCCGCCCGAACCCAGTAACACACGCATGATCCCTTGCCCTCGCTAGAATTAAATACAAAAGCCGCCCATCTGCTGTTTCTCTGTTTCTCAGGGAGCCGACTACCGTGACCTTGGCCGATCTGCGACGCAATTATACCTTGGCCGGACTCAGCGAGGCCGAGGCCCTCGATGACCCGATCGCTCCCCGGTTCATCGCG
>JBDNDE010000001.1:0-63149 GCA_046719305.1 Gemmataceae bacterium | reverse complement strand
GGCAGTGGAAAGGAATACTGATACCGATTGTCGTTGGTTGCCAACTTCTGGTGATAGGTGAAACGCACCTGAGTCGTATAGGGAGCAATCGTGCCTCGGAGCAGATTGGCCCCCGGAGTAGCTTCGACTCCTTGGACCACCGCGCCGGGCGGGAGACCATACTCAAACTCCCGTGGCTCCGCAGCCGGCTGGAACCGTAATTCGACGCTTGTGGTGGCTTGCTGGTTGTCCAGGCATACATGAACGGCCATCCGCAGAGGGGGCGAACTGGTGTCCGGTTTGGAGGGCAAGCGGATGCGTTCCCAGTCGGCCCATTGGGTTCCGATTTCCCGCATCGAGATGGGGCGAGTGGGCGGGGCCGGAGCAAGCGAAACCACCAGATCCCCCCCGGATCGGTAGGTGGGATCGTTGGGCAAAGGACCAGTTAATGGCATCCAGTGACGCAACAACGCCCCAAAGAGGAAGCTGGCCGCGACAGCCCCGAAAAGCAACGACCAGCGGGACATTGTCCCTAGCCGTCGGGCGGGGGGGGTTGGCCCCAGTTGCCTGGCTCGTTGCGTACTTCGGCGAAGCGATTCCATCGGCAGCGGTTCTCGCCGAATGGCCGCAACCGCCGTCCGCAGGGGGTCGGGAAGGTTGTGATCAGAGGTCGGCGGAAAGGGAAGCATTAGGGATGTTCCTGAGTGGAGTTGAGGAGAAACGTTTCGAGTTTAGCACGAGCTTTGTGTAGGGCAGTGGCGACAGCTCCGGTACTGATCCCCACCACACGGGCAATCTCGTCATAGGCAAGATCGTCAAAATAGCGAAGGCAGAATACCTCCGCTTCCCGAGCGGGCAACAGGCTTAGCGCTTCCCGCAGGCGTTGCGCAAGCTCTCGTTCCAGCAAGATGGCCTCGGGTCCAGCTTGAGACGAGGGCAAGGAAAGTTCTTCCAATTCCAGGTTGCGGCGGCGCGAGCGCAGACGGTCTAAAGCGCGGCAAGCCGCCAAACGCCGTAGGATAGCCTCCCAGGAGCGGATCGGCTCCGACTGGGCCATTTGATGTGCTTGCAAAAAGACTTCCTGGACCACGTCCTCGGTATCGGCGTTGTGTCCCAAGATACGCCAGGCGGTGCGGAAAACCATCGGCCCATAGTCTCGGACAAGGCGATCCCAATCGGTCAATGGTCGCTCCTGACGCTCGACCGGGTTGACGACACTACTCGGAAGAAAGTCGTTAGGCGAGGCCCGGAAGTTACTTGCGGTAGATTTCATGATCGTGGCCTGAGTAAGCCGGCGTCATCCTTGATCTTGCGTTCTTTCTGTTCACGGTCTTCGCGTGCCCGACGTTCCGATTCGGCTTGTTGCTGTTGGGCCTTCTCTCTGGCCAGCTGTTCGGCATCTTCGACCGAGAGCATCGGGGGGGCAGCATTTTGACCGGCCCAATAACCCCACGAATAAACTAACCACAAGCAACTGACCAGCAACCCCAAGCCGACCAGATAGGTAAGCAGGGGGCTAGGGCCGGTCTCGTTGCTGGCTAACCAGCGACGCCATCCGGTTTGTTTGCGAAGAGTTGTCAGCCATCGCCTACCGGGAGCTGTCTCGTCGAATTGACGCACAGCGGTGACGACTTTACCGACCTGGCGACGGGCGGTAGAGTTGTCGGGATCGACCTCCAGGACAGCGAGGTAGGCCCAGACAGCTTCGCCCAGTTCGCCGGCCCGTGTAAGGGTTTCGGCCTGTTGGAGCCCGCTTTGTAAATGGGTGACATAGTCGGCCAGCAAAGAGAGATCGGCCTGGCAGCGGCGACATTGCCGAGCTGAATCGTCGTTGCTGGCGTTGCACATCGGGCATTTAAGCATGATGATACCAATCAAGGAGGCGTTTTGTGTCCATTTTCAAAGCAGATACGCATAATTGAGCAAGCGATCATCCAGGGCACGGGTTGCTTCTTCCATCTTGCTAGGATCCCCTGAGTTCATGGCCACCCGAACTGCCCGGCACAATTCTTCCAGTTCGCGGCGATCTTCCGCGTCGTCGATCTTCGGAATCACGTTCTGCTCGGCCCGTTTGAGTACCTCGGCGGCATCGCGGAACTCTTGGGTGTCCTGCAGTTGCATGGTGCGGTTTACCAACTCCTTGTTGATCTCTTTCAGTTTCACCAGTTGCGAGGAGGTCAACTCATTCTCGCCGGTTTGTTGGATGGCGAAGCGTTTCTTCTGGCTGTTGTAGATGTCGTGCAGAGTGACGGTGAGAATGCCGTCGTCACCATATTCAAAGCAGACCTCAATTTCGCCATCGCGTTGAGGACGGGGCGGTTTGAACTCCCAGGGGATCTCGGCCAACTTCACGTTTTCAGGGCTTTCGGGATTATCGTAGACATCGCCTTCGTAGACGCTGATGACCACGCGGTCGGCGGGATCGGCCACGGGGTAATATTTTTTGGTGAAGGAGCAAGGGATGTCGGAACCGCGTTTGATGATCGGGTCGAGAAACACCCGATTGGTGCGAGCGTCCACGGGGTTGGCACACAGCGAGTGTTCTAACTTCACACTGTACGCGTAGCGATCCAAGCCAGCCGCTCCCTGAATGATCGCCGAGACGATTGCCGCTCCTTGAGCCACGCAGGTCATGGGGTCGACCTTGTCAAAGCTCTCAGGTTCGCGGCCAGCTAGTTTTTCGCTGACATAACGACGGATGAGGGGGATTTTGCTGGTACCGCCCACGAGCAAGACTTTGTCGATGTCTTTGGGCTTCATGCCACGTAGCTTCATCGCTTCATCGATAGCCGTACCACTTTTGACAACCAGAGGCATGATCACGCGTTCAAATTCTGCCCGTGTAACTTCCTCTTCTAGGCTCAAGCCTCTCTCCGGCACCAAGGCTGCCTTGCGGGCCACTGCTCTCTCCGCTGTGGACAAATCAATCTTGGCCCGTTCCACTGCTAACATAAACTGCTGCTTATAGGGGGAGTTGAGAATATCGAAGCCGGTCTTTTCCTGGAAACGCTCGGCGATCACTTTGCCAAAGGCCGCATCCACGTCATCGCCGCCCAGTTTGCCGATCCCCTTGGAGGCGATCTCCTCAAACATCCCGTGATGGATGCGGAGAATGGTCACGTCGAGTGTCCCGCCGCCGAAGTCGTAGACGAGTACCGTCTGATCGTCCTGGGCATTCAAACCGTAGCAGATGGCGGCCGCCGTTGGCTCGTTGATCAGAGTCAGTACCTGCATCCCCGCGGCCCCGGCACACAGTTTGGTGGCGTGCCGCGCTAACCCTTTGCTGTTGGCCGGTATGGTGATCACCGCCTTGGTAAACGGTTCGTTGAGGGCCCGTTCGGCGTCTTTTTTTAGCAGGCTAAAGAGCATGACGGCGATTTGCTCGGTCCGAAGTTCTTGGCCGACAAACGGCACGCGTTCAGGAGTACCCAGGATGCGTTTGATCGAGCGGATCGAGCGCTGCTCGTCGAAGTTTTCTTTAGCTTCTTGGCCGAAGGCCAATGAACCATCCCGACGCATAGTGACGATAGAGGGCGTGTATTTTTGCCCCTCGTGATTGGGCACCACTTCTGCTTGACCAAACTGGAAGTTGGCTACGACCGAGTTGCTCGTACCAAAGTCGATTCCGATATAAGCCATGGTGGAACCTCAAGGGGGCTAAGAAGGATTATCCGTGGTTGGTTGTCCGTGTTTCGATTCGTCTTTGGGGCAGTTCGGGGGGCTGGTGCCAGGCCAACAGGTGACAACTACCTCGGTTTAAACTCTAGCGATTTTTGAAAGCGAACACATAAGCCATCAGGTAGCTCAGTCGACTACTCCGTCACGATTACTTTTGGGCGGCGTAGGACAAACTCCGGTTGTTGGCTGGCATAGCCATGCTGGCGTTGTTCGGCGATGAGGTTTGGCCCCATGCCTTCCAGCCGTTTGCTGCCGACGCGTTCGTGCAACTCCGGGCGATACGGCGAGGCGATCACCGCATGATACGGATGTACTCCGTGACGCGCCAGAGCATCTTGGACTTTGCGGTTTTCCACTTCTACCGCCTGCATCCAGCGACGCAGAATCTCGGGGTCGTCGGTGGTGGGTTTGGCCGCGACGATCTCTTCTAGATCTTGACCGATTTCTAGCAGCGTGTTCAACAACGCCAGAGAAATGCGTTTCTCGCCGTGGACCTCGTTACGCAGTTGTTGAAATGCTTTTTGGGTGTCGGCGGCGAAAGAGTTGAAACTGGTTTTCAGTTCGTCGCGTACCCCGCTGAGGCGACGTTCAAATTCCTGATGCTGGCGGTTGTTACGTTCTCGCAGCGAGATAATTTCCTCACACAGACGAAACAGGGTCGACGACCCGAGCGTCTGTTGCTCACGAGCTGGTTTGACGGTCTCACCCGCCGTTGCTCCCGATTGGCTGGAAGCGGTGCTACGCATCGGTTCGTCATTCATGGTGGTTTAGTTCGCCTCGGGCAGTTCCAGGGACCAGGGATCCAGTGGGCTGGAGGCCAGTTGCTCCAACCACACCCAGCCCCCCAGGGCTTCTTCAGGTTGTGTAGGAATCACTAGGGTCGCACGCACCGCGGACAACTCGGGAAGTTCGACTGTCGGGCTATAATCGGCCAGCGGCTTCTCATCGTCAAGGGGCTGCCATTGTCGCATCACCTTACCGCCCACTGCGCCATAGCGGCGTGACAGGGCGGCGATCAATCCTTCGGCGGTGTCAGCATTGAGGCTCTCTAGATCGGCTCGGAGACGACGTTCGGCATCGCCCAGGGCGTCGCGTGCCCAGTTGATGTCCTCCAGGGGGGTTTTGATTTGGTTTCGTCGGGCCCAACGAACACGGTCGGCCCAGTGGACATCGACTTGCTCCTGAGACGCGGTCTTGTCCAACCCTAGGATCAGAAACGGCCCCATCTGCTCTCGCGGCAGGGTGGCCAACTCCAACACGATTGGTTCATTGGTAGGGGACATGATGTAGCAACCCTCCTCACGCGCCCATCGAGCGGCAGGCTTCAATTTTTTTATCAATATGATCCGAAAGGTCTCGGATGGTTCGGCGTACGTCTTCGTTGCTCACCAAAGGGAGACATTTGCCCATGATGCGGCGCAGTTTTTGAAACTCTTTCAATAGATCACGCATCACTTCACGAACAGCCGCCCAGTTGATCTGGTAGTTGGGTAAGTTACGAACTTGGTCGATTACCTTGCTGAGTTGGTCCGTCAGGTTATCGCAGATGTTTCCGATCAGAGGTATGACACTATTGACCATGCCCGTGGCCCGTTCTTCCACCCGTCGGTCGTCTGGATGACGGCGGTAGATGCGGTCGATCTCGCTGAGCAGACGTTCGATGTCGCCCAATCCTTTCACCTCGACCAGATCCAATTCATACAGTTCGTACTGCGGTTCGCCTGGTTTGAGTTGCTTCAGTTTGTCCAGCGTCCGCCGGGCCTCCTGTATCCGTTTGGCATTGTTGTACAACCTAAACAGCCGCTCCAGGCACTCCGGGTCGTCAGGGCGCATCTGCGTCGCCCGCTGGGCGTAGCTAACCGCCGTGTTCCATTTTTCGTTTTCGGCAAATTTGCTGGCCAGGCGTTGCATGGCCTCAAATAGCATGCAATCGGTGTATTGCGGGATGTCGATGGGGCAGGGCGAACGCGGGTCCAGGCAATCGAAGAATTTGTTCCAGTACGGTTCGGCTTGGTTCAACTCATTCTGAAACTCATGGACCAACGCAAGATTTTGGTGCAAACGCGCATCATTGGGCGCGAGCTTCAACGCGGCGGTGAAATGCGACACCGCTGCCCCAAAGTCTTGCGTCATGGCCGCGCAGGTGCCCAACAACGTCAATAACGCTACTAGATTCTCTCGGCTGATGCTGCGGTCGTGGGCAAAGGGCCGCAACAAGATCTCGGCCTCGGTCCACTGGCAACGATCGATCAGTGCCCGCGCCTTGACCAGGACGGATTCGAGGTAGGCTTCCCTGATCAGGCCACTGTGAGGGCGGGCTTCGCAGAGAGCCTTGAGCAGCCGGTGGATAGTGTCGAGTTGTCCCAGGCTACGAAGAATCTTGAGCAAGCGTTGCTCATCGGCCGGGGCTAACTCACTGAGGGATGCAGCAGGGCTAGTTGCTTGGGGGGTAATCGTGAGCAGCAGGTTGTGCAGCGTTTGCAGAAAACGCCATTCCTCCTTGTCGTGTCGTAGCTGAAGTAATTGCATCGCCCGTGGCAATACTTCCAGGCATTGGGCAAGCTTGCCCAGCGTCAGGCGGGTCAGCACCAGGTTGTAGGCAATCGCATAGCTATTTGAATTTTGTTCCCAAGCTCGTGATAGCTCTTGCTCGGCCTGTTCGAGGTTTTGCTCTTGCAACGACAGCAACGCCAATTGCAACAGCACATCAGCGTCGGGCTGGCTGATTTTTCGCAAGGCGGCGCGAGCTTCGGTGATTTTGTTGAGCCGCTTGTAGGCTATCGCCAGCATGTAGTACACGTTGGGATCATTCCTGACCCCCGCTGCCCGCTCCAGCAGAGAGGCGGCCGCTTCGTAGCGAGCGAGCTGGGCAGCGTGACGAGCGTTTGCCAAAGGGGGGGGCATCGGTCAGTCTCCCGCTGTTTCATATAAAAGTTTTTGTCCCGCTTTAACCAAGGCCAGGCTGATCAATCCGCCTAAGCGGGGCTCTCGCAGGCCCAGTTTACTCGCCTCCCGGAATCGCTCGGCGGCTTGCTCGTAGCGGCCATCGTTCAGGGCCAACAGGCCGCCCAGGTAGACCATCAGGCGCAACGGTTCGTCCAGCCCCCAGCGGGCACGGGTTGCGGTATCCAGAGCACTCCAGTGACGGATGGCATCTTCATACTTTTGTTGTTTTTCGTACAAGTGTCCTGCCAAGGCGTGCGCCACCGGACGCGAGGCGGCCGACTCATCCCAACAAACACTTTGAAGCAACGGCAGTGCCTGATCAATGGCTCCCTGTTTGGCTCGTGACCAGGCGGCGATCAAGCGGGCCTCACTAGCCCATTGACTAGAGTTGGCAGCCTGGGTTGCTGCGGCCACCGCACGATCGTAGTGGCCCGCGGCCCAGTTACACACCGCAGCCATGTAAGCGATGGCCCCTGTGGCTGAACCAAGGTTGGTGAAGCGATCGGCCAAGGCAGCCAAGCCTGCTTGATCACGGCGGAGGCTACGGATAGCGGCCAAACAACTTAGCGCTTGGAGATGAGTGGGGTCGTGAGATAAGCAATCGTCGAGTAAGGCAAGGACACTCTGGAATGCCCGCTGCTGTTGGTCGTTGAAGTCCGGCAGAGGACTGCTGCATTTGCTGCCCAGCAACTTGACCGCCTCACGCAACCCCAAAGTCGCCCCCAGATAGGCAATCCCTGCACGGAGGCGACCCCGCGTTAGAGCCAGGGCTTGCTCGATAGCCTCTCGGCGTCGATCATTCTGGCCGCGCTCTTGTTCGATCACCGCTTGCCGGACTAGGGGCCAATGATCGTGTGGGGCCAACGAGCGCCAATGTGAAAGCAGTTGCACGGCTCGGTTGGTGTCGCCTGCTCGATAGAGCAAACAGGCGAGCCGATCATAGGCCGGCAGATACTGCGGGGCGAGCTTTAACAGCACCTCCATTGCCTGACGGGCCGGCTCGATGCGGCCGGCTTTTTCCTCGGTGTGCGAGCGAGCCAGTAACAGGGCGGTCCCCTTGGCGGGGTAATCAGCCCCAAGCGCTTCGGGGAAACTCCCCGGGGCCCGTTCGGCCGCGCGTTGCAGGTAGACGAACTCAGCGGCATCCAGGTCCCAGTTTTGCTGCTCGAAAAAGCTGCGGGCTTTCTCACGTTGCTGGAAAGTGCGAGCGAACAGGTCCATCTCTGCAGGGCTGCTCACTCCATGCACCGTTTCTGCTTGCACATATAGCCACGCGTAGATGGGCTTGACCGCCTGCGGATGCTTCTGGGCGAGTTCCGCATAGAGCGTGGCACTGGCCGCATCGTGGGCTTGCACGCTGGCTAACGTATCGCAAACAAGTTCTTGAGCTGGCAAATCGACGGGCACCGCATGGCGTCGCGCCTCCAGATGCACCTCCCGTAGGACTGCGGCCCATTCGGCATTTTCCAGCACTGGATATTGGGACAACAATTTCAGCGCCCAGGTGATGTTTCGGGCTTTGTCCCCTTCGTTGGTCGGCTTGCCCATGGCCGCGCACAACGCCATGTAGCCGGCAGTAAAGGCATCTTTTGGTTCCTGCTGAGCGAAGGCCAGTCGAAGTTGTTTGAATGCTTCGTCATACTGGCCACTGCGAGCCAGTGCCAGCCCATAGCCGCGTAACAACATCGGCGTGGGCGGCGTATTTTGCAGCAGTTGGCCATAAACGGAGGCGGCCTCGAAGAAGCGTTGCTCTTTGTAGCAAGCCTGGGCCAGGGCCAATTTTCCTTGACGTATCAGAATACTTAGATCGGTTCCAAGCAATGGACACGGGAAGGTCACCCCACGCGGGTCGCCGTTCTCCAACGCCAACCGCCGGATGAATGATCGCCCCTCCGGTAGCCCCTCGATCCACAATTTGCCCGGTTCTCGCTCCCAGTGCGGTAATCCGCGGTCGCTCATGGCCCTTTGCAACACCCGCCTTGCCATGCCACTGTCGCCGTCCATGGCCATTAGGGTTACGCCGATCTGCCAGGCCACCAGCGGACAATTGAGTTCGATACGGTTAGCCTCCGAGAGCCACTTAAGTGCCTCGGCCGGATAGCCCAAGCGATGCAGCAGCAGCCCCAAGTATAAAGGGGGGTCGATGATTTCGCGGCCAGTCTTCTCGCTGGCTTGAGCAAGCAATGGGATGGCGGCTTCGAGTTGTTCCTCGCGGATTCGGAGCAACGCCCGCCAAAAGAGTGTTTCGGCGAGTGGGGGGTGTAGCTGGTCGATCCGATCCAGCAAAGGCTCGACCGGTTCAGTGCCAGCAGCGAAACGCCGCCTCGCCTCGGCCAACGCTGCATCGACGACCCGCTGCACTTGCTCTTGTTGGTTCTGATTGAGAAGTTCGGCGACGGCTAATGCATGATCGCGTGCTGCTTCGTAGTGGTGTTCCCGCAGCGCCTGTTCCAACCCATGCTGATGACATTCGCCGGCCAGATGACGAAACGGCCTGTGCCAAGCAGCCGGGGGCTCTTGCAGCAGCGGTTGCAGCAGTCCTAAGGCCTTTTGCCAATCGCCAGCTCGGAGGTGGGCTCGTGCTTGTGCCCGTAGCCGTGCTCTGACTGGTCCTGGAGCGTAGCTATAGTACAGCAGGCCGAGCAACCCAACCACGGCAAGAATGGCCAGAGCGATGTACATTGCGACGCGACGGCTCCCAAGAACTAAATGAGTTTAACGTATTCACGCTGATCCTTCAAGCAATCCTTCATCCGATGCAGAGGAGGAGGCAACGGCCAGTTTGGCCGCGAGTTTATCGACTTCCAGAGTTAGCTTACGCGCTTCGCGGATCGCCCCGATGGGGTCGTGTTTGATGCGGCCACTCAAACCGGCGGCGGCCCGAGCCAAATCGCCCAGATGGTAGTCGATGTCGGCCCGATTTTTTTGGCGGGCCTCCTTCCAAACCATAGATAAGCGTTTGCGGAAATGATCCACTGCTTCACGGGCTTCTTGCTCGGGCGGTCGACGCGACTTCTTCGGGGGGCCAGCAGGCCGATGTTGCGGCAAGGCATCATCAAGCAGTTGCTGCAAGTATTGGGCATATTTGTTCAGGTTGTGCCAGCACTCGCGATATAGCGTGGGGTTGAACTCCTCGTGGGCCTGTTCGGCATATCGCTGTTGGGCTTCGACGTGCTGCAACAACTCGCCACGGTCTTGGCCGGTCTGCTCGCTAACACGCCAGGCTAGGTCTTGGCAATCACGCACTAAAGCGGCGAAATGCGACCAGGGCGGGTCGATCTGTTGCGTTCGTGCGAGTTGCGCCTGTGCGAGCAACTCGCGTAGCTCGCCCATTCGCGCGATCGCCTTGGCCTCGTCGTTGTAACTCAAGGCTTCAAGCAGATCGTGATACACCTGTTGCGAACGGTTGCGAATCCGTGTCCGCGCTGGACCGGATAGCTCGTTCACCTGCTGCTCTAGCTGCTCTAACAGGCTCGCTAGCTCCTCGGGCGTCGGACAGCTCGGCGGCGGTGGCGGCTCAATCGTCGCTGTCTCGGTACGTTGTCCGCTGCTGCTGTGTACCGAAACGGCCACTTCGATGCGATGGCTAGCGTCGATGCGGAATTCCACCTCGACCGGTGAGCCGATCGGCAAGGTCCGATCCAAGTTTTCCAAGATCAACTGTTTGATCACTTGGTGATCTTCGTAAATCGGCACCACGACCCGACCCGATTGATCTGCCGTCCGACACACACAGCGAAACCGCCCCGGCAAGGCCGCTCCGATTGGGGCTACCACTTGACGCTGGCGTTGTCGGCCTCGTGAGAGTACCTCGATGGCCAAGGCACGGGTAATCAGTTGCGTCGGTAGAACCCCAAGGCCCACGGTGCGGCCATCTGGTGAATATTTTACTCCGCTACGCAGCCGAACGCGATCCTGCCCGTCGGCATCGACGAGAGTCCAATCGAGAGGGTTTTCACCGGGAAGTAGTTGCAAGGGTTGCTCGAAGACGCCTTGGGAATCTAAGAAGGCCTCTTCTACCAGCCCGGTGAGTGGATTGCTGATTCGCACACTCGCCCCATCTAAGGGCAGTTGTGTTGCTGTCTCGGCCCGCACGACGCCCGTAGCTAGATAGTTCGGCTGGGTAATCGTGGAGGGACTGGTCAGATGCAGTTCCAGCGTGCCGCCGCCCACGACAAACAGGTAGCGGGTGCCGTAGCTGGCCGCTCGTAAAGCCGCCCCATAAGCCACGCACAGGTCCGGCTCATGGCAGAGTAGCTGGGGGGATTTAGCCCGTTGGCTTAACTGCGGGTTAGTAAACGCCTCTTGCACCACCTGCCGGACAAGCGGCACCCGGCTGGAGCCGCCCACCAAGATGACATGGTCGATGTCGCCGATTCCTAACCCGGCTCGGCCTAAGGCTTGGTGGCAACAGTCGATCGTGCGGGCCACTTGGTCGCGGATGAGTCGGTAAAACTCCGCTTGGGTGACGCGTACTTCTAATGAGTACACCCCTGCTTGCGTGACTAGTCGCGGCACGGTTCGCCGGACCGTCTCCTGGCCCGAGAGTTCCTTCTTGAGTGATTCGGCTAATCGCACCAGCCGAGCGAAGCCGACGCTACCGGGCGGCAAGACGGGCGGTTGTTCCAGCGGTACCCCCTGTTCATCACGCCACTCAGCAGTCCGCAGCAGATGCGAGGCCAAGGCGCGGTCGAAATCGTCGCCCCCCAGAAACGGATCTCCACTGACGGCCAAAACTTCATGGTCGTCGAGACGACGCCGAATAATCGACACATCGAAGGTGCCGCCGCCCAGATCGTAGACCAAGTACGTTGCATCGCCGTGGTTCTCTAGCCACGAGTAATAAATGGCCGCCGCGGTCGGCTCATGCAGCAGTTCACGGACTTCATAGCCGGCCGCCTCACCAGCGGCGCGAGTGGCTTCAATCTGCCGGTGAGTGAAATAGGCCGGCATGGTGATGACAGCCGAATCGAGCCGATAGCGAGCATCCAAGACACGGGCCATATAAGAGCGGAGCGTTTCTAAGATGCAGGCAGAAACCTGTGGAGGCGAGAGGGTCTGAGGGCCGAGGGCAAAGGATCGCTCCAAGCCCATGTAGCGTTTGACAGAGGCCAGGGGGAGCTTGGCATCTTCTAAGGCGAGGGCCTCATGACCGACCACCAAGCGGTTGTGGGCAGCATGCCAGCCGACCACCGAGGGGAGCAGGGGGCGATGCAGGTCGTCGTGCCCGGTCAGCAGCGAGCCACGGGCATCGTCCCAACAGGCGATGACGCTATGGGTGGTGCCTAGGTCGATACCTAAAGTTCGGCGTATGGCAGGCAAGCTCATACGTTCCTCGGGTTCATGCGTCTGCTTACAGCCCTAGTACGTCACTCATCGCATAACGCCCCGGCGGTTTGCCGGCCAGAAACTTAGCCGCCGCCAACGCTCCGCGAGCGTAACTGTCGCGTGAGGTGCCCTTGTGCACCAACTCCAGTGTTTCGCCCAAAGCACTGAAGATGATCGTGTGTTCCCCCACGTTGTCGCCCGTGCGCAAGGCATGCATGCCGATCTCGTCACGCGGCCGCTCGCCGGTCAGCCCTTCACGGCCGTGGCGGATCGTGCCGCCCTGGACATCTTGGATGATCTTGGCGAACTGCATCGCCGTGCCCGAGGGAGCATCCTTTTTGTAGCGGTGATGCCGCTCGACGATCTCGATGTCGAAATCGCGTCCTTTGAGCAGCGTTGCCGTCCGCCGACACAGATCAAACAACACATTCACCGAAAGCGACAAGTTGGGCGACCAGAGCACTGCCGTCTCGTGAGCCGCCGCTTCGACTTCGGCTTTTTGGTGCGGTTCAAAGCCCGTGGTGGCCACGACGATGGGCAGACGACGGGCGATGCAGACCGGCAGGATGGCGAGGGTACCGGCCGGTGCGCTGAAGTCGATCAAAGCATCCACACGCACATCGGTATCGAGCTTCGCAGTCAGCGGTACACCGATGGCACCGATGCCGCATAGCTCGCCGATGTCCTGGCCGAGTTTGGGGTGGCAAGGGCTTTCCAGAGCGGCGACAAGTTCCAGTTGGGGGTCTTCGCGTCCCAGCGCGATCAGTCGCTGGCCCATGCGGCCGGCCGCGCCCTGTATAGCGATACGAGTTTTCATACAGCTGTTTCGATCGCCTGGACGATCGCCTCCAAGTCGTTGGGCACTAGTACGGCCCGATTAGCAAAAGGGGCCTGTTTCACGCCGCGTCGGCCGAGATATTCCTCGAAGACCGCCTGCTCATGGGTATGATAGGCAACCGTAGCGTTAGGATCTTTCAACTGATGCCCAGTCAGGACGCAGACCACCCGCTCATCTCGGTTGATGACCCCCTCTTCGCGTAGGCGTCTCAGGCCGGCCACACTAGCAGCTGAGGCCGGTTCGCAGCCCAGGCCGCCCGCACCGATTCGCGCTTTGGCATCCATGATCTCTTGATCGGTCACCTCCCGCACTGCCCCGCCACTGCAGGCCAGTGCCCGTAACGCTTTGGGCAGATTCACTGGTCGATTAATCTCGATAGCGCTGGCCAGAGTGTCGGCTTTACGGCCGGTTGCGTCGAGTTCGGCATAGTAGCGTTGCAGGATGGCTTCATCGGGTCGGCCGGCATTCCATTGCAACCCCAGGTGACGCATCAGCACATGAAGCGTGTTGGCCCCAGCGGCATTGATGACCGCAAAGCGAGGCATCCGCGGCACCAGGCCCAGTTGATGCAGTTCGTGGAACGCTTTGCCGAACGCCGAGATGTTGCCGAGGTTGCCGCCAGGCACCACGATCCAATCGGGCACTTGCCAGCCCAGCGCCTCCAGGATGCGATACATCACCGTTTTCTGCCCTTCTAGCCGAAACGGGTTGATGCTGTTAACCAGGTAGATACCCAGTCGAGAGGCCACCTGTTGCACACGGCGCATGGCGTCATCAAAGTCGCCCTGAATCTGCACAGTTAGCGCACCGTAATCCAACGCTTGCGACAGCTTGCCGTAGCTGATTTTGCCCGAACCGATGAAGATAATCGCCCGCATCTTGCCCGTGACGGAGCAATACGCCGCCAGGCTGGCCGAGGTGTTGCCAGTGCTGGCACAGGCAGCCCGCTTGGCCCCAACCAGATTCGCATGGCTAAAAGCCGCACACATGCCGTTATCTTTGAAACTGCCTGATGGGTTCATCCCCTCATATTGCAAAAATAGCCGTCCGGGGGACAAATTCACATAAGCAGCCACGGCATCCGCTCGCTGCAACAGCGTCTGCCCTTCGCCGATGGTTACCAACTTCTCCGGCGGGGCGAACGGCAATAGTTCGTGAAACCGCCAAACACCTGAGAAACACAACGGTTCGGTACGGCGGCTCCATTTGGACTCGACAAATTGCCAGGACGATGGCGCGGGCAACCGGGTGCGGTCGTAGCAGACATCCATCAGTCCGCCACACCTCGGGCAGGTAAACGCAGTCTGCCCCAGGTCTTGCGTGGTGCGGCACTCGGGCCGAATGCAACGGAGAAAGACGGCGTCATTGATCACGCGGGTGCCCTCTGACTACGTTAATAATCTCGGGTAGCAAACCACCAGCACGAGATGCTCAGTAACAACGCGATGAAGATGCCCGAGACGGCCAGACTCTCTGTCCAGGAGATCGGGGTGGTCTTCACTGCCACCGAACGCAACGCTCGCGGCAGGGACATCAAGTCGCGTTGCATGTAGTCGTCTACCAGGGCTGTCAAATCACCGGTACGTGGCAAGAAAAAGTGCAAGGCATCGACAAGGGGCGGAAACCAACCTGGCGAAAACTCCAAGTCTCGTCGGGTTCGTAATAGGGGATCATAGCCAGCCAACGCCCCTACGGTCCAAGCCGAGGGCGTTGAGGTGCTCAAGGCAACCGCATTGCCCACTGTCCAGGCGGCGGCCCGCTCCGAGGAGTTCCGTAACTCTTTAGTCACCACCTCGGTGATGGTATGCGTCACCCCCACCAGAAACAGGAAAAACCAGGTCGCACACGTCACCAAAATCGCCACGATCGCACTACGGGTCACAACGCCCACCAAGGTGCTAACGGCATAAAGAATCGCAAAGAAAAACGTAATCGCCGGAATGCTGATCAGGACACCAGGTGCCCAGATGCCCGAGCGCAGGGCAAAGGCCAACCAGACGCCGCCGACAGCCACGGTGGTGTTGATAAGGATGAACAGCAAGCCACCGACATATTTATAAAGCAGGAGAATGAAGCGCGGCACTGGTTTGACAATCAGCAGGTCCACTGTTCCTTTGCGGATCATGTTCGGTATAAAAAACGCCGTCAGGATCACACTGATCAACAAAATGACCCACGCTCCAACCTGATTGAGCAAAATCGTCTGGATGAGATACACTTGCACGCCCAAGGGCACTCCCTCGCGGAAGATCGGCAAAGCCCCGAAAAACAGGCTGAAATCGTGCGGCCAAAGCTTTTTGCCCTGGGGCGTCAGATTGGCTGTGACCACATACGAATCAGGGGTCGAGCCGCGCCGGACTTCTTGTACCTCGGCCAGTTGCACGTCGTCGAGTCGGCCAAAGCGTTCGCGGATCTCGGCTATGACTGCTTCAGGCTTGGGGCGAGCCACGAACAGGTCCAGCCCGGGAATGCCGCCTCCGCCCAGGGTAGTGATGGTCACCTCGAAGCTGGTGTCGGGCGTGTCCTGGCCGTTGACCGGCATCACTGAAGCCACTTTGTAGTTGCCACGCACCATCCGGGCGATGCGGTTAGGGTCAGGGCCGCCCCCGCTTCGCTGAAACTGCATCGGGTCGAACTCTTTCAGATCGACATTCAACGGCAGAGCAGCAAACTCCATCAGATTCTTGCCGCCCGGCTTAGGGTTGAATGTCGCTGTAGCCGAGACAGCAATCAGCAACACGGACAAGCCCAGAGTAGCATAGATCACCTTGGCATCGAGCGCTTCACGCAACGAATCGCGCAGCATGGCGAGAAATTTCACGGTCGATACTCCTGGGCTTTCAAGGGCGGCGGCATCCGGCGGCGGCGATCCACGCCCGGCTCGGCTGCTTCCACGGTTTGCACAAACAGGTCTTCCAGCGTCTGGCGTTTCTCCACCAGGTGCCGTAGCCGTAATCCCTGATCGAGCAACAACCGAACCAGGTCGTCAATACTTTGACCGTCAAGTAGATCGACTTCCCAATACAACCCAGATGGCGTCAACTGGTAGCCACGTTGTTGCAGCATCTCTAGGGGCATCGTGTCGGCCTCGGCCAAACCCAGCAAGAAGATACCGCGTTGTCGGGTCAATTCGCCGATAGTGCCCTGACGGACGATGCTGCCACGATCGAGAATGATGACCCGGTCGCACAACAACTCGACTTCGCCCAACAAGTGCGAGTTGACAAACACCGTCACGCCCTTGGCTTTGAGGTCTTGCAATAGTTCGCGAATCTCGCGTCGGCCTACTGGGTCCACGCCGTCGGTCGGCTCGTCGAGAAAGATCACCTCGGGATCATGCAGCAGGGCCTGGGCAATTCCTAAGCGCTGTTTCATCCCTTTAGAGTAGGTGCGAATCTTCGAGTGGGTCCGGCCACTGATACCCACCATTTCCAGCACCTTGGGGATACGTTCTCGCCGCGCCCTGCTAGACATGCCTAGCAGACTGCCGTAAAAGTCCAGGAGGCTTGCCCCGGTGTGATAGTCCGGGAAACGATGATCCTCCGGCAAATAGCCGACTCGCGCTCGCACAGACACGGTGCCGCACGGGTGACCCAGCAGCGTGGCCCGGCCTTCGGTGGGCGACAGGATTCCTAGCAGAATTTTCACTAGGGTGGTCTTGCCCGCGCCGTTTTGGCCCAGTAGGCCGAAAATTTCTCCAGACTCGACCTTCAGCGACACCCCTTTAAGCGCTCGCACGGACGAGCCGTATTGTTTGATGAGGTTCTCGGTTTCGATGACGGACACCAGCGGCCCCTCGATTGCGGGTTGCTTCAACTTGGATTTATTCTAGCAAAACCCCTGCCCCTTGGCTTGTCTGATCGCACTTGTCGCCCACCTAGCCACTGCGGGTTGCTTCTTGACCGGCTTTTCCCTCTCGGCAAAACCAGCCGATTGCCTACAACAGCTAGAGGAAGCGGCCGTGCAACAGAGGGGAGCATCGAAAAATGGGTATTACTTTGGAATATCTGGGGCATTCGGGCGTATGGCTGTCTGATGGCATCCATCGGGTGGTGATCGATCCGTTTCTGACGCAAAATCCCCTAGCCCGCAAACAGCCCGCAGACCTCGCCTGCGATTGGATTCTCTTGACACATGGCCACTTTGATCACACGGCCGACGCCGAACTCCTCGCCAAGGCTAACAACGCCACCATTCACGCGACGTTCGAGTTAGCCGCCCTGTTCGAGCAAAAGGGTTGCAAGGTGAGTTACGGCAATCAGGGCGGCACGATCACTACGTCGTTCGGGACGGTAACGCTGGTGCAGGCGTTTCATTCCTCGTCATTCGAGGGGCAATATGCCGGCATGCCGTGCGGGGTAATCGTGACGCTGGGTGGCGTGACGGTCTACCACCTGGGCGATACAAGCCTGTTCGGCGACCTGGCGTTGTTCGGCGAGCTATTTCAACCCGACATCGCGTTGATCCCGATTGGCGATCGTTACACCATGGGGCCGCGACTGGCCAGCCGGGCCGCCGAGATGATTCGGCCGAAGTTGGCAATTCCGATTCACTACAAGACCTTTGCCGGTCAGCTTGTCCAAGATGCTAGCGGCTTTACGCCCCAAGGGGTCAACGTGCGGGTGATGGAACCCGGCGAGGTGTTGACCTTCGGCTGAATTGGTGTTTGGACCGAGCCTTGGGTGGAAACGGGCCGTCAGCATGCCTAGACTGGAAAGCGGAACCTGTGCTTGGTTCCGTAAGCCTCTCAGCAGGAGCAACATCTCATGGCTTCTCCGACTCGGATTGTGGCCTTTGCCGGCAGCCTGCGAAAAGCGTCGTACAACGCGGCGAGTCTCCGGGTCTTGCAAGAGTTGGTTCCGGCTGGAGTGACGGTGGCGATCCACGATCTTGCGGGCCTTCCGCTGTTCAACGAAGACATCGAGAAGCAAGGGCTACCCGCCAGCGTGGAAACTTTTCGCCAGGCGATCGCGGCGGCTGATGGTGTGGTGATCGCGACACCGGAATACAACTATTCCGTGCCGGGCGTACTCAAGAATGCGATCGACTGGGCGTCCCGGCCACCCCAGCAGCCATTCGACAGCAAGCCGGTGGCGATCTTCGGGGCCAGTCCCGGCTTTGCAGGCACCGCACGGGCCCAGTATCACTTGCGTCAGATGTTCATCTATCTCAACGCCTACATCCTGAATCGGCCTGAGGTGTTCATCAGTGCGGCGCATACGAAATTTGATGCCGAGGGCAATCTGACCGATGAAGCTACCCGCAAGCAACTGGGAGGTTTGCTCGAAGCGTTGCTGGCGGCGGTAGAAAAGCATCGTACCCCCCGCAGGACTAGCAGCTAGCTACTGCAAGAGCGAATTTAGAAGTCTGCACGAATCCCTTCCTGAGAGGATCCTTCATTCTTGTCCCCGCCTTGTGTGCGCTCTTCAGTTGCTTGACTGCTTTTGCGTTGCATCGGGGTTTGCTCGGCCACAGGAGGTATCCTTGGCCCCACTGCCACCTCGATACCCCACTTGTCGTACTCCGTGCCGCACTCCTTACAGGTTGCGCCGCCCCACCAGAATTGTCGGCTGTTGGCAGGCACACGCACGACTGGGGCTGGCTCCCCGCATCGCGGACAGTGGACCGGCCGAGGGTTGATCCCCCAGATGCCCCGCCCCCGCACTGTATCGCGGACCACCAGGACTAAGCCCGTAAGCAGCAGGAGTGCCATAACAATCGCAGGGATTGCGAGCAGGGTCACTTGTAATTCTTCAGACACAAACGCCTCGCTTTCCAACAAACTCTCCTCACTAAACGGATGATTCACTAGTATAACTACCAAGAATCGCCCATGCCCTGCCTGCCGAGATTCTCACCGCATGGCGAATGATCTGGTCTTTCTGATGGGCAAAACCCAGGCCCCTCTGCCAGGGGATCGGCGTTACGCCCGTAATCATCTCTGGGCCTCGCAGCAGCCCGATGGGGTGTGGCGATTTGGCTTCACCTCTTATGCCATTCGACTCATGAAAGATGTTTACTTTCTCAGCTGGTCGATTGATCCCGGCGATGCTGTTCGCCTCATGCAAGAGATCGGCCACATCGAAACTAGCAAGGCCGAGAGCGATTTGTTCGCGCCGATGGCCGGTACGTTGACGCGGTTCAATGAGGCGTTGCTTCAGGATCCGACGCCGATCAACACCGACGGCTATGCCTCCGGTTGGCTTTTTGAGATTCAGGGCGATGGCTCGGGCCTGATGGATGTGGCGGGGTATCATGCCTATTTGACCGCGAACTGGGACAACACCCAGCGGATGTTAAAAGGGAAATTCAACTCCGACGAATGAGGAGCTTCACGACATGAGCCGCCGTAAACTGACCGTGGTGCTGTCGCAAGCCCAGGGAAAGAACCCTGCGAAACGCGCCTTGGAAGAAAGCATCACCGCTGCCCTACTCCTGGAAAGCGGGATCGATGTCTCGATTGTGCCCAGCCTGTATGACATGGATGCTAACCACAGTGGACGCCTCTACCTGGAAGGGATTCGCGGCGACCTGGTGTTTCTGTCGTGGATGTATCCACGTGCCACCTTCTGGATGCTTGACCGCGCCGGCATCAAGGGGCACTACGGCGAAAACCGCATCGCCAAGAAACCCGAGCAAGAGCAGGAGGAGGACGACAGCGGCGAACCCGTTGAGAGCAAAGGCATCGGTGCCGTGAATGTGCCCGATCGCACGATTTACTGCCTGGACCTGCGCGACTACAGTGACCACCGGGTCTACATCGAGGAAATTAAACGCATTGCGGAAGAGTGTGCGGCGGCCAAAGCCAGCAAGACTCCGCTGTTGCAACTGGGGTTGATAACTCCCGAACCAAGCGCACCGGCCAAGACATTTACCCCCGAGGAGTTGCTTGCCCCTACCGGTCGGCGCTGGTATCCGGTGATCGACTACAGCCGCTGCACCAACTGCATGGAGTGCCTAGACTTCTGCCTGTTTGGTGTCTACGGGGTCGATTCGCTGGATCGCATTGTGGTGGAGAATCAGGACTCCTGCAAGAAGGGCTGCCCCGCCTGTAGCCGGGTTTGCCCCGAACATGCCATCATGTTTCCCGAGCATAAAACCCCTGCAATCGCTGGGGCTCCCGTGGCGGCTCCCAGCGGCTTGAAAATCGACCTGACCAAACTGTTCGGCGGTAGCGACGCGTTGGCTCTAGCGGCCGCCGAGCGGGACAGCGAATTAGTCAAAGAAGGACGCCAGGCGGTGGGGCTGAGTGTGGGCATACCGAAGCGACAGGCCAGCAAGCCACAAGCGCCTAAGGATGACCTGGACAGGCTAATGGATGAACTCGATGCCTTGGAGATCTAAGCGTTGAGCGTGGCGGCCCTGCAACAGGGGTCAGCCAGTACCTGTTTGGACCGATCCGTCGGCGGATGGGGCCTGGCGGGGGGGGCGGGAGCTTTTCAAACGAGATCGACAGGCTCTGGCGTGATGATCTGCCTAAAGAGTTTTGTTTTTCTTCAAAGAATCATATGATTATTTCATGATTGACCATGAGCGGCTTCAACGGGGTTATCTCCAAGCACGGCAAACGTTGCTCGATCTTCGCTTGCCAGGCGGGTACTGGGAAGGCGAACTGTCCACCTCGGCCCTTTCCACAGCCGTTGCAGTCAGCGCCCTAGCTCAAGTCGCAGGGCTGGACCGTCATGAGCATCTCATCGATGCGGGAATCGCCTGGCTGGCGGCGAACCAGAACACAGATGGCGGATGGGGGGATACGGTCGTTAGCTTTTCCAATATTTCCACTACGCTGTTATGTCAGGCGGCTTTTCATCTCACCGGCCGAGCCGAACGCTTTGCTGAGACACTGAGCCGAACGCGTCACTGGTTGGGCGAGCGTTACGGCTCGACACCTGAGCAAATCGCCCAGGCCGTGCGGGCACGCTACGGGCAGGACCGCACGTTCAGCGTGCCGATTTTGATGACCTGCGCTCTGGCCGGCCTGGTGCCCTGGCGTGAGGTGCCGACCTTGCCCTTCGAGTTAGCCTGCTTTCCGCAATCGTGGTATCGCTTCCTTGGCCTGCCGGTTGTCAGTTATGCCTTGCCCGCTCTGATCGCCATTGGCCAGGCGGTGCATCAGCATCGCGGCAGTTGGAATCCGTTGCGATCTTGGGCGATTGCCCCAAGTTTGCGGGTGCTGGCCCAGATTCAACCGAGCAATGGCGGCTTTCTCGAAGCAACGCCGCTGACGAGCTTTGTTGCCCTGGGACTAGCAGCGGCGGGCAAGAGGGATCATCCCGTCGTGCGCCAATGTGTAGATTTCCTCGTCGCTAGCGTGCGGAAGGATGGTTCCTGGCCCATCGACACCAACTTGTCCACCTGGGTGACCACGCTGGCTATCAATGCTCTGGCAGCGGCCGACGATTTGAACTCTCTAGACCACAAAGACAAACTGCTGGCTTGGTTGCTGGGCCAACAATTTCGAGAGCGCCATCCGTTCACCGGGGCGGCGCCCGGTGGCTGGGCCTGGACGCCGTTACCCGGCGGCGTGCCCGATGCCGACGACACCCCCGGCGCGATTCTGGCTCTGCGCCATCTCACTGCCGACACCTTTGCCCAACAAATGGAATCGGTCCTTCGGGAACTGTATGGCCAGGTCTCCTTTGAGGATCTGTGCCAGGGACGCAAGGTTCGCCCGTGTGTGAGCGAAGCGGTAGAGGCAACTCCAGCCTATCACGCGTTGCGCGGTTGGTGGTGGTTACGCGATCTGCAAAACCGCGACGGTGGTTGGCCGACCTTCTGCCGCGGTTGGGGCAAGTTGCCTTTTGACCGCAGTGGCAGCGACCTGACGGCCCATGCCTTACGCGCCATGCAGGCCTGCCGTAGCCAGAGCGTGACGGCCCGCGTGTTGAGCAGCCTGGATGAGGCGCTGAAGCTGGGGCCGGTTGCCCCCACGCCCCGCAACACCGCTCGCGTCGTGCAGCGGGCCTTGGCTTACCTGGCTCGTGAACAACGCCCCGATGGCTCCTGGTTGCCGCTGTGGTTTGGCAATCAGCACGCAGCAGACGAGATCAACCCGACATACGGCACCTCGCGTGTGCTAGCAGCGTATCGAGACATGGGACGAATGAACAGTTCGGAAGCACAACGGGGGGTGATGTTTTTACGAAGCATTCAAAACACCGATGGCGGCTGGGGCGGTGCCAAAGATACCCCCTCGAGTGTCGAAGAAACGGCCCTGGCACTCGATATCCTCCTAACCCTTGATGGGGCTGCCGAAGATCGGGGGGTGGCACGCGGCCTTGCTTGGTTGCTCGATGCCGTCGAAGCGGGTCGCTTGCACCAGCCGACACCGATCGGATTGTACTTTGCCCGGTTGTGGTATTTCGAAAAGATGTATCCTGTGGTGTGGACGGTGATGGCCTTGGGGCGTGCGAGACGGCTATGAGCATCCTTCGGATAAGCAACGGGCGAGTGATTGATCCATCGCAAAATCTCGATCGGGTCACCGATCTGTGGATTCAAGGGGATCGGGTGTTGGCCATCGGGGAACGACCTGACTTACGGGCTGATGTGACACATGATGCAAGCAATCGGATCGTGACGCCGGGCTTAATTGATATGCACGTTCACTTGCGTGAACCCGGCCGCGAAGAAGACGAAACCATCGCTACAGGCACTGCCGCTGCTCTGGCCGGAGGCGTCACCAGCATCGCTTGCATGCCCAACACGGAACCGGCTTGTGACAGCCAAGCCGCTGCCGAATTCATCATTTTGCAAGCTCGTCGGGCTGGCAACGCCAACGTCTTTCCCATCGGAGCCATCTCCAAGGGGCGACTCGGTCAAGAACTGGCCGAAATGGGCGCGATGGTCGATGGGGGGGCAGTCGCCTTCACCGATGATGGCTCCCCGGTGGTCAATAGCGAGATCATGCGGCGGGCAATGGAGTATTGCCGCATGTTTGACAAGGCGGTTTTGAGCCACTGCGAAGATCTGACACTCACGCAAGGCGCAGTCATGAACGAGGGGTACGAAAGCATGCGCCTGGGCTTGAGGGGCTATCCCGCCGTTGCCGAGGAGATCCTGATCTACCGCGAGATTGCCTTGGCCGAACTTACTCGCGCACGAGTGCATATCTTACATGTTTCGACAGCGGGCGGTGTCGATCTGATTCGCCGTGGCAAAGCGCGGGGCGTGCGTGTCACTGGTGAAGCCTGCCCGCATCATTTCACTCTGACAGATGCTTGTATGGCCAGCTTTGATAGCAACTACAAGATGTCGCCCCCGTTGCGGACTCAGGCCGACATCGACGCCATCCTTGTGGGTTTACGTGACGGCACTATCGAGGTGTTAGCCACCGATCATGCCCCGCACGCACCGGAAAAGAAAATGCGCGAACTCGATCAAGCCCCCAATGGCATCATCGGGTTGGAGACTTTTTTGCCCATCTGCATCAAAGCGTTGATTGAACCGGGTATCCTCACCTGGCCGCAGATGATCGAAAAGATGACGATCGCGCCGGCGCGGGTGCTGGGGATCGACCGCGGTACGCTCGCGGTGGGGGCGATTGCTGACGTGACCATCATTGATCCCGAGCGGGCCTGGACCATCGACCCGGCTCATTTCAAAAGCAAGAGCCGCAACTGTCCTTTTGCCGGCTGGGAGGTACGTGGCCGGGCCGAGAAGGTGTTTGTTGGAGGGGTACTCAAGTATCAACTCGGTCCGAGTTGAGAGGAAATAAAACACTGCGAGGCAAGCAAAAAGAGGACAGTTCAAAACGGGTGATTGACCCCAATCCAGGCTTGCACCCCCCTGCTGCTATTGAGGGTCTGGGCAATATCTAGCCGCAGCGTCGTCCGCTCGACAAAACTGAACCACGCCACATCGGCTCGTAGCCCCAAACCGACCGCGTGTACCATCGACCCCACCGAGCGGCCACTGGTGAAGGCATTGCCGACATCATAAAACGCGGCCAGATAGGCACTACGCAGGCCGATCATGTGGTCGCAGCAGTCCCATTTGACAGCTTGAACCAGAGGCACACGCCACTCCACCGAGCCGACATAAACCATGCTGCCCTGACGCTCGCGCATGTCAAAGCCGCGAAACAGATCCGCCCCGCCCAAGGTGAAAAATTCACCACGCGAGGGCATCGAGGTGGCACCAAAAAGGCGCAAAGCGAAGCGAGTGTCGGCCAGCCAGCCGCTGATCTTTTGTGCTAGGCTTCCCTCGGCAAACCAGGGTCGCAGATCCGGGGGGAAATGAACGCTGCTGAACTGACCGGAGAGCTTCTGCACCATCACGGTAGAAGGCTGAGCCGCAATCCCGCCTTCGTACCAGGCATCGAACTGAAAACCGCCCTCGGGATCCCAATAGGGGGTTAGGTAGTTGATGCGGTAATGCAACCCCGCTGTGGTCGTGCGATCGTAACGAACCCCGGTCGGCACCCTCTCGGCTGGAAACGGGAGAAAGTTATCGGAATATTTGACAAACCCTTCAACGAAATGAGCCGGGGGTAGATACAAACTGGGTGAATAAAGAAAGATGTAGCGTGTCCATGCGACAGCCCGAAAGGCGTTCGGATCACCCCGTTGCACCTCTGCAAGTCGGCGTTCGGCAATAACGCCGGATTGCATAGTAGGCTGGGGCCAGTGGTCCCACATGCCATCGACGCCGGCGACAACATCGCGGAAATCGGTGCGGAAGCCGATGTAGGCCCCACCAACGAACTGCTGAGTGCGGTAGGCCCCCAGGCGTGCGCCGGCCATCGTCGAACGAGTGAACCAGGGGTCTTGATAAGGCGGCGTAAACAGCCAAGGCCCGGCAATGATGTTCCAGCGATCATAGGCGTTGGTCAGATCTGTTTCTTCTAAAAAAGTGTATAAGGGCGTCAAACGCCAACGAATCGGCGTGTGCCAATAATTGTTCGCGGGGTTGGCGTCGATCAGGTTCTGGTCGGGGTCGATGGCAATTTGTGTTGGCTCCGCAGGCAGGACGACCTCGATTTTCATCCGTACACCGCCTTTGGGGCCATTTTCCAGACGAGTGACGCGAGCGGGCGGCTCACAGATCGTGTAGATCGATAGGTGCGGGAGAATCGGAATGCGAATCGGGTAGCCCTGGCAGTTGGGCAGTTCCAAGCCCAGTTGCGTTGGCTCGTCATACTCTTGGCGTTGGTGAACAATCACCTCCACTCGAACCCCGTCAGTCGGTAAGTCGTTTTCGGGACAGGCACCCCGGCACAACAGCAAACGACGTTTGAGAAAACATCGCTCATACGATTCATTAACACATTTAGGCGGCTTGGTGAGCGTGACATTTTCGACGCTCCAGTCGCTCAACCCCTCTTTGCACAGCCAGTTCTCGAAAAAGTCTGCCCAGCACTGGCCGCACCTCTTGGGCGTGCTGCCGGTGTAGGCTTCCAATTCCCGGCGGAAATCAGCCACGCGGAGGATGCGGTAGCGATACTTGCTCACGATCAGACGCAGAAAATCATAAAAAAATCGTTCGCCTCCCATTCGGTTCTCGATCATCGCCATCACCCGACTGCCCTTGTCATAACACATGTTAAACAGAGTGATGAGATGCCCAAAGCCGTTGAGTTCCTGTAGTATCGCCGTATTCTCCCCCCGGCCAAAGGTACCGTACATGCCACTAGAGCGAAAGTCGTCGCGGTGAATCTTCGGCAGCCAATCCAGCCATTTGGGGTAGGTCATCAGGGCGTTGTTCTTGCCATACTTCTCGGTCATCACCCGCTGGCACAGGTGATTGGCCATCGCCTCGTCCATCCAGGTTTCGCTAAAGCCATTGGTGCCGACGAGGTTGTACCAGTATTGGTGAGCCACCTCATGGGTGAGCAAATAATCCACATATTCTTGGGCTACCTGTGGCATGCCCAGCACCCGCTCATCTAGCATCACGATCGTCGAACACTCGTTACCGTTCCAGCCAAAGTAGGATTCGGCTACGGTCAATTCGGGATAGGGGTATGGTCCCAGCCAGCGGCTGTAGCAAAGCAAGGCATGCGAGGCGAATTCGACACATTTTTTGCCATAAAAGACATTGCGTGGCGAAACCGCGGTCCGGACGCGGACCATGCTCCCATCGGGTCCAGCGGGCACGTCCGCCTCATGGAAGCAATACT
The DNA here is from genome assembly GCA_046719305.1 of Gemmataceae bacterium. Taxonomy (GTDB): domain Bacteria; phylum Planctomycetota; class Planctomycetia; order Gemmatales; family Gemmataceae; genus RGDT01. The sequence continues at coordinate 37,260 of JBDNDE010000001.1, read as the reverse complement.
TGCTGCTACAAAAGAGGGAGAATTCTCGCACCCCACAGGCGTGAATGTGCAACACTTGGCGTCCTTCAGGGCTCGTTTTGCGGTCGAAAATCTTGCCCGTGGCCACGACTTTCTGGTCACCATCGACCGTGAGCCGCACCGAATAGATGCCCGCTTCATTAAAGAATGGTTGATGCCAGGCGATGAAATTCGTTGGTTGCCATTTGGCTCCATCTGGGCGGACCTCAAAGCGGTTCACCTCGGGGCCATAATAAGCAAAGATGGGTAACCAGTTGCTTAAGGTGGTGATCCCGTCCCATTGACCCCAGCGGCCCATTTTGGCGGGCAAATCGAGTGTGAAATCCAGCGTTAACCGAATGCTCTGGCCCTTGCCAAGGGGACGACCTAGGGGGACAACCAAGGTGGTCTGGGTGTCCCCCTCAACGGTGTATCGGGCCGATTGGCCTTCGACTCTCAACGCGTGCAGTTTCAACGGTGGCGCGACGATTCCCATCGCCTCACTAGGTCGCACTCGCAAGATCTCCAGCGTCTTAGCAGTAAACCCGATCTCTTTCTCGGGCACGACATACCTGGCGTGAGCGACCAGCACAACCCGATCTGTGGGCGTTTCGTGCGGGTTGGTCCACGTTGCAACCTGCTGTACCTGGGCCTGCCGATTCTTGACATCTAGGTCGATCACGAGATCATAACGCGGTAGATAGGCTGGTAGCTCACCCGTCGTGGAGCCGTTCAGGAAGAACAGCAACGCTAGCAAGCCGAGACTGGTCATCACAGGGTAACTCCCAACCGGCACGAGGCGATCGCGCGAGGGCCAGCGATAGCAAACCAAGCCAGTCGGGGCAAGTCGAAGCCCGGTGTTGATAGAGGATCGTAAAGCAAAGTCGCGATAGAAGAATCTTATCACTTCCCTCGATTTGATTAGCGAAATTGGTTGCCGTAATCGTTTTTCCGAAAATCCTTCACATCTTGGCCGGCTTGCTCGAATCGCAAAGCGGTAGCTCTCGTCCAACACGGTGAAGTCGGAACGGTCCGGCTTTCTTCCACAATAGGAGGATCTCATGAACAAGATGGTGCTGGGAGCATCCCTGGCCTGCGCGATAGTGACCGTCGTGCTAGCAGCGGATGAACTCAAATCGGGCGAACAGAAGCCCACTATGCCGATTAAGGCGTTCAACCCACTACACTGCAGTGGCAAGAACGTCGGCTCCAAAAATTGCCTTGTCTGAAGCAACGGTGGCAACCCTGTCGTGATGATCTTCGCTCGCGAAGTCTCCGACAACTTGACCAGTTTGGTCAAGGCCATCGACAAGAAGACCGAAGAGAATGCCAAGAAGAAGATGGGTTCTTTCGTGGTCTTCTGCAACGACTCCGAAAAGCTTGAAGATGAGCTCAAGAACCTGGCCAAGAAGGAAAAGATTACCAAGACCATTCTGACGCTGGTGGATAGCAAGTCGGGTCCGGGGGGCTATGAACTGCATCCTGATGCCGATGTGACCGTGGTTCTCTACAAGAACCGCAAGACTCGCGCTCAGTTTGCCTATAAAAAGGGCGAACTGAAGGAAAAGGACATCGAGGCGATCCTAGCCGCCCTGCCGAAGATTCTCGAGTGATCGTTTCCCTTCGCTTAGCGAAACAGTCACGGTCCGCGGAGGAAACCTCCGCGGGCTGGTTGGTTTTTCCCCGTTGTGGACTTTCCCCTGTACTGCGGCGAAAATAAAATCAAAGCTTGTCCAGTAAAATAGTGGGTCGAACCCGACGAATTTCCCTTTGATACGCACGACCCGACGGTCGGGGATGTGCCCCGAGTGTGTGGCTCTGTACCACATAAAGGAGTGACCGATGACCCTGGATGAGATCAAGAAACAGTTTGTCGAACAAGTCAAGCTCCGCGCCTACGATGACAAATACATCGACAAGGGCGAAGAACGCGAAATTCTCCAACTCGCCCTCCAGCACGGCATTACCGTCGATTCGGCTCGCGCTGCCCTCGGCCAAGTCTGCGAAGCCAACGGTTACGTCCTGGAAAGCCGCATCCTGGCCGACATCAAGCAAACCCTGGAAGTTGCGGCAGGCAACGACGGCAAGATCGACGAGAAAGAGTACAAGGACGCTGTCGCTCTTCTGAAGATCAAGTGCAACAACAAGAAGAACGACATCCAGTGCCGTCGCATGGTTCTTGAACTGATCGACGAGATTGGCTTCAAGACCAGCAGTGGTTGGTTCAGCAACTGGTTCACCGCCGAGAAAAAGGCTGTCGGTCTTTAAGCCGCTGTTTACCTACATCGGGCTGTTGATACGTCGAAAGGCCGTCTTAGCTCCTCTCTAGTGGGATGAGCAGGTACGGCCTGTATGTTTTTCACGCTCCATCTTGCGAGGATTTTCCATGTCGCGATTGCTTCTCGCCCTGCTCTTTGCTCTGGCCGGATGGGGGTCGGCTCCGGCCCAAACCTCGGACAAGGCCTCGGCCTCTGATGCCGATCAACCCAAGGAAAAAGCCAAACCGGCTGTTATTGCCCACATCAAACTATCCGGCTCGCTGGATGAAAGCGCCCCTATGGCTGACTCGTTGCTTGGCTCACTGGGCGAAAACTTCAAGTCACGTATCGATCGTCTCAAAAAAGCCGGTGCAGACAAAAACGTCGCTGCTGTCCTGCTGGAGATCGACGGCCTAAACGCCGGCTGGGGTAAACTGCATGAATTACGATCGGCTATCGAAAAGTTGCGGGCCAGCGGCAAGCCGGTGATCGGCTTCGTAGAAGGCGGAGCGATGAAGGACTACTTGCTGGCCCTCTCATGCGACGAAGTGGTGATTCCCGAAGCAAGCATGCTCATGCTTACCGGCTTGCGGACCGAGGTTACCTTCTACAAACGTTTGCTCGAAATGGTGGGCATCAAGGCCGACTTTGTCATGATGGGCGATTTCAAAAGTGCGGCCGAACCCTACCTGCGGGATAAGCTGAGTGATGCCAATCGGAAACAGCTCAACGAGATGATCGACGATTTCTACGACAATGAGATCGTCGGGGTAATTGCCAAGACACGAAAACTCGAACCGGCGGTGGTTCGCAAACTGATCGACGCCGGCCCCTACAGCCCCAAAGCCGCCCTCAAGGCTAACCTGTTTGACCGGATTGGCTACTTGGATGAAATTCCCGAGTCCTTGAAGAAGCGATTGAACGTCGCGGAAGTCAAACTCGAACGCGATTACGGCAAGCCTAAAGACGATGACCTCGATATCTTCGGTCTGTATCGCAAGCTGGTCTTCGGCCCCACAAAAACCAGTACCTCCAAGGCCGACAAGGTAGCCGTGATTTACGCCGTAGGGGCGATCAATACGGGCAAAGGGGGCAACAACCCGCTCTTGGGAGCGAGCATGGGAGCCGAAACGATGGTCAAGGCGATCCGCGAGGCGGAGGAAGACAAAACCGTCAAAGCCATCGTCCTACGCGTCGATAGTCCCGGCGGTTCGGCCCTGGCCAGTGACCTGATCTGGAAGGAACTCAAACGCTGCAAAAAGCCTGTTCTGGCCAGCATGTCCGATGTAGCGGCTTCAGGCGGTTACTATATCGCCATGGCCGCTAAGAAAATCTACGCCGAACCGGGCACCATCACCGGTAGCATTGGCGTGGTGGGTGGTAAGTTGGCCCTGAAGGGGTTGTACGAGAAGGTAGGTCTGGACAGCGAGGTCATTACACGCGGGGCCAACAGTGGCATCTTCAGCGATGAACCCTTCACCGACGCTCAAAAGGCTGCTTTCAAGGCGATGATGGAGGACACCTACGACCTGTTTTTGGACAAGGCCTTGGAAGGACGCCACCTGGCCGGAAAGAAAATGACCCGTGATCAACTCAAGGCATTAGCTGGCGGCCGCATCTGGACCGGACGGCAAGCGTTGGCCAACGGCCTGATCGACCAGTTGGGCACGCTCGAAGAGGCTATTGCTGAGGCGGCTAAGCTCGGCGGCCTAGCGGCAGACAAGGAGCCAGAGTTGCTGCTGTTGCCCAAGCCCAAGGCATCGTTGGATTCGCTGCTGAGCGGTTTTGGCCTGGAAGTGATAAGGCTGCTGGGTGAGAACCCTAGGCTGACCGAGAAGGTGCGAGGCATCGGGATGTTCCTGAACAAAGAAAAAGAACACATCTGGGCCATCGCTCCGTATCAGCTGAGCTTCAAATAGTCGCAAAGCTAGTCGCAAAGCCCAAGAAGCGCAAGGTGGTTGGAGGCTAGCCCGCAGAGGCGTGGCAAGGGCCAAGCGCTCGGTCAACAGGGCGAGGCTCCTGACGCGTGCCGCGGGCTAGCTGCCGCGGCCTAGCGGTTGAGCCTTTTTGGGAATTTTCAGGCAGGATTTTTTGGCCCTTCCTTCGGCGTCGGTTGGGGTACTCTTGATGTCGATTTAGTGTAGAATGTGTGAACGATTGGCGAAGGTGCCAACCTGGTCCTGCCTGGAGTCCTCGCCTCGCTTGTCTCCTACTGGAGATCCCGCCGTGGATGATCTTCCCCCTATCTCGCTTTCTCCCTCCTTACAACAGCGTGGAGAGGGACCGGCCTATGAACTCAAATATGTGCTAGGTCCGGAGGCCCAGCAAGTCGAAGCCTGGGCACGCCAGCACCTGTTGCCTGATCCGCACGGTGTAGACGGTACCTACCACACCACTTCGCTTTATTGTGACACCGCTGCGTTGGACGTGTTTTATCGCCGTCCTGGCCATCGACGCATCAAATATCGCTTGCGCCGTTATGAATCAGGAAATCTGATTCACCTCGAGCGCAAACGCCGACAGGGCGATCAGGTACGCAAACGTCGCGAGCTTCTGCCCCTGGATCAGTTGGCTCTCTTGCAAAGGGAACCCGATACCATCCCGGAGCAACTTCCCTTCGCTTGGTTTCTTCACGCCCTGCGGCGACGACAACTCCAGCCAACGGCTCGAGTCGCTTATTCACGCACAGCGTTTCACGGTCCGGGCATCCGCTTGACCATCGATCGTCATTTACGCGGCGAACGGGCCACGGATTGGGACCTCACACCGTTGACCGCTGGTCGGCCCTTGCTTCAGGGTCACGCTGTGCTGGAACTGAAGTTTGCCGGACTCTTACCTGGATTATTTCGCGATTTGCTGGCAACGCTACCAGGCCAACTACCCAGCGGTGTTTCCAAGTACCGCTTGTGCCTGCGAGCCGAGGGGATCAGCGAATGCCCGATTGGCTAACACACGGTATTCATGCCGATATCGACACTTCCTGGCCCGAATTGGCAGTGCGCCTCGTCGCTGCCTTCGCTCTGGGATTGTTGGCCGCACTGCTATATCATCTCTCAACCTACAGCCGCGAACGCGGCGTGAATTGGCCGTTTCTGGCGACAATGGTGCTGCTGAGTCTTTTGATTGCCTTGGTCACGATCGTGATCGGCAACAGCGTGGCACGAGCTTTTAGTCTAGTGGGCACACTGTCACTAGTGCGATTTCGCACCGTGGTCGAAGACACTCGCGAGAGCGCCTTCGTGATCCTGGCCGTTGGCTTCGGTATGTCGGCTGGGGTGGGCTATGTACTAGCGCCGCTGATGGTCGCGCCGCTGGTGTTGCTAGTGGGGTGGTGTTTTCGCACGCCGCCGGTCGAACGGCAACGCTCGCTCCAACTGCTGGTGCGGGTGGCCAGCAACAGCTTCTCGCCCGAGCAGATTGCCTCGCTTTTGAGCAAGCATGCCAAAGCAGCGCGACTCGCAGCGATCACTACGGCCCGGGGCGGGGCTGCCCTGGATGCCACTTACGAGATTCAGTTAGCTTCCCCGTCGGCCATCCTAGGGCTGGTCGATGCGGTGTCGCGACTTGAAGGCGTGCAGAACGTCGAGATTAGGGAATAAACCTCTGCCGCCCCACTGGTCGATACCTTTGCTATGAGTGGTATCAGTGAACTGCGCGACGATGTCAGAGCGTTCCGGCAGTACCTGCGTTGCGAACGCGGTCTGGCCGTCAACACCCAAGCCGCTTATAGCCGGGATTTGGAACGCTATGCCGGCTGGGTGGAACAGGGCAACGTAGCGAACTACCTATTGCCGTCCCTGCGGGAGTTGGCCCAGTATGTGGCCTTTTTGCGCGAGGAGATGCATCTGGCCCCACCCAGCGTCGCCCGACATTTAGTCGCACTCAAGGTATTTTACCGCTTCCTCAAACTCGAAGAACGTACCACTCAAACAGCTGTCGAATTGTTAGCCTCGCCGATGCTTTGGGAGCGAGTGCCGCAGGTGCTCGATCCAGCAGGGGTGAACAGACTGCTGGAAGCGCCCACAAATGCGGATCGCTTCTATCTGCGAGATCGCGCCGTGTTGGAAACCTTGTATGCGACCGGCTGTCGGGTATCCGAGGTAGCGGGGCTGCGCCTGGATGACTTGCAACTCAACGCCGGCTTTTGCCGCTGCATCGGCAAGGGGAACAAGCAACGGGTGGTACCGCTGGGCAAGATGGCCGTAGCCAGCTTGCAGGCCTACTTGGAGAAACAGCGACCGAGCCTGACCAAGACAGCGCCCGAGTCGCCGTGGCTGTTTGTCAGCCGAGCGGGCAAGTCGTTGTCACGGGTAGTGATCTGGTCGCTGGTGAAGAAGTATGCCAAACGAGCCAATCTTCCCAGCAAGATTAGCCCCCATGCGTTGCGGCATAGTTTCGCGACGCATCTGCTCTCTGGAGGAGCGGACCTGCGGACAGTACAGGAAATGCTCGGGCACGCGAGTATTCGGACGACCCAACGCTACACCCATGTCGACCGCGAACGCTTGCGGGCCATTCATCGCCAGTTTCACCCACGTGGGAGTCGACGAGCGACCGCGCCTGAAGAATCAGGGACCGAGGAGACCCGGCCAGAATAGTTTGAGGTTGACCTCAGCGACATCCAACCCCGGTGCTTTCTGAATCTGTGGGATGCCGTTTTTGGTCAGTTGATAATAGTAGGGCGACTTGATGATATCACGTTCAATGCGTTCCACTGCGCCACGATCTTCCATCACTTTGGGGAGGTATTTTTTCACGATCCAGGCGGACCCTCCATTGTCCCGCGTGAGCAGATCGGCATATTTTTGATTGGTATCAGGAATCTTTTCTAGGACCGTGTGAGGAAACTCCTTCGGTTTGGCCCCCCCCTTGATCGCGTTGTAGAGTTTGCTGGCAACGTCTAAACTGGTGGCATCTTTGCTTCCGTAGACGATAGCCATTGGCACTTTATTGACCTTGCCCGCCTCAGCGGCCCACTTCTGAAGGGTCTGTAGGGGAACGGTCTTGGCTCCGATCTTGCTCGTCGGTGAGAGCCAGATGGCCGCGGCAACATCCTTTACCTCGGGTTCTCCTAGTGCCATCATGGCTCCGATGGCCCCCCCCGATTTATCGCGGCGGCGTTTGGATTCATGAGCCAACCACAGATTGCCGACCGCGGCAGCATCACCCGCCCCGATGAGGAGAATGTTGCCGCTGTTTAGTTCCCGCGCATCATTGCGGCGGTCCAGATAGGCCTTGATGGCGGCAAGGTCATTAACAAGGTAAGGATAGTAGTTGGGGCGGAAGTTTTTGTAGTCGATGGTTTCACCGCGTTTCCCGGTGATGTTTGCTGTGTTATGCGAATACTTCCAAAATTTTTCCTTGTCGACGTTCTTACTGTCGCCGAAACCCCGGAAGTCGAAATTAATCACCGTGTAGCCATCGGCTAGCAGGTCGTTGACAAGTTGGCTCCAGCCTTCGGCAGAACTGCTGCCGCCTTTGGACTTGTCAAAATGGTGCATCAAGATCGCGACAGCGTCTCGTTTGCCGCTGGTATTGGGGTAGTGGGTGCCAGAGAGGTCTACACCATCGAAGGTACGGACAGTGATCGACTTGCCCTTCTTGGCAGCCTGGGCCTGGATTGACGGGGGGGCGGTCAGCACGGCCAGACAAACCATAGCCACTGCCAGGCTAAGCCGGAGCCAATTTATCACCTGCATGACGCTTACCTCGCTTGGTGGTGCAACCCCATCCCTTGAACTATCCTAAACTCCCTGCCAGAGAGGGTCAAGCCACTGGTGGTTGATCCGGGGCAGCTGTCGGCCGTGTGCGTAGCCACCAGTAGGTGAGGCCGGCCAAGCCTACCAGCACTGCAAGCCCCAGGAGCAATCGCCCCCAGGGAAATCGCGTAAACTGCTCTCGGGTGGGGCCAGCGGAAATGGTTTGTTCGGCGTGCGGGGACGCTGCGGTTTCGGATTTCTCTGGAACAAGACGAGACTCTCCGGGCCTGTTCGGAATCTTCAGAGGAATTGTTGCTTTGTGGCCGCCGCCAGCATTGACCACCACGCGATAACGACCCGGTGGCGGAGCAGCAAAGGTCCAGGTGCCTTTGTCGTCGGTGGTGCCACTACTGACCGTCGCTCCGTTGTCGTCCATCACGCGAACTTTGGCTTCACTGGCAGCTGTGTCGTCGTCAAAGTATGCCTCAAGGATCACCTTGCCGTCTTGTAACTTGGCTTGCGCTCCGAGGTCGTGAGCGGCCAGAGGCAAGCCGAGCCCCAGTAGGCCAACCCCCGCCAGGGCAAACAAACGTGACATAAGAGCACCTCGGGATGGGAAGTAATACAATTCTGCAAACTATCATACAGATGGTGGAGCCCGAATCGCCTACTCCCCGTGGGTAATTCATCGAATTTTCTCAGACGTTCAGGCACGATCGGCTTACTCTGCTAGTGTCGCCCTCTCCTCGTTTCCCGCGAGAGCTTTGTCATGCTCGATCTGCATCGTCTAGCTGACGCCATTCGCTATGAAGGGGGCCTCAGTCGTCGTCTCTGGCTAGCTTACACTGCCACCTTGGCGGCGTTGCCCACTTGGGCCAGCCGGGCCGCTGGTCCTGTGGTGACCCGGCCGGTCCTCGCCAACGATCCGTTCACCTTAGGCGTTGCTTCGGGAGATCCTGATTCCACCAGCGTCGTCTTGTGGACTCGACTGGCTCCTAGGCCTCTTGATCCTGATGGCGGGATGAAGCCGCAGTTCGTCGCCGTCACTTGGGAACTGGCCCAAGACGAGGCATTCAAGAAGATTCTCAAGAGCGGCACGACCCTGGCCAGCCCCGCTCTGGGCCATTCGGTTCATGTCGAGGTCAAGGGATTAAAACCCGACAGCCGCTGCTTCTATCGCTTCCGCGTCGGTGATGCGGTCAGCCCAGTCGGCCAAACGCGTACCTTGCCCGCAGCCGATCGCACCCCGGAGAAGTTGCGGTTCGCTTTTGCCTCGTGTCAGCACTTCGAGAGCGGCCTGTACACTGCTTATGAAGACATGGCCAAGCATGACCTCGACCTTGTTTTCCATCTAGGCGATTACATCTATGAAGGAGCCGGTCGCGGTCGGGGCGGCGTTCGGAAGCACGTCGGCCCCAAGCTCAAGACGCTGGCCGATTATCGCGTGCGTCACGCCCAGTATCGCGGGGATGCGGCGTTGCAAGCGATGCACGCGAAGTGCCCCTGGTTTGTGACCTGGGACGACCATGAAGTCGAGAACAACTACGCCAACGACATCTCCGAACGCGCCGGTGTCGATCCGGTGGCCTTCCTCCAGATGCGGGCCAATGCCTATCAGGCATATTACGAAGCGATGCCGCTGCGCGCTCGTTCGATACCGCGTGGCCCCGACATGCTGTTGTACCGTAAGGCCAGCTTTGGTCGACTGGCCGAATTCTTTGTTCTGGACACCCGTCAATATCGCACCGATCAGCCCAACGGTGACGGCCTGAAAGACCTCAATGACGCCGCCCTGGCCCCCACCAATACCATTCTGGGCCGCCAACAGCGGAACTGGCTACAGGCCGGTCTGCTGCAATCGACGGCTACTTGGAATGTATTAGCACAACAAGTGATGATGGCAATGGTTAATGTGAGCGTGCCAGGCGTGACACGCTCAGGCTACATCATGGACCAGTGGCCCGGCTACGCCTTCGAGCGGATGGAGTTGCTACGCTGGATCGCTGAGCGGAAGATTCCCAATCCCGTGGTGCTGACTGGCGACATCCACTCCAACTGGGTCAACGAATTGCGTGTCGATGACCGCAAGCAAGAGACTCCCGTGGTGGCCGTCGAGTTTGTCGGCACCAGCATCACCAGTGGCGGCAATGGTTCGGCCAATCCGTTTTACCTGCCGTTGTTGCAGCGGACGAATCCGTTCGTTAAGTTCCACAACTTGGAGCGCGGCTATGTCCGTTGCGAGGTGACCGCTACGACCTGGCGAAGCGACTATGTGGGGGTTACAGACGTGCTGAAACCCGGAGGCAAGGTCGAGATCCGCAAGTCGTTCGTAGTCGAGGCCGGCCAACCAGGGGTGAAGCTGGCTTAAGCGGGAATCGAGAGCGGCCAGGAGAAAGCTGAGAGCCGATCCATGCGATGTTGTAAGTCGCTTGGAACTTACCAAGAGCGTTTGAGTCACGGAGGATCTGTCTGCGGGATGCCTGCTTGGGTCCGAACAGCGTCCGAGGAGGCGACGGGGGCACAGGCTCATTGCGTGGCCAGGGTGTCGTCAGCCTAGGAGGCTTGACAGGCAACACCCCGAGGCTACCCCCTCTCTGCCCCTGTCTTTCCTGCTGCCATGCAGGAGGGACCGCCTGGCTGGCCCTACTCTTCAGACCCCCCGCTAGCACTACTCTTCTGGCGGCAAAGCCGCCTTGGGGTCGCCGGCCTCAATACGTTTGCGTTGTTCCTGATAGTAGCGACGCTTCGGGTCCAGTTCGATGGCGCGGTTGATGGCGGTAAGCGCTTCGTCTTTTTTGCCAGCCTGGAAGAGGGCTTCGGCCAAAGTGTCCTGATAGGCAGAGGTTTTCGGAGCCAATTCAACGGCGCGTCGAGCCCATTTCACCGCTTGGTCCAAGTCGCGTTTGCAGCAAGCCGCTAGCCAAGCCGCTTGATTGTGCATCAACGGGCTATCGGGGAATGCCTTCAAGACCGTCTCGTGTCGGCTCTGAGCGGTACGATAGAGCTTGTCGGCTTGGGCCTTTTTGCCGGCCTGGTCGAGCAACGGCACCAGAGCGATTACGAGGTCTAGATTGGCCGGCCAGCCTGTGATCGCCTGAGTGGCGGCCTCGTTGGCCTGCTCCCAACGTCCAGCTTTGGCGTGGCCGACCGCATGAAGTTTGGCGACATGGGAAGGGACGGTGAGATAAGCCGGGCCGCGTGTGAAGTTGATGCCCGGTTGCATACAGCCCAGAAAGACCTTCTCCAAGTCGTTGGCCGCCCTCCCCGAGTCGCCCTTGCGTTCGGCTGCTAGGGCGAGAATCCGCACCCCCTCCATAGTGTAGTAGCTGTCGGGATTGGCGAGGACCGGGTCGCCCAGTCGGGCCATAAGTTCGCCTTCACGGCGTTCGGCCGTCCGCAGTTCCCGTTCGCGCAAGGCACGGGCTAAGGCCAGACGCTTGCGGAGATCGCCCAAGAGCAGCAGATGGGCCTTGTCACGGGTCTGCTGGGCTAAAGCCTGTTGCCCCTGGGCTTGCAATACCTCAGCCATCAACAGCAAAGCCATGGAAGGGAGCGATTCACCGTCGTGTTCGTCGAGATCAAGGACTTGTTCGCGTTTGGATGCTTGCAGGTAAGCCGTACGATACGCTTCTAGGGCTTTGTCGAACTTGTTGCTCAGACGCAGCAGGTCACCCCACCGGATGGCCCCGCGCGGTCCAGCTTCTGCGAAGCAAGAGATGGCCAGCTTTTCTTGCTTGTTGACCACGCACAACTCACCCAGGGCACGCAGTCGGGTCTCGCCCACCGCGCCATCGATCGGCCGTTCGCGTACTTTGCGTACAAACTCCGCCAGCTCATCGCCTTTGGCCTTTCCCTCCGCTAGACGGCGTAGCAGGGCTAACTTTTCGGCTGTCGTGCCGCCGAATTCGTCGCCTCGAATCGAGTACCAAACGATCAGCAACTCGTCGCCGAGGTCTTTGAACAGCGCTTTCCAAAATGCCGGTAGGTGGGTCTCGTCTTTGGTAGCGGCCAGATAATCAGCAAGCAATTGCACGGCCTGATCGCGGCGATCCAGAGCGATCTCGGCTTCGAGCAAGTCGCCGAAATAAGGTAGCGGTTTGCCTTCTTTCAGGCGTGTGGCGGCGGCATCGAGCAGTTTGCGGGCCTGTTCCTTTTGACCCAGCGAGTGACGAGCCCGGGCTTCCAGAATCCGCAGCAGCCCAGCCTCGGGTCGGTTGTTCTTCTCGCAGCGGTCGGCCAGTTCAAACGCTTCGTTGTAGCGCATTTGAGCGATGTAGGCCTCGAACAAGAGGCGCGATTGGTTGCCGGCCGTTTCTAGTAACTCCAGGGCCTGATTAGCTCGGCCATTAAAGAACAGTGCTTTAGCAAAAAGCAGCACATCTTGATTTGTTTTAGCTAGCGGCCGGGCTTGCTCGATTAGTTCCGCCAAAAGTTGATCGCGTTTCTTGGTGTCGCCGGCCAGGCGGGCGAAAGCAGCCCGGTAGGCTTTGTTGACCTCCGAGCGGGGGTGAACGCTCAACTCTTGGCGTTCGGCCAGTTCCTTCCATCGGCCCTGCTCGTAGAGCAACCCGGCGAGCAAATCAGAGTGATCGGCAATCTGGGCCGATTTCTTAGCAGCCTCGAAATCACCTGCGGCGCGATGCAAAAAAAACAATACCTCGTGTTCGGCTTTGCCGGGGGTGTTGCTCTTTGCTTGGGCTGTGTACTTTGCGATTGCCGAGGGCAACGACCCGCGTAACAGGTGGAAGGCGGCCAGGTGCGGCGCACCGGTGAGCGGGTTGCCCTCGGTGGCTAATTCCAGCAGCAGCTCGACGGTATCGGTACGACCGGCTTCGATCAGTGTGGGGGCCTGACGGACCACGGCGGGTGCGATGGCAGCAAAAACGTCTTTGCGGACGAGGGGGTCTTTTTCGGCTCGGGCCAATTTGCTCAGGGCACGGATGCCCGGATAGCCCGATTGGATCAGTGCTTGAACTATCGGTTCTTTTTCGCTACCGGAGACGCGACCGTAGGACAGGATCAATTCGACGACCTCGTCCGGCGTGTCTGGATAGATTCCCTGGCGAAATCGATTAAGGATCGACAAGGCTCGGCGTTTGACTTCGGCATCGTCACTGGTGGCGGCTTTTTCCAAAGCAGCCTCGGCGCGCTCTCCGGCGGCCCGCAGGGCGCGGGTGGCTTTGTCGCGGGTGCGAAAGTCGTCATCGCCCAGGTCGATGATCCACTGCTGGATCTGCGAGGGCAACGGGCCTGGTGGCCCGGCCGCCGGCAACGCTGCATTGCAGGCAAGCAAACCAACCAAGGTGACAACGAACCAGATGCGATGCATTGCCAGGACTCCTCCGTGCAGACGGCACAGGCCGAACAACCCCTTCCATCGTAGCCGTGCGACCACCTCCGGACTAGAGCAACCGTTCTTGGCGGCTACGAAGGATCTCCTGGCCAAGGTGGAGTGTTTCATGTTACTAGGAAGCGGGCCATCGAGTGCTCGAGTGAGTGCTTCAAGATCGTCGGCTTTCCCTTAGCAAGCCCTGTTTATAAACTGGCTGCTGTGTGCCAAAAGTCTGCTTCGACACACCAGGGGGTTGCATGGGCTGGTCCTTCCCGATTGCACGGATCGCTGGTATTGAGGTGAGAATCCACGTCACCTTTTTCATTTTGGTAGCCTGGATCGGAGTGGCTCATTATCTCCAAGGCGGCCCCGCTGCGGCCGTTTCGGGAATTGTCTTTATCCTGGCCCTGTTTTTGTGCGTCTTGTTGCACGAGTTCGGCCACGCTCTGGCGGCTCGGCTGTACGGGATACCGACGCCAGATATTACCCTGTTGCCGATCGGCGGGGTGGCCCGATTGCAGCGGATGCCCGACCAACCGATGCAAGAGATCGTGGTGGCTCTGGCCGGTCCGGCGGTTAATGTGGTGATTGCGGCAGTTTTGTTTTTAGTACTCGATCGCTGGGGCGATCTTTCGGAGATCAAACAAATCACTTCGCACGAGGTCGGGCTGTTGCCCAAGCTCGCCGCGGTCAATGTCTGGCTGGTGTTGTTCAACCTTCTGCCCGCTTTTCCCATGGATGGTGGCCGAGTTCTACGTGCTGTTCTGGCTATGTTCATGAATTATGCCACGGCAACCCAGACCGCCGCCGGCATCGGTCAAGCGATGGCATTTTTATTCGGCTTGCTGGGGCTGCTGGGCGGAAACCCGATGCTGTTGTTCATCGCTCTGTTTGTGTATCTAGCCGCCTCGCAGGAATCCTCCTCGGCTCAGATGAAAGAGTTGGCCCGAGGATTACTGGTGCGCGACGCTATGCGTACTCATTTAACGGTGGTGCAGCAGCAGGCCGATTTACACGAGGCCATTCAATCGCTTTTGCAGACCGGACAACACGAGTTTCCTGTCATCGACAGCCGCGGAACCCTCGTCGGGATTCTGACACGCGATGATGTGATAGCCGGCTACCGAAATCGCGGGGCGGATACCCCCGTTACCGAGGTGATGCATCACAACGTCCCGACAATCACTGCCGATGCTCCTCTGGAACGCGCCATGCAACTCATGCAAGAATGTGCCTGTCCGGGACTGGCCGTTGTAGATCGTTTTGGCCGGATTGTCGGCTTGGTGTCACCGGAGATGGTTGGCGAACTGCTGATGATCCGCTCGGTGGTGCCACGCGGCGAAATGCTCGCCTGGCAACGCTCACGCGACTAACCAGCCGTCGTTCTACGCACAAATCGAAAGAACGTGGACCGAAATCTCCACCGGCTGCCGCTTCTGCTTGTTAACTTCGGCGGGAAAATCGGCAGCGATGACTCGATCGCGGGTGAACTTCGTCAGCAGACGATGCTCGACCCGAATCGGTCGCCGCTTTCTTTTGGACAGCTGCAGTACCGTCTACATCTTTTACGCTTGGGAGATGACACCCCAGCCCCCAGAGGACAAGGAACCCAACCAGACCGTCGAAACCTCGATCACGTGAGAATGGCTAGGAGGATTGGCTAGGCTACTACCGCTTGTGGTCACTTACAAGCGTATGCGCCCGGGGAACCTCTTCTCCGATTTCCTACAACTGATAGCCGCAAACCCTAAGGTCATCGCCATCGTCACGCGGGTAGCCAACGCCTAGATTTAGCCGTGGTTCACCTTAGGAAACAAGGAAGCAATCCTCATGTGGCCCACTTTCTGGCGCAACTGTGAAAGCTTTTGCCAACGCAACGCCTTTTGGCTCGGGGCACGTTTACCCTCCACGCTGGACCAACTGGTGACCTGTCTGGTCGTCTGCTGCATTCTCTTTTTCCTGGCCCTGTTTCTGCCGCCGCTGCTGGCACTGCCCGTCGTCCTGCTGAGCCTGTGGCTGCTGATAAGCGTTTACCTCACCTGGGATGCTAATGAACGCCGACGCAGCCGCATCGCCAAGAAGATCGAAGAGAATTGCCTACGCGAGATGCCCGATTTACGCTGGTTGGCGTTGCTAGTGTTTGTGCTGTTGCCGGTGTTTCTGCTGTTGCTCTTTGGCAAGATGCAATCAGCGTTTGGGTTGTTTCAGGTGAGCGAAGCCCGCGAGCCGAACATACGGGATCTAGTGTGGTTTTTTCTGGACAAGACCTACCTGCGTCTGTTGCCCGACATGCTCGATTTAGCCCTGATCCGTTTCGAAAATGTGCATGGCGGCATGCTGGACTACCACCCCAGTTGGCTCGGTTGGCCGGGAAGGATCCTTGTGCTGCTCACTTATGCGTTGATTGCCTACGTTGTTATCCAAGGGCTAACCCGGTGGATGCAAATTTGGCGCGACCTAGATGAAGCTATTGTTGGTGTGGCGGTAGACCCCGATATGGCGGTGCGGCTGGGACAGCGAGCGGTGCGGCCGTTGCTGCGGGTCTGGGCACGCCCTGAAGAGATTCTCGAAAAGCAACAATTCATCCACCAGACCCAGTTACCCCCTGAGCAAAAGGCCGAACGGCTGCACACAATCCGCTTGCACACGGTGATAGCGTTAAGCCGCATTGGCGACCCACGCGCCATCCCAATTTTGCGTGAGGCCGCTCAGTTCAAGGACGCTACCCCACATCGCGAGGATGCCGTGCGTGAGGCGGCCCTAGAGGGGTTGGCCCATTTCCCCGACGACGAGAGTAACGTCATCTTCTTGGAGAAGATTTTGCAGGAACGCATGGAATCGACCGCTGCGCGTTCCGCCGCTGCTGTTGCCCTGGGCCGCATGAATTCCGAGCGAGCCCTCAGGTTTTTGATCCAGATGCAAAGCGAACTGTTTGAAAAGAAACGCAACAACGAGCCGCCGCGCGTCCAGAAAAAAATTGTAGCCGCCCTGGGCGAATTCCTTCGTCGGCATCGCGAACGCGGCGTCCAGACACAGCACTGGGTCGAGCAGATACTGCCGTTGCTGATTGATCAACGGGCCATGGTGCTGGATCACCCGATGATGCGTGTCCGCAACGCCGCCGCCCGCACTTTGGCCGATCTCGCCGATCCCCGGGGTGTGGAGCCGATCGTCAAACGGCTGCAATCGCGCAAAGATGATCCAGCCATGGCCAACAATCCGATTCTGATTCACGACACCATCGAAGCCCTGGGTCGTCTGGTCGCTACGCTGGGATTCAAAAGCCCCTATGCCTATGATCGCAGAGCCGTGTTACAAGTGTTGAAGGAGTGTTCCACAGAGACCAACGAAAAAGTGGTCCAAGCCGCGATTAAAGCTCTGGGTATGGCCCACGCTTCAGAGGAAAGGAACTTCTTGAAGCAGCGGCTGGAACAGGCTTTGCGAAAAGGGATAGAGTTTCAATGCAATTCCTTAAAGGAGGCATTGACTCAGATCGACCCCACCTCACGCGACCAATGGGAGAAGTGGGAAAGCACTATCGGCCCCCGCGCTTCGCAACGCCGCTGCCGCATCCTGTTGGATACGCAGACGGCTCTGGAGCAACGGATTGCAGCGGCAGGCGAGCTAGGTGTGTATCGCGACGAACGCGGAGTCAAGGCATTGGAGAAAATTCTCCAAGACGAGCAAACCCCCGACGAACTCAAACAGGCATGTCAAAGCGCCCTGAGAGAGATACAAGCAGCCTATGCGGCGAATTGAGAGAAGACACAATAATATAATCGCCCAAAAAATCCGGTCGTGAGTCGTTAATCTCTCGTGCTTCGCTTATTGCCAGCTGGCAGGAAGAAATTCCCATGGGTCAAGTGGTGTTCAGCGTGCGTGCGTTGAATTTGTTGGAACGAAGATGGACACCGTTGATCGTGGACCATCCAAACATGCCGGAGCAGATCATGAGGCACTATCCAACCATCTTGACACAAGCCTTCCCATACGCCCAAACGCAGTGTGGTGTTGGATCTGGATGCCGTCTCTCGATCGGGTGCGAGAGCGGACGCATATTTTTCTAGTGGAAGTGGTTGCACCAGAGAATAAACGCAGTGTCTCCGTCGTCAAACGGCCTGCACTCACCCCGGGACAACAGGCGGAAGAAACAGCAGCACTCGAACGCGAATGGAACAACTAAAACTCCTGTCAATCTAGTGGACGGAAGACCGATCGAGTTCTCATGAGCCTCCAACGTGCCCCCATGGAAGGCCCCATCTCCGCTCTCATTTACGAAGATGCCAACCAGTTTATTGGACTGGATGCTCAGAACATCCTTCCACTCGAACAAGCTTTTTGGCAGGCGGTTCGCCTGGGGAACCAAGTCGGGACTCGCTCAAAGTCCTACTGGATGACGTAGTTTCTCGTTTGGATCTTCTATTCAATTCGCACTGCTACGAAGGCATTCCATGCCCTCAACAATTACTTGGAACCCACGTAGAACAGATTCTCAACGGTTGGTGCTTTTCCAGCAACGAGCATGCGTCATCTCGGAAAATGCTCAACTTCGTGCGCACGTTATCAGTGCCACGCATTCTGAGCTACCATGATGCCTTTCGTGCCCCTGTGGAGGTGTTTAACTATCGAGCTGAGCTTGCCGGTTTCGCAGTCGGCTTTACTGGAGAGGCTGGCAGAGAATCCTCATGAGGTGTGGGCAGTTCAACGGATCAACGTCGGCTGGACCTATGACCTACAGCGTGACGATGTGGCCAAGAAGCATCCGTGTCTGGTGCCATACACCGAGCTAACCGAGAGCGAAAAAGAATACGACCGCAAGAGCAAGACCGCTGCGGAGACGCTCAAGGCGATTTTGTTGCCGGGCTACAGCATCCACGAACCGCAGGGATGACCGCCAGATCTACGACTTGCCTGTATCTGCCTCAGCGGTGAGTACCCCCAAGATCTGCCGAACAGTGGTCATCTGAGGTAGCCTGATGTTCGAGATGTTCAAGAAATTAAATTGTGTAAATTAAATCGTAGCGGTGACGCGGTAGGACAGGGTTGGCGGAAAATCTGACTAGCCCCGCTGGCGGGACTTGCCACTAGGACGTAAAATGATGCCGAGTTGATTTATTGTCCCACTCTCCCATCGAGGTAGCGTCGTGGCCCTGACTCCGCTGGATCGTGATTTGCTGACTCGCTGCCTGGCCAAGAAACCTGGGGCCTGGAACGACTTCGTCGATCGCTTCCTGGGCCTAATCTACCACGTCATCCAGCACACTGCCCATCTTCGCTCCGTGGTTCTGCGGCCCGAAGACATCGAAGACCTGGCCGCTGAGATTCTCACGCAGGTCATAGCCAACGATTACGCGGTACTGCGGCAGTTCCGCGGTGAGGCCAGCCTATCAGTCTATCTCACGGTGATTGCCCGGCGCATCTGCATCCACGAACTGGCCCGCCGAGCCGCCGCCAAGGAAGTGCAAGCACAGGCCGAGACGCCCGAGCCGGTCGAAGACGAACCGATTTCCACGGGGCTAGAACGGCTCGAAGAGGTGGAACGGCTACTGTCGAAGCTGCCGGGCCGCGAACGGGAAGTGGTGCGACTGCACTACATCGAAGGGCGATCGTATGAAGAAATCAGTATGGAGTTAAACATTCCGGTAAACTCGATCGGACCGATCCTGTCGCGAGCCCGCAAGAAATTACGCAGCGAGTCGCGTAGCGTCCCGCCTGTTGCAAACCCAAAAGATCTCAAAGCCAAAAAGAAAGTCGACGACACCGACGAAGAAAAGGTGAGTTGAGGACTTTTCAGCAGCCTGCTTGACCCCTCCGTAGCGGCAGAGGATAATCAGGCCCCATTGCCCCGGAGGACTCGCCATGACTCCCGAACGTCCGACCGTTCCCCCTGCTGTCACTTCTGAACCAGACGTTCGCCAGCAAACCACGACTGCCGAAGCCGGTCACACCGATGCCTATGAAGGTCAAGCTGCCGAGGATTCGTTGGCCTTGCCCAACTCTACCGGCGGCAAGCTCCCTGGCCCCATTGGACAGAAGATTGGTCCGTATGAGGTGCTAGGCGAATTAGGCCGTGGTGGCATGGGCGTCGTGTACAAAGCCCGGCAACCGGCCTTGAACCGTACCGTTGCGCTCAAGATGATCCGCTCGGCTAACTTGGCCGGCGAGATAGAACTGGCCCGGTTTCGTTCTGAGGCACAGTCAGCGGCGCGATTGCAGCATCCCAACATCGTGACGCTTTATGAGATTGGCGACCACGAGGGGATGCCCTATTTCTCGCTGGAATTGATCGAGGGCATCAATCTGTCGCAGTATCTGGGAAGCGAACCACAGACTCCGGCTGAGGCGGCCGCCCTGGTAGAGGTGTTGGCGCGTGCGATGCATTACGCGCACACGCGGCAGATCATCCATCGCGATCTCAAACCGGCCAATGTGTTGTTGCAAGGGCTAGATCGCGCCGACCGCAAAGCGACGGCTCGTCGCCAGAGTAGCCGCGATGTTCGCCTCCCCGGACAAAGTCTACCCAGCAAATCGGTTGCCGGTCCGAATGAATGGTATCACCTGGTTAAAATCACGGACTTCGGCCTGGCTAAACAACTCGACGACGATCACGGCCAAACAGTCACCGGCCAGATCATGGGCACCCCATCGTACATGGCTCCCGAGCAGGCCGCCGGTCGTATCCACGACATTGGGCCGTTGGCCGATGTTTATGCCCTGGGGGCGATTCTGTACAAGTGCTTGACTGGCCGCGCACCGTTCCAGGGAGCCAGCACCCGCGAGACGTTGCATCAAGTGTTGAATGTCGATCCGGTGCTGCCCAAACAACTTGTTCCTACCATCCCGGTTGACCTCAATACCATTACACTCAAATGCCTGGAGAAAGACCCCACGCGCCGCTATGGCTCGGCCGAGGAACTGGCCGACGATCTGCGGCGTTATCAGGCTGGTGAACCTATCGTGGCTCGGCCACTGAGCGCAGTCGGCCGTGCGGCCAAATGGGCCAAACGCAACCCAGTAGTGGCCGCGTTGAGTAGCCTGGCGGTGACGCTGACACTGGTAGGTTCCATCCTGGTGACGGGATTGTGGCTGCGAGCCGAAAGCGAAGCCGATAACGCGCGCATGCAGTCTCTTTGGGCCACTCTGCAGCGCGATCGGGCGGACAAAGAACGCCAAACAGCCGAAGAACAACGGCAGATTGCCAGTAAAGAGCGCGACAAAGCAACCGACGCGCAGAAGAAGGAAGCCGAACAACGCGAACGAGCCCAGCGCGAAGCCAACGAGGCGAGAATCCAGAAGAGCGTCGCGGAGCGTTCCGCCCAGGCAGCCAAAAAGGCCCAGGCCAAAGCCGAGCAAGAAGAGGCACGCGCCAAAGCCGAGGAGGCGAAAGCGAAAGCGGCCCAGGCCAAAGCCACGCAGGCCCGTCAACAGGCGGAACGCTCCGAACGCGACACTCGGCGTGCCTTAGCTGCCAACCTGATTACGCGAGCGTTTGAAGCCTGGAAGCGGACCAACCACAAATCGGCCTGTGATCTGCTCGATCAGGTGCCGCCTGATTTACGCCAGTGGGAATGGCATTTCCTCCGCCGCGTCATGCACTATGGCCATACGCAGGTGGACGGTGTGGGGGGCCAGGTTGTGTTTCATCCCGATGGGAGGCACATGGCCGGCTTCGTAGGCCCGGATCAGTTCGCCCTCGTAGACCTCAGCCAGGTAGAAAAGCCGATCCTTCTGCAAGGGGAAGTAGCAGTCGATCTTCGGCCACGGTTCAGCCCCGATGGGAAGATTCTGTTGGCTGGTGGTCCTAAAGGGCTGTTGCGGTGGGAATTTCCTTCGGGCAAGCCGTTGCCTGCACCTGAGGACGCTAGCAATCCCGTGCAACTGGTCGCCTATGCACGCGATGGCAAAAGCTATGCGGCAGCTGGCCCTTCGGGAGTGAGGATCTGGTCAAGTGAGGGCAAGAAGCTGCATGTTTTTGAAACAAAAGCACCGCGAAGCTATGCACTTGATTTCGATCGGGAAAGTCAGTTGTTGGTCTGGTTGGGTGGCCCGGTGGACCACACTAAGGGTGGGCAACTCCGCATCTGGGAGACAGGCACGGGCCAGCCGCGTACCTGGCCCCTAGAGCGAGAGAGCCGCTCGGATTCCTTCGCATTGCATCCTGAGCGGGATGAACTTTTCCTGCTCCGACCCGAAAAGCAGGAAATCGTCGCGCCGCGCACCGGCAAACCGGCTGGACCCGACCTATCCGAAAACCATCCCGGAAGTCGCTTTGTCCAAATCACGCCCGACGGGCAATACTGGGTGTTGCGCAACCGCGACGGACTGACCTTCGTGGAGTCCACCACTGGCAAGACTGCCTTTCGCTTACCGCTGGCCTTGCAACAGCTCAGCTACAGCTTTACGGCCGATAGCCAACATGTGGCGGTGTCGCCGCTGCAAGGCTTCCTCCATTCAACCTTTTGGAGCATCAAACCGCGCTTCGAGGCCCGCTGGTTGCAGGTGGCCAGTCATCTGCCACGCCATCTATCGTTTTCGCCTGACTCCCGCTATCTCCTGACGGCAGGCGCTGGGCCGGCCTACGTCTGGGAACTGGCAACCGGCAAACTGGTTCGCACGTTGCGTCCGGCACGGGTGGCCGCCTGGTCGCCCGATGGCCGATGGATTGCCACGGGGAACTGGGACGAGGACGGTGAGCCGGAGCACAACCTGCGGCTGTATGACGCAGCAACGGGTGAGTTGGTCTGGAAGAGGGACAACCTTCCGACAACGGCGGTGGCTTTTAGCCCCGACAGCAAGCAGTTGCTGGTCGGTTCGCGTATCGATTTGGCTCGGAAACGTGGAAAGGTGTCGCTACTGGAAGTCGAGGCCGGCAAGCTCCTCTGGAGCGTCGACACCCAACTAATCCGCGAAATCTCGCTGAGTCCTCAGGGTGATGCCATCTGGACCCTGGAATCCAGTAGCCCCCAGGTTCGGCGATATGACCCCAAGTCGGGCAAAATTCTCCCGCAGTTGCGGCTGCATGACGGGCTGACCCAAGGTTGGGCCGTCGCTCCCCGAGAGGGCCTGTGGCTTTCTTTCGGTGCAGACAACCTGCAACAGATGTCCGAACAAATCGCAGTGCGAGACCGCAACAATCGCTTCCTTTTTCTGCTTTCGGGGCTACGTGGAACAATTTATTCCGCCGATTGGCACCCCTCGCTGTCACGGATCGTTAGTTCCGATGAATCGGGAAGCATCCAGCTGTGGGATCTTTTCACGAAACAAGAGTTGCTGGCACTGCAAACTGGCTTTGACCCGTATCCCAAGCAAAAAAGAGACCTGCGACCCGTTGTGGCACGCTTCAGTCCCGATGGTCACTACCTGGTCGTGAGCAGTTCTCAGGGCGTTCAAGTGTACGATGACCGACCCGTGCCAGAATTGGCGCAGATGTCGTCGGTCAATGGACATCGGAACTCCTGGGGGGTTCGCGACCCGGACCAAAAATGGTCGCTGAGCCGCCACCCCGGTCCCCGTATCGAGTGCCGCTCGGCCACAGGCAACCTGCTGTGGGAAACAACAACGCCCCTCCTGGCCACGATGACCTGTGCCTATCACCTCGACCGCAAACGCCTGGCCGTGTCCGCAGGCTACGAACTGGGAGAGATCGAGGTTCCCTCCGGCAAGTCGATCCGGCAATACGACGCGAGGCCGCACCTGGCCGGACCGATTTATGCGGTGGCCTACTCGTCGGATGGCAAGCGTCTGGGGTGTCTGAGCGGGGGGCGGTTGACCGTGCTCAAAACCCAACCCAGCGTCACAATCTGGGACGTGGAGACGGGCAACTTGCTTTCTCATCAACCGATTGACAAGCCTTTTGAGGAAACAGAACGTCCCTGGTTCTCCCAGGATCTGTTGCAGATTGTTTGCACGAACGTGGATTCAGTCACACGAGAGGTCAAGGGCTTCCGTCTTTGGGACACGGCAACCGGTAAGCCCTTGCCCCCAGTGATGACCGCCCGTGTGCAATCGGAGTTGAACTGGCAACGCCGGGGGGTACGGCTCACCAGCTTGTCCGAAGGATTTCGAGGCAACATCCTACAAGATCAACTGCAGCAACTGGTGCGTTTGCCCGACAAGGAGGAACAACAGGCCCGGGCCACACGCCTGATGTTGAGCGATAGCTGGAATGGGTCCGAGGCGAAGATTGCCTACACCAATCAGCAATGGTTCAAGGCGCAATTTCACCTGGAGCGAGCGGGCGTCACGGGTAGCGATAATCCTGACGTGATCTACAGTCTTGCCGCCGTTGTCCACAATCTTTCCAAACGCATGGTCGAGGAATATCGCCACGAGGTAGCTCGCCCCAGCCTGGAACGCTGCCTGGCGATTTACGAGAGGCTTGTGAAACGCTACCCAAATGATCCCGATTATGTGCGTGACTATGCGAACACGCTGATGACCTATGCTGATCTGCTCGATGAATTAGGTTTCCATACCGAAGGGATCAAGCATGCCAAGCAGGCACTCGACCTGTTTAAAAAGGCTCACGCGTTGCAATCCACTCCTTCCAAAGATGGCGATGTCGTGATGGCCTACAACACTCTTGCCAGTATCTATAAAGGAAACATTGATGATGACCTGGCCAAGAAGATTTTTTCGCAGGGCGTGGAATACGGCGAGCAGGCCCTAAAACGTCACCAGGGTGATTTTGCCATCCAGTATCCGCTGGCAGCGTTGTACCACAACCGGGCGTCGATCTGTGCCGGTAGCCAAGAGGATGACTTGGCCACCAGCGGTTTTCAGAAGTCGATCGACCTGCTTAAGCCGATGGTCCAGCTCCAACCCGACCCTTACATCATTCACGATCTCTCGAATTCGTACATGGAGTTAGCCGCTCGCCATGTCTTGAAGGACGAGCCAGTCCAAGCGACCAAAGCAATCGCAGAATCGTTAGCCCTGATCCGCAGGGCGTTGAAAGCGAACCCCGATCAGGCTTTCCTAAAACGTCACTACTCCGAGCTTCTCGGTACCGTGGCAGGATTGTACGCACGCATGGGGAAGTTGGCCGATGCCGATGTAGCCTACGAGGAAGCCCTTGAGATCGTGCGTGAACTGGTCCGTCAGGATCCCAAACTCGCGATGTCTCGCTTTGACCTCGCGGCCACCTTGCACAATCAGGCAAAGTTCTTGCTTTTGTATCTCGACCGGCCCCTCACGGCCGAGTTGCAGTACCGAAAGGCAGAGAAACTGCTGGACGAGTTGGTTGATAGTGCTCCACGCATACGCATGTATCGTCGCGATCTGGCCAACACACACGTGCATCTTGCAGAGACACTGATGCGTCAGGGCAAACGACTCGCCGCTCTCTCCGCCTTCCAGAAAGCACTGAAGTCGTGGGAAGCCTACGCGAAGGACTACCCCAGGTGGCGTGAGAATCATTTCCAGATTCTAACATGTAAAGCGATGGTTGCTCTTTTGCGCAACCGGCGTGACGAGGTTCTCCGTCTCGCTTCGGAGATGACCAAACGCGACAACCCCAGAGAACGCAGCGGCTACGAGGCCGCGGTGGTCTTGATGCACCTGGCTGGACGAACGGAGGACAAGGCCGAGCGCGAGAAGATACTCGCTCAGGCGGTGACCTACATCGAACTCAGCGTCAAGGACCGCGATGAATCGCCGTCCATCCTACGCCGCGATCCACAACTGAAACTGCTACATGACCGCGACGATTTCAAGAAACTGCTGGACAAGGTCACCCCGAAGGAAAAGTGACCCCGACAGGATTCATCCAGCAACTCGCCAATGGGGCCACAGCTTTCTTTGATGCTCTTAATCTTTGATGCTTTTAATTGGGCAGCCCAGTTCTTGCAGGATCGTGAGGTACAGATCCGACATCGGCATTTTGCCTGACTGCCGGCGGTGGTGCTGACCGTGGCGGAAGCCGAGCTTTTTACCGCCTGCTAGCAACGTCGGGAAGCTCTTGCCGCAGTGGCTGCTAATCTACGCCCCGCCGAGCAGTAGCACGGTGGAATCCAGCACACTGCCGTCTTTAGCGGGCCAAGCGGCGAGTTTGGTCATTAGCCGCCCCAGGCAGGCGCAAACCATCTCGTCGCGAGCGGAAATCAGTTTCCCATCGGGGTTGTCTGCCGAGCCCTGACAACCTTGGTGGTGGTAGTCGTGAGCACCGCGCAAAATAGCGTCCGTGTCCAGCAGTCGGCGTTCCAGTTTCCGAATGGAAGTGAGATACTCCTCCAGCCGATACTGGTCGCTGGCTCCGAGTCGGCGTTGCAGGGCGTTCACCTCGTCTGAGGCGGTATCCAATACGCTGCGCTCCAGGGCCAAGCGTTTGCGAGCCTCTTCGAGTTGTGCCTTGTCCGCTGAGGGAACCAGCCGTTCAAACACCCTGCGGGACGTGCCAATCGCTGGGATGTCTAACCCATCGAATTGCGTGAGAGTGTCGCGTTTACCCCCATTGGCGAACGACAACGCCAACGAGGTCAACCAGGTCGGCCCAAGATACTTGGCGGCCGACTGATCCATCGAGGTGCTGGAGAGGTGCGAACGCCCTGGCCCTGGCAGCCGGATGCAGTACGCCCCATCAACTGCCTCGCCTGACCACATGGGGGCATTCTGCTACAATAATCGAACATTCCTTCTGAGGTTTTTCGCGATGCCGTTTGAGAAAGTTGAGACGCAAGTTGATTTTCCTGCTCTGGAACGTGAGGTGTTAGCTTTTTGGGACCGAATCAACGCCTTCGAGCGATTGGTGGAAAAGAACCAAAATGGCCCCATCTGGTCCTTTCTTGATGGCCCTATAACCGCGAACAACCCGATGGGCGTCCATCACGCCTGGGGCCGTACCTATAAGGACGCCTATCAACGTTTCCATGCCATGCTCGGCCAGCGGCTGCGATATCAGAACGGCTTCGATTGTCAGGGGTTGTGGGTCGAAGTGGAGGTAGAGAAGGAACTGCAGCTGCGGACCAAGCGTGACATCGAGAACCTAGTGCCCGGCGACCGCGACGCTAGCATTGCCAAATTCGTCCAGGCGTGCAAGGACCGCGTCGACCGGTTCGCCCGCGTGCAGACCGAGCAATCCATTCGCCTGGGCTACTGGATGAACTGGGACCGCACCGACGCCGACTGGGCCAAACCCGCCGGCCAACGGAAGTCCTACTTCACTCTCTCCGAGGAGAACAACTACACCATCTGGAAGTTTCTGCAAAAGTGCCATCACCAGGGGCTGATCTACCGCGGCTACGATGCCATGCCCTGGTGCGGCCGATGTGGTGTGGGTATCTCGGAGCAGGAGATTAAGGAGGGGTACAAGGAGATCGAACACCGGGCCGTCTTTGTCAAGTTTCCGCTGCGGGATCGGCCCGGCGAAAACCTGCTGGTCTGGACCACCACCCCCTGGACACTTTCCAGCAACGTCGGTGCGGCGGTCAATCCCAAACTGACGTATCTACGCGTGAAACTCAAGGACGAACTCTACTACGTTGCCAAGGGGGCTTTTAAGCTTAATCGCATGGAGGGTGGCGAAGCCGGCCTCGACGCGGAATCCGAGGGCGACGCCACAGCCAAGAAGGGCAAGCGGGCCTGGATCGACGGTGTGCCTCATCTGAAATCCATTGAGCAGATCTTCAAGGAAAAGGCCGGCAAAGACGGCTATGTTGTTCTAGGGGAGGTGTCAGGGCAGGAATTACTCGGGCTACGCTATGTCGGCCCGTTTGATGACACGCCGGCGCAGCAGCATCCGGGCGGCTATCCCGAACTGGTCTCACGCGTCGCCCAGCAACGCGGCTGGAATGGGGCCATCTGCGCAGCGGAGGCCCATCGCGTCATTTCCGGCGGCGAGGATGTCACCGAAAACGAAGGTACGGGCATCGTCCACACTGCGCCGGGCTGCGGCCAGATCGACTTCACCTGGGGCAAAGAGAACGGTCTGCCGCCGATCGCTCCGCTCGATGAGTTTGGCGTCTTTCTCGAGGGTTTTGGCCCACTGAGCGGCAAACATGCGGTTGATCCGACCACCGCCGACGTGGTGTTCGAGCATCTCAAGGCAACAGGGCGGCTGTTTGCCATCGAGCGTTACGTCCACCGATACCCGCACTGCTGGCGCTGCAAGACGGAGTTGCTCTACCGCCTAGTCGATGAATGGTTCATCCACATGGGGCCGCGCCACAGCGAAGAAGGCTTCCGCGGCGCGATCATGAAGATCGTCGATCAAGTCACCTTCCTACCCGAGAGCATCAATGGCCGAGCTCGCGAGCGCGATTGGCTGTGGAATATGGGCGATTGGATGATCTCCAAAAAACGCTATTGGGGGTTAGCGCTGCCCATCTGGGTCGACGAGGTCACCGGCGAGTTCGAGGTGATCGGCAGCTATGAAGAACTGAAAGAACGTGCCGTTGAAGGCTGGCACGAATTTGTTGGCCACACCCCGCATCGGCCTTACATCGACAAGGTGAAGATTCGCAATCCTAAGACCGGCAACTTGATGAGCCGGATTCCCGATGTTGGCAACCCCTGGTTAGATGCGGGAATCGTGCCCTATTCTACGCTGGGTTACAACCACGATCGGGCCGAGTGGGAGAAATGGTTCCCAGCCGACTTCATCACCGAATGTTTCCCGGGCCAGTTCCGTAACTGGTTCTACGCCATCCTAGCCATGAGCACGATGATGGAGAACCGTCCGCCGTTCAAAGTGTTGCTGGGTCATGGCCTAGTACGCGACCAGAACGGTCAAGAGATGCACAAATCCAAGGGCAACTCCATCGAATTCAATGGTGCCGCCGACAGCGGCTATGAACTGTTTGTGCCGCGTAATCCTAAACAGCCGCTCGAGGTTCAGGCCAAGCAAGCGGCCGATAAAGGCGGTCTGCCGGCGGGGTATCTGGAAGTGTACGAGGGGGAGCGGATCATCGAGGGCAAGAAAATTCCAGCGCTCATCGGCAAGTATAAGCCCATCGGTGCCGACGTGATCCGCTGGTTGTATTGCCGACAGGCTCCGGCGTCGAATATCAACCTCGGCCCCGGCCCCGCCGATGAATTACGCTCGCGATTTGTCTTGAAGCTGTGGAACAGCTATGCGTTCTTCTGCAATTACGCCCGGCTGGACGACTTTGACCCGATGGCTCCCGTTGTTCCTGTTGCCCAACGCAGCGATCTGGACCGCTGGATTCTGGCCAACTTGCAAACCCTCATCCACACCGCCCGCGAATCGTTTGCTCAGTATGAGGTCATGAACTTCTGCCTCGAAGCTGAACGCTTCGTCGATGACAAACTCAGCAACTGGTATGTTCGCCGGAACAAACGGCCGTTTCAAAAAGCGCAACGCGACGCGGAGAAGCTCGGGGCCTATCAGACGCTCTACACGGTGCTAACGACGCTGGCCAAACTGTTCGCCCCGGTGATGCCGTTTCTCAGCGAGACGATCTACCAGAACCTGGTGGTGGCAACGCACCCAACCGGCAGTGTGCCAGCCAGTGTGCATCACTGTGACTATCCCAGCGTCGATGAATCACTGCTCGATGATGCCTTGGTTGCCGATATGCAGGCGCTTTTGAATCTCGTCAACCTTGGCCTATCGGCACGCAATACGGCCAAGATCAAAGTGCGTCAACCGCTAGCCGAGATGCGTGTACGGCCGGGTGATGCCGCCGACCGTCGCGCCGTGGAGCGGTTCGTCGATCAGATTCAAGATGAGATAAACGTCAAGCATGTTAGACTGGTGGATGAGCCGCTCCTACACAGTGAGGCCAAACTCCAGCCTCGCAGTCAGGGCAAATTCGGTTCACGTTGGCCAGAACTCAACGCTGCCCTGGCCGCCGCTGATCCGCAATCGCTCGCCGCTCTGCTCAGCAAGGGCCAAGCGTTTACCCTGGGCGACTTCACCCTGGAACCGGCTGATGTCGTGCTGAGCCTCACCGCGCCGGAGGGGTTTGTAGGGGCGGCCGATCGGCAGACACAAGTATCGTTGGATATCCGCATCACGCCGCAGTTGGCTGCCGAGGGCATGGCCCGCGATGTGGTGCGGCTGGTGCAAGACCTACGCAAATCTAGCGGCCTGGAAATCGAGGACCGCATCACCCTCTATCTGGCTAGCCCAGTGGCTGAGTTGCAATCCGCCATCGACACTCACTGGGCCACCATTGCTGGTGAGACCTTAGCGACGGCTCGAGCGACAACTCCCCCAGCGGTAACCAAGTCGGCCAAGGTCGAGGGCAAGGAGTTAACGCTGGGTCTGGTGAAAGCCTGAGCGACAACCCGCCTAGCGGAGCTATCGCCGCTTCGCTACACTGCTGCGTAAACTGCGGCGGACGGCTCGCCCCTGAACAGGAGAGAACAGATGGCCGACCTTACCCCCTATCAGCAAAAGATCGTCAAGCGTTATTATGAGAACTTAGATGCGATCTCGCTCCAACGGCTGGGCGAGTTGGTCGGCGATCTCTACCTAGCCCGTGGCAAAAAGCGGCAAACGGTGTGGAAGAACATCGAGTCGGCGCTACTCAAGTTGGGTGTGACCCAAGCTCGTATCGACCTACTGAAGGCCAAGGACGACCCGGCAGCCTTGGCCGAGGTGGTCAAAGAATTAGCACGCTGAAAGTTCATTCCGTGGCCCTTGACTTCAATGGTTGAAATAGATGAGATAAGCAACAGTACGATTGGAAGCGTACACACACTTGGTTCGGTCCCTGCTAACGAAGGTGTGGGATCGATCGCTTCTCCTATTTCGAGGATCTCATGGGCCTCTTCGACAACCTGTTTGGAAGTACCGAATCCGCCAAGCCGTTCGGCCCCCACGAAGGCTTCGCCGGTATCATGTTGGCTGCCTCAGCGTGTGATGGGCACATCGCCGAGGAAGAGGTGCAGAGTCTCTTCACGACGCTGGGTCGGATGAAGATGTACGCACGTTACACAGATAAAAATTGGAGTCAACTGGTCAATCGGCTCTTGGGGCTGCTCAAGCGAAAAGGGGTAGACGAACTGCTGGAACGCTCCGTCGAAGCGTTGCCCGTTGAACTACACGCCACCGCTTTTGCCAACGCCTGCGATATTGTCCTGGCCGACGGCGTCGTCGAGGAAGACGAGAAAGATTTCCTAGACAAGTTGCAGGGGCAGTTGGAACTATCGCGTTCCGAAGCGGTCGAGATTGTCAAAATCATGGTGATCAAGAACAAGGGCTAACCCGTGTAGCGTAGCGACCGAGCCACCGACTAGCGTCGGCGGCTTCGTCGCGCAAACGATCCGTGTCACTTCAGCGGGACCGGCTTCAACTCCTGCTCGCTCAGCAGGGTGAAGTATAGCCCGTGGGGTCCATCGCCGTTGTTGATCTTAACCAGCACCTGGTTGACCCCTTTGCGGAGGGTCAGCGGTATCCGATCTTGTTCAGGAACTGCCGCACGTGTTAATCGTGAGGTATGTACTAGCTTGCCATTGATCCAGATCTTCACACCGTCATCACTGCCGAGGACCAACTCGGCTTTTTGCTCCCTGGGCGATTCAACCTGGCTGCACAAATAGCTGACCGTTTGTAAGCTTTTCTGGCCATAGTGGGCAGCCAGATCGACGTAGCCCGCTGTGTTGGGTCGAATCGTCGTCCACTTCACCGGGCCTAGTTTGCCTGGGTATTGAGCCGAGAGGTCGATGACCTTTTCCGGCGGGAAGAGTTTGTCCAGCCCGGCCATGCCCGAACCATTGTCGAACGGTCCAATCAGATGCCACACAGGCACACGCAACGAAGCGCTGCGTAGGGTGGTGAGGTATTCAATCAAATCCACTAACTGGTCGGCAGTCAGGTGAGCCACGAGATCGTCGGGCATTAACGATTTGAGCAGTTTTTCCTTTGTTTCGATGTTTGGGGGGTTAATCCGTGTATCGCGGCCTTCGGCGTCACGGATCACGACACCTGTTTCATCGTCTTGGATCAGCAAACCTTGAACGATTACGCCTCGTTTAGTAGTCACGCTCCAGGTAAGGTACTGATCGGCAATCGCTTTGCTAGGATACAGAATCGACTCTAGCAGCGCTTCACGCGGAGCCTTCTTGCCGATTAGCGAAAGGTCCGGACCAATCTGTCCACCTTGGCCGGCCACGCTGTGGCATTTGGCACAGGCCAGATCGGACTTGAGGCTGGCCTCCCAGAGTTTGCGGCCGCGTTGGGCGTCTCCTTTGCGGCTGGCCAGTTCGGTGATGCTGGGCAGCTTTCGGGGATCGAGCTTGCCAGGCGCGGGGAACAAGCCAACGGCTCGTTTTTGAATGTCGGGGTAGGGGCTAGAGCGTAGCAAACGCCCAGCTGCTGCTACCGATTCAACAGGGAGCTTGTTCTCGCTGTGCAACGAGATCAGACGCAGCGAACCTTCGCGACTAGCGGCCAACGCCACGACGGCCGCGTCGCGTTTGCTACCGGCCTCCTTGAGAAAGCTAACCAGCAGATCCAAAGCGGCGCCGGGCGTTTGCCGCGATAATTCCCCTAGAGCGAGGATAGCGGCCGGACCGACGGTATCGGAATCGGAACGACACAACCCCATCAACAGACTTGTGTTGGCTTTGCCCCCCAGTTGGCCCAAGGTAGCAATCGCCACCGTGCGATGGGGGGAGCGTTCGTCCTGGGCGATCCCACGGACACCTTCGGACAACGTCTCCAACCCTGCCGAACCGATCAATTCCAGCACCGCTCGTTGGTGGTCGGTGTCGGCCAAGAGCGGTCTAAGGGCAGTGGATAGCTGCGGAGTGGTTTTCAGTTTGGCCCAACGGGTCGGCAACAGCTCGCGTAGCTTTTCCAAAGCACGGCTACGCACGCTCGGGGAGTGGTCCGCCAGGGTTGCTAGCAAAGCCTGCCCCGCAGCGGGGTCGTCTTGCGAGGCCAACGTGTCGATCAGGGCCAGACGCTGAGCCTGGCTCTTGCTGCGATCGGCCAGTTGTTTCACCAGTAGCGCTACCACGCCTGGAGGCCGTAACTCGAACACCAAACCGGCCACCTGGTCGTTCCACTCGGGGAATTGTTTGCCAAAGTCGGCTAGAAGCGCCTCGCGTCGTTCGTGGTCGTGGTGGCCGACCGCGATACCGATACAGGCCAAGTAATGCCGATCGTTGCCATCGTAGCGTTTCATAAGAGCATAAAGAGGCTCACGGATCTGCTCTGCAGGCAGATCACGCAACTGAATGAGTGCTTCCCGACAAACGCTTTGGTCAGGTCGGCGTGCAATTGCTTCTTGGATGCGTTGGAGCCGGTCCTTGGCATCGAGCGACAGACGCAGATCGAGCACCTGAAAACGCGGGTCGGGATCGTC
Organism: Gemmataceae bacterium; assembly: GCA_046719305.1. Classification (GTDB taxonomy): domain Bacteria; phylum Planctomycetota; class Planctomycetia; order Gemmatales; family Gemmataceae; genus RGDT01. Next base: position 4,700 of record JBDNDE010000001.1, on the reverse strand, counting down.
GGCCAAGCGGACGCGATCGCCCAGCAAACGGGTCAACATCCAGGCAGCGCGGGCTCGGAGGATCGCGTTTTCTTTCTGCCGCAACCCCTCGGTGAGGATCGCGCGGGTCTGGGCCGGGGGCAGTTCGGCCAAGCGAGCCATGGCCAGCGCGCGGGTAGCGAGATTGGGCGAGGCCAGGGCTTGAGTGAGGCCTTTTGTCGTGGAGACGTCGCTAGGCGGGTTGGCGAGTTGGTTCGCTTTCGGGGCAAGGCGATAAATCCGCCCGGTGGTGGTGTCCCGCATGGCGTGGCCGCCCACGATCGGATCATGCCAGTCGGCAACGTAGACACTCCCATCGGGGCCAACGCATACGTCACTGGGTCGGAACTGAGCATCTTTGCCCTCGACGAGATCCTCTCGCTCCACCGCGTAGCTGGCACCGTTAGGCTTGAGATGATACGCCCGCACCTGGCGCGGTCCGGCATCAGTGTGTAAGGGCATGCCATGATATTTCTTGGGTAGCAAGTGCCCCTCGTAGATGCACATGCCCGTTGGTGAGCCAAAGTAGGTGCGCAAGATTTTCGGCATCACTCCGGGCTGTTCCTCGTGCCAGTGGGTCTGCCCTTTGCCACGCGGATGATAGCCGTAGTTGCCGCCAGGTATGACATGGCAAATGCGGGTTTGTTGATTGCCGTCATCATCGTTGTCACTGAGGAACATATTTCCAAAACTATCGACAGCGACCTCGTAATTATTGCGAAAATTGTGAGCTAAGAGTTCCAGTTGGGTCCCATCCAGTTCGCAGCGCCACACCGTGCCGGCCCGGCAATCGCTGCTGTTGCTGCTCCACTTGCGGCCTTTGCCATCGCTGGATTGCAGGCCATTGACCCCTGAGTCGCCCACGGTGAAATACAGCCGGCGATCTGGGCCGATCAGCACACTATGCACGCCGTGATCGTGGTCGAAGCCACCGAACCCTTTAAGCAGCGGCTGCGGCGGTCCATCCGCTTTGCCATCGCCGTCGCGGTCCTCCAGGACAAAGAGTTCTGGCGATTGGCAGACAAAGACACGCACGCCTTTGCCGTCGGGATACGGGGCAACGGCAATGCCCAACGGGGCCAGCAGAGTCGGCGATTGGTAGAAGGTGGTAGCCTTGGTAGCGCGACCGGAGCCTTTGTCATCTTCGAGGATCACGATGCGGTCGCCTTCGGGACGGGTCAGCTTGGGCAGGCGACGGAGTTTGTTGCGGTAGTTGACCGACTCACACACCCAGACACGGCCTTTGTGATCTACATCCATGCACGTGGGATTGACAAACAGCGGTTCACTGGCCCAGAGGGTGAATTCCAGGTCGTTGGTGCTGAGAATGAACGAGGACGGATCCGTCTTGGGCGGCGACTGAGCGAAACCGATAGCCACGCTCAGCAGCATGGCGGCCAGCAGAAGTGGTCGAAACATGGAGAGAATTCCTCAGCAGGTCGTGCAGGGCGAGATGAGCTTTTAGAGATAGTTTATCAACCTCAGCGCTGGTAAGGCAGGCCGTTGCCGAAGTGTTGGCGGTATTCGTCGCTCTGCAGGACGACGGTGATCAGGTCGCGATAGGTGCGCTGACGCGTGCCCACAGCAACCCGCTCGACCTCGAAACGTAACAGCCCCTTGCGGACACGTCGTTCTTCATACAGCGTCTCGGGTTGAGCTAGCCACTTCTCCCAATGGGCGATCTCCGCCACGCCGGCATCCCGCGCCAGCCCCGCCCGGTAGACGGCCGCGATGACTTCGGCCTTTTTTTTTCCCTTGACGAACTTCTCCTCGAATTCGGGCGAGGCCAGCAACCGGGCCAAGATTTCACGCGGCGGTTGCGTCTCTAACAGTTCCTGAAACCCCTTGTGGCCCGCAGCATCCGGTTCGCGCAGCAGTGCTAGACGATACGCCGCCGCTACTAGCCGTTCACGCTTCGCGCCGCCGGCGTAGCTCTCGATTTGGCCGCGATACTCGGTAGCGGCCACGGCCAAGACACGATTGAAGACACGTTCGACAGCACGGGAGAGGAGACGCACGGGGACTGCCCCGATCCGCAGGTCGCGAATGCTGGCAGCTAGCGTGTAGACGTTGCCCCCTGCCAGAGCAGCGCCTTGGAATTGCAGGTCGCCTTCGAGTTGAGCGACCAAGGTAAGCTGAAAGTCCGACTCAACCCGCACGGTACCAGGAATGTCGAAAGTGGCCTGACCGACGGCAGGCACTTCGACCTGCCCGCCGGCAAGTAGTACCCCATCCCGCAGGACGAGGCGATCGACTTCGACCTTGGCCTGGGTGGTCGGGCGATGCAACCAGGCGTTGCCGCTGACACTAAAGGCTGGGTCGCGCTCGGACAGAGCTAAGCCGGTCTTGGGCGAATCATGTTCGACCAACCGCGACAAGATCACACTCTGAGCGTAACGACGCAAAACCGGATTGTCTCCTGCGGGGGCTGGACCACTAATCACCGCCGGACGCGGCAAAGTCAACGGTTGCAGCTTCTCCGCTAGTAATTTGTCCAGTTCAGCACGTCGGCCGTTGACCAGCCCGCGAATGACGTTGGCGATCAGCGCCTTGCCGCCCAACAACAGATTCGGTTCGAAAGACACCACCTCGATCTCGGTCAACTCGAACTTCTGCACTGCTGGGCGAATAATGAAGTCGCGTTTTTCCAGCGTGAGCGTGGCGCGGCCATGGCTCGTGGCTTTGAGGCGCAGGCGGGCCTTGAGGTCGAACGGTTTCTCGCCGACGTCAAGTTGGCCGGCCAGGTCAAACTCTCCCTGGAGAGTTAAAAGCAGCCTAACGCGATCCTTGGCCAGGGCCAAGTCACGTACTTCAACCGTGAGACGCTTGGCCGGCTCGACGGCTGTGAGAGTACCTCGGAAGTCAGCCAATTTCAGATCCAGCGGCTTATCGAGCAGGCGAACTGCCTCTTGGGATGCCAGTTGGCCGATCGAGGCATGCAGATCTTCAACAGGTGAAGCGAATATCAGGCACAACGCCAGCAACATCGCCGGAGCCTCCGTAGTGGGATCCTGGAGCCTAGGAGCCAACCCCGACTGTGGGGGAGCCTGCTTGCTTTAGTACCGCCGGTGCCGAGCGGACCGCATGGTCACGGTCGTGGTCGCGATAGACCCCGAAATCGTTAAACCAGAAATACTTCGCCAGCCGATACAGCCAACTTTTCTCCGGAACCTCGTTGGCCGGATTGTATTGGCTAGTGCGTGGCCGCAGAGCTTTCAATTCGGCCATGGCGGTCTGGCGAGCCGTGGAATCTTTGGCGCCGTGCCGCTGGACCAACTCCGCCAGCAGATCTGGGCGTTCCAACACGATGCAACCACGGGTGGTTTGAGCAGCCAGTTCGCGAAACTCGCGCAGGTAAGCCGACTGCCGAAACACCTCGCGGAGCGGCCGGGGGTCGTGGATCGACTCTTTAGCAAATTGCACGATGGGGCACGGTTCGATGTCCCCCCAGGGGTTGATGTGGTGGGTAATCCCGGTAGCCGCCGGACACAAGGCGCGGCCCTCGCCATCGTGATAAGCATCGACGATAATCAGGGGCTTCTTGGCGCGCATCTCCACGACGAATTTTCGCACGCGCAATTGTTGTTCCGGCGTAAGACACAGGTCGGTACACGCGTCAGGTCCCATCGGGCGATACACATGAAACCAAGTGTACAGAACGCCCATGTGGATCAGGGTGTCGATCCACTTCTCGTTGAGCAAGTCGTCGATGTTCGTCTGGCAAACGCTGGTGCAGACCCCGGTCATCACCTTCTCGGCCAGGCAGTTTTTTAGTCCTTCCAAGGTTTTGTTCAGCACACCGGAGCGGCCACGGCGCTGGTCGCTGACCACCTCGTTGCCTTCAATGCTGATCAACGGTGTGATATTGCCCAACTGCCGAATCCGTTTGGCTCGCTGGGGCGTGATAAATTGGCCATTGGTGAACACTTGAAAGTAAACATCGGGGTGACGTGCCAGCATATCAAGCAGTTTTGGATGCATGAATGGCTCGCCGCCCACGATCCCAAAAAAACTGTTGCCCATGCGTTTGGCTTCGTTCAACAGCCGGTCAAACGCCTCGGGGCTGATGGTCTGCTGCTTGGCCGCTACGTCCACCCAGCACCCCTGGCAACGCAGATTGCACGAGTTGATGACGCTGAGGTAAAGAAACGGCGGGAACACCTCGCCGCGTTTCAGGCGTGACTTGTGGTGTTGGACGGAGAGCATCCCTTTGACGCCCAGGTTCCAGAATAGTTTCCACAAGGCATGTAGATCCGCGCGGGTCAGCAGGCGGTATCCGAGGTGTAGCATGGCGGAGTTCCCCTCCAGTGGCCGGGCCGGCTTTCGCTTAGGACACGATAGCGATCAGCAGGGGAAACGTCGAGTTATGCACCCGGCAATCGACATAATTGGCCGAACCTGACAAAGCATCGGATGATTGATTGAGCAAGAGCAAGGAGTAGGAAATAAGGAGAAAAAGAAAACGGGGAACCCAGTGGGTTCCCCAAGGAATGAGGCAGTAGGTCGGGTCGTAGCTCGCTAGGCGTCGCCCATCACCTCTCAAGTCAACGCCCGACCCAATCCCATCATAACCACCGTTTCGCAGATTGAAAAGGGGTTTTTCGCAGAAAAACGGAAAAAAAATTGCGCACCGACGTAATTCCTTGCTACCCCTCGGGTGCAATCGTCTCTCGGCGTGGACC